>DAORDK010000025.1:0-34518 GCA_035345935.1 Rhodocyclaceae bacterium | reverse complement strand
TTCCGCCGCCTCGAAGGGCGCCGGCTGGAACGCCTGCTCGCCGTCTGGCTGACCGTTGAGGAGGGTCGCAGCGAGGATTTCGAGGTGGTGGCCCGGGAAAGGGAGGTCGAGGTGGACCTGGACGCCATCCGCATCCGTACCGTCATCGACCGCCTCGACCGGCTGGCCGACGGCCGCGTCCTGGTCCTCGACTACAAGACCGGCAAGAACCTGGATGCCCGCAACTGGAGCGCCGCCCGCCTCAGCGAACCGCAATTGCCCTTCTACGCCGCCATCGCCGCACCGCTCACCGGGGGTGCGGACGTTGCGGGCGCCGCCTTCGCCCGGGTCCGCAGCGACGTTCCCGGCTTCGTCGGCGTCGCGGCGGAAGAGGCCCTGCTGCCGGGAGTCGCGGGTCTCGACAATCCCCGCCGCAAGCTCTTTCCCGCCGACGCCTTCCCCGACTGGCCGGCGGTCCTCGCCCACTGGGACGCGGCGCTGCGCGCCATCGCCGCCGAAATCGGCGCCGGCGAGGCGGCGGTTCGCGTCGCCGACGCCAAGGCCCTGGAACGCTGCGACGTCCTGCCGCTGCTTCGCCTGGCGGAGTGGGCCGCAGCCTTCCCCGACCCTCTGCTGCCGGACACCCTTGCGCCATGACCCGTACCCTGTACCTGACCGTCCTCGCCCTCACTGCGCTGACTCCGGTCGCTCCGGCCCGGGCCGAGTTGCCGGCGGAGTTGCGCGTCTATGACGACGGCCTCGACGAACCCGGCGAATTCGGCTTCGAAATCCACGCCAATCGCACCCTGAGCCGCCGCCGGCACGGGGAGTCCCGGCACGAACTTTCCGCTACCCGGGGCCTGCGCCTGACGCCGGAAATCTCCTACGGCATCAGTCCGACCACCGAAGTCAGCATTCTCTTCCCCACCCTGGTCGATGGCCGCGGTGTGCGCTATCTGGGCGGCCAGCAGTTGCAGCTCAAGTGGCTGCCCCTCCAGGCCCCCGCCGAGGGCGGCTGGTTCGCGGGAGTCAATTTCGAACTGGTCACCGCGACGCGGCACTTCGACGCCATCCGCAACAGCGTCGAAATCCGCCCCATCGTCGGTTACCGGGATCGGGAGTGGGCGGTCATCGCCAATCTGCTGACCAGCTACGGCCTCACCCGCGGCAACCGGGGAGGCGGCTTCGATCTGAGTCCGGCATTCAAGGTTTCCCGCGCTGTCGGCGATGGCGTCCACGCCGGAGTCGAGCTGTACACCGAACTCGGCAAGCTTGCCGATCCGGCACCGCGCCGGGAGCAGGCCCACACCGCCTATCTGACGGTGGACGTCGACCGGGCCGGCTGGAAACTCAATTTCGGCGTCGGCCGCGGTCTGACCGGCGCAGCGGACCCCTGGGTCCTCAAGGCCATCGTCGAGTTTCCCGTCGATGACTGATCCCCGCCTCGCCGAAGATGCCGCCGCCCGGCTCCGTGCCCTGGAGCCCACGTCCTTCGTGGTCGAGGCGCCGGCCGGGGCCGGCAAGACCGAACTGCTCGCGCAGCGGACCCTGCGGCTACTGGCCCTGGCCGATCATCCCGAGGAGGTGGTGGCCCTGACCTTCACCAACAAGGCGGCCACCGAGATGCGCGACCGCATCCTGGGCAGCCTGGAAATGGCCGCCAACGGCGAACGCCCGGGGGACGAAGTCCCCCATCGCCAGTTGACCTACGATCTCGGCCGGGCCGTGATCGCCCGGGACCGGGAGCGCGGCTGGCAGCTCCTGGCCCACCCCGGCCGTCTCGCCGTCACCACCCTGGACGCCCTCTGCGGCCGGCTCGCGCGCCAGATGCCCTGCCTGTCCCGTTTCGGCGCCCAGCCGGGAATCGCCGACGACGCCGAGCCCCACTACCGCAGCGCGGCCCGCCGCACCCTGGCCCTGCTGGAGGACGAAGGCAGCGACGCCGACACGGTGGCCGCCGCCCTGGAATTTCTCGACAACGACGCCGGCCGCCTGGAGCGACTGCTGGTCGCCCTGCTGGCCCGCCGCGACCAGTGGTTGCCGCACACGGTCCGCAGCGGCGACGCCGGCCTGAGGGCCGAAGCCGAGGCCGCCCTCGCCGCCCTCGTGGGACGCGATCTCGCCACCGCCGCCGACCTCATCGGCCCCCGCGACCAGGAAGCCCTGCTGGCCGGCGCCCGCTACGCCGCCGCCCAACTGGCGGCGACCCGGCCCGACTCTCCCATCGTCGGGCTGGAAACCCGGGAGCATCCCCTTACCGGGGATCTGGCGGATCTCCCGGCCTGGCAGGCCCTGGGCCAGTTGCTGCTCACCAACGACGGTCGCCTGCGGGCCAGGCTAGACGTCCGCCAGGGCTTCCCGCCCACCCCCGCAGGCAAGGCGGCCAAGGCTGACCTGCAGGAAGCCATCGATGCCTTGAGCGCCGCTGCCGGCGACGCCCTGGCGCAGCTCCGGGAAGCCCCGGCGCCGGTCTTCGGCGATGCAGAGTGGGCCACGGTGCTCAACTTCTCCCGCCTCCTCAATCTGGCCACCGCCCAGCTGTGGCTGGCCTTTCAGGAAGCGGGGGCCGTCGATTTTGCCGAAGTGGCCCTGCGCGCCATCACCGCCCTCGGCCCCGAGGAGGCGCCTACCGACCTCGCCCTGGCCCTCGACTATCGCATCCGCCACCTGCTGGTGGATGAGTTCCAGGACACCAGCCCCACCCAGGCCAGGCTGATCGCCGGTCTGACCCGGGGATGGGAGCCCGGCGACGGCCGCAGCCTTTTCCTGGTCGGCGACCCCATGCAGTCCATCTATCGCTTCCGCAAGGCCGATGTCGGGCTCTTCCTCAAGATTCGCGACGCCGGGCTGGGGAACCTGCACCCGGAGCGCCTGCGGCTTTTCCGGAACAATCGCTCGCGGCCGGCGGTGGTGGAGTGGGTCAACCGCGTCTTTCCGGCGGTCTTTCCGGCTGTCGACGAGCCCCTCCATGGCGCCGTGCGCTACGCTCCCTGCCTCGCGACCCGGCCGGCCGAGGAGGATTCCGGAGTCAGCCTGCATCCCCTCGTGAGCGAACCGGGCAGCGACGGCGACCGTCTGGAAGCGGAAACCCTGCTCGCCTTGATCCGGGCGACCCGCCGCGAGCGGCCGGAAGCCGACATCGCCGTCCTGGTCCGCGCCCGCAGCCACCTGGATGGCCTGGTGGCCGCCCTGCGCCGCGAGGCGCCGGACCTCCGCTTCCAGGCCGTCGACACCGAGCCCCTCGGAGGACGGCAGGCCATCCAGGATATTCTTTCCCTGACCCATGCCCTGTTTCACCTGGCCGACCGCGTCCATTGGCTGGCCATTTTGCGCGCTCCCTGGTGCGGACTCACCTTGACCGACCTGCACGCCCTTGCCGGCGACGATTTCGACGCCACGGTCTGGCAGCTCGCCCAGGACGAAGCGCGTCTCGCTCGACTGACGAGCGACGGCCGCCGCCGCCTCGCCCACTTGACCGGCGTGCTGGCCGCTGCCCTGGCCCACCGCGGCCGCAGCCATCCGCGGCGCTGGATCGAAGGAAGCTGGCGCGCCCTGGGCGGCGAAGCCTGCCTAACGGCCGCTGCGGACCGCCAGGACGTCGCCGCCCTCTTCGCCCTCATGGACACCTTGGCAGCCGAGCGCCGCTTCACCGCCGGGGATCTGGAAACCGAGGCGCGCACGCTGTTCGCCCCACCCGACCCCGCCCCGGAGGCGCGCGGATTGCAGCTCATGACCATCCACAAGGCCAAGGGGCTGGAATTCGACACGGTCATCATTCCCGGTCTGCACCGGCGTCCCCGGGGCGACGACCCCCCTCTCCTCATCTGGGACGAAGTCCCGACGGCGGAAGGCGAGCTGCTCCTCGCCGCGCCCCTTCCCGGCGGCGCCGATCCCTCCGCACCCACCGCATACGGAGCTCTGCGCCGGCTGGAGCGGGAGCGCGGCCGCCACGAAGCCGAGCGCCTTTTTTACGTTGCGGTCACCCGGGCCCGGCGGCGCCTCCATCTGGTCGGCTGCGCCGAATCGGGTGACGAGGGCCCGCGACCTCCCGCGTCCGATTCGCTCCTGCGCCTGATCTGGGACGCGGAAGCCGGCGCGGCCTTCGCCGCGGCCGACGCTGCCGCGCCTCCCGCGCCCCTCGCCGACACCGCCAGCGCAGCATTCATCGCGCCGCTGCGGCGGATCGCTTCCGACACGCTGCCCCAGGCACGGCTCGCCGTCCCCGTCCCTGCGGCAAGCACTCCGATCCTGCCCCCCGACGAGGAGGGCGGGCCGGCAGACGCCGCCATCGGCACCCTGGTCCATCGCTGCCTCGAGCTCATCGCCCGGGATGGCCTGGCTGCCTGGCCCAGTGCCCGGATCGAGGGCCTGGCGGGGGCCTACCGCAACTGGCTGGGCCAGCGGGGACTCGACGCCCGCCTTGCGGAAGCCGGAAGCCGGCGGGTCGTCGCCGCCGTCACCGGCGTCCTGGCCAGTGCCACGGGGTGTTGGATTCTGGGTCCGCACCCGGAGAGCGACAGCGAACTCGCGCTCTCCTCCGCCAGCAACGACGGTCCCGTCCAGCACCAGGTGGACCGCTGCTTCACCGCCGACGGCTACCGCTGGATCGTCGATTACAAGACCCTGCGCCTGCCGTCCGGCGACGCATCCACCCTCCCCGCCCGCGCCGCCCGCCACCGCCCCCAACTCGAACGCTACGCGGCCCTCTTCGCTTCCGACGCCTGGCCGCTGCGGCTGGCGGTTTACTTCGTCGAGCAGGACACCCTCGTCGAACTTCTGGCAGGGGAAGAAAAAATATTCAAAGTTTCTGCATCCGGTTTTTCCAACGCACCGTAATTGGTTTCAACAGGCTGCGCGCTTGCCGAAGTCCTCCACAAGGGGCAATGCGGTTCGTCACAGTCGGTTACAAACGGTCAAGGAAAAGCCGTAAGCATTCGGCCCTCTCCGCGACAAAGACAGTAAGACACGAACGATCGCAAACACCGGCGATCCACAGTGAAACTGGGCAACGGCAGACTGCGGGAGCTGTCGGCGCCTACGAAAACTTCCCGCGATTGTCGTGCATTCCAACTTTCAACGGAGAACCATCATGAAAACCAAGACTCTTGCTTCTGTCATCGCCTTCGCTTCCCTCACCTCCATCGCCGGCTTCGCTTCCGCCGGTGCCCACGATGGTTATCAGCGTGCCTTCCTCGGCTACGAGACCCAAGCCAATACCATCGTCGGCAAGGCCGCCTACGGCACCCCCTCCGGCAACCCCTGGAGCGGCCACGAGGCCTATCAGCGCGCTCTCGGCAGCGACAACGGCGCGTCTCCGGCCAAGGTCGAAATGAGCGGCAAGGCCGCCTTCGGCGAATCCACCGGCCCCGACGGCCACGCCATCTACCGCGCAGCCTTCAACGGCAACGGCTGATCCGTTCCCACGGCCCAACCCCGCCCGGACCCTTCCCGGCGGGGTTTTCGTTTGGGCGCGAGCGGATTCCCACCCGGGAGAAGCCCGTCAGGGCGCCAACCCGGCCAGGCCGGGAGCGCTCCGCGATCAGGCCTCTTCGTTCGCCACCTGCCCGACGGTCAGCCAGTACAGCAGAATCGCGAAGAAATCGTCGGGATCGAAAGGCTTGGTGACGAAGTCGTTCATTCCTGCGTCGAGACAGCGCTGACGATCTTCGGCAAAGGCATTGGCGGTCATGGCCACGATGGGTATCGCTCCCCAGCCGGGCAATTTCCGAATCTGCCGGGTGGCCTCCGGCCCATCGACGATGGGCATCTGCATATCCATGAGCACCAGGTCAAATTGCCTCTCGCGCGCTGCGGCCACCGCCTCGGCACCATTGTCGGCCATGGTGACCGACAAGCCGATATCCTCCAGAAGGGCAGCGGCCACTTCCCGATTGATCGGCTCATCCTCGACCAGCAGGATCCGGCTGCCGACAAAACTTCCCAGGAGCCGAGCTTCGGCATCGGCACTGCCCAAGGTGGGTCCCCCTTTGACGGTCGCATCGGCATGCTCCAGCCAGGCCGTAAACCAGAAAGTGCTGCCGACCCCGAACTCGCTGCGGACCCCCGTTTCGCCCCCCATCAACTCGGCAAGTCGCTTGGTGATCGCCAGTCCCAAGCCGGTGCCACCGTACTTGCGCGTGGTCGACGCGTCGGCCTGCTCGAAGGAAGCGAACAGCCTGGGTAACACGTCAGGGGTAATGCCGATGCCGGTATCCTGGACTTCCATGTGCAGCTTGATCCTCGCCCCGTCGATTTCCGGACAACGGATACGGACGCTGACCTCCCCACTCTCGGTAAATTTCACCGCATTGCTGACGAGGTTGAGCAGGGCCTGGGTCAGGCGGGTGACATCTCCCTTCAGCCAATGATCCAGCCGCACACAGTCGACTTTCAGTTGCAGCCCTTTGGCCGCAACCCTTTCCTGCATGATGGAAGCCACGTTGGCGGCGACTTCCGCGAGATCGAAGTCGGTCGGATGCAGTTCGAAGCGTTCCGCTTCGATCTTGGACAGGTCGAGGACGTCGTTGATGATGGTGAGCAGATGCTGGGCGGCGCGATCGACCTTGGTCAGCAATTCGACCTGTTTTGGGTCGCAGGATCCCCGCCGCAGGATATTGCCAAGCCCGATGATGGCGCTTAAGGGCGTACGGATTTCGTGACTCATGTTGGCGAGGAAGGTGCTCTTCGCCCGATTGGCAGCCTCGGCAGCTTCCCGGGCGGAAATCCAGGCGGCTTCCGCTTCCTTGCGGTCGGTATTGTCGATGATGGTGGACAGGCTGTGCAGGAACCGGCCCTGCTCGTCGTAGACCGCCCTAGCATTGAGCAGGATGGGGAGACGACTGCCGTCCTTGCGCAGGAATTCGAGCTCCAATCCCTTTATCTCTCCCGAGGCCACGAACTTGGAGAAGTTTTCGCGGAAAACAGGCTCGTATTCAGGGGAAATCAGGTCCAGGGCGCGCAGGCGCCCGATCATTTCGTCCCGGGAGTAACCCAGCCAGTCCAGCTCGGTCTGATTCACATTGACAAAGACGCCGTCGGCGTCCAGCGAGTGGTAGCCGCAGGGGGCGCGATTGTAGAGATCGGCCAACTGGATCGTACGTTCTTCGACCAATTTTTCCAGTTGGGTCCGGTGTCTTTCCAGTTCCAGATCGACCGCGCGCCGGGCAGTGACGTCGTCACCGAAGCCAGGGCGTAGCGCGCGCCATCGACGGCCATGCCGCTGAGGCTGATTTCGATGAAGAATTCGCTGCCATCCCGACGGATTCCGCGGATGTCGCGGACCGTGGACATCGGCCTCTTCTGGCCGGGAGTGTCGAAGAAGGCATCGCGGTAACCGACATGAGCCTTGCGGGTGGCCGCGGGCACCAGTTCTTCGACGCGCTTGCCGGCAAGTTGCCCGGGATCGTAGCCGAACATGTCGTTCAGGGCCGGGTTGGCCATCATGATGCGGCCCTGGGCATCGACGACGAGCAAGCCTTCGACACTGGCTTCCCAAACCTGCCGGAAGCGAACTTCGCTGCTCTCCTGCGCCAATTCGGCCCGGTGCAGTTCGGAGATGTCGGAAAAGGTGAGAACGGCACCGTCGTTGTGTCCGAGCTCGTCGCGATACGGATCGATCTGCATCAGGAAATGAAAATCGCCCTGATGGACCCGCTGAACAACCGATGTGCCGTTGGCGACGACCGCCCCGACGTCGGCCCGCAGCGACGGCAGGTTGAGGTAGCAAGGAATGCCGTAGAGGAACTGCCCGATGTCGTTGGCCACTAGCCCGAAGATGCGCGTCGCCAGTGCGTTGTAGCGGGCGATGCGGCCTTCCTTGTCCACCACCACCAGGCTGGTGCGCAATGAATTCTGGATATTGCTGAGCGTGGTATTGAGCTGGGTCGCCTCAACGGATTTGACCCGCAATTCGTCGTTGAGGGTCGTCAGTTCTTCGTTGGAGGCCTGAAGCTCTTCGTTGGATGCCTGCAATTCCTCGCTTGACGACCGGACCTCTTCGTTGAGGGACTGCAGTTCTTCGTTGGAAGCTTCGAGTTCCTCGATGACGGCCTGCAGGTGTTCGCGCGTATCGGCCAATTCCTGGCGCAATCGCCTACTATCGGCCCGACGGTCGCCGGCGGCGCTTTCGGGGTTTGGGTGAGCGGCGACCGAGGGACGGTTTTCCTCGAAACTGAAGAGGTAAGTCCACTCCGGACTATCCGGGAGCGGGTCGATGCGCCGGAGGACCGGCTTGACCCGAACGAACTCACCGCCGACGGTCAGCTCGACCGGAACGCCTTCCAATTGGCTCAGCCCCTCCTGGATCAGCCGGTAACCGATGGCCTTCAATTCGCTCCGCAGGTCCGGCAGGCAGAGGGCATAGACCGAAAAATCGGTGGTATCGACGGGCAGCGAGAAATAACGTCGGGAATCCCCGAAAAAATGCAGAGGCTCGAAGTTCCCGTTAACCAGAACGCCCGGCGGCCCATATGCCTTGGTGATGGTGGCCTGGGCCGCCGTCAGGTGCAATTGCCGGCGGCTCACGCCGCCGGTCTTGGGTCCCAGGGCACGCCCGCCTCCGGCCGACGGAGTCAAGCGGGCGAAGCGCAGCGAGCGCGGGGCCACTCCGGCGCGCCGGCGATAAACCTTCTGACCGGAATCGACGGTTTCGAACAAAGAAGAATTGAAACCGGCGGATTCCGATTTGCCGAGCAGCAGCAGGCCATCCGGATTCAGGGCGTAGTGGAAGGTGCTGATGAGTTCGGCCTGCTGTTCGGATCTGAAATAGATGAGCAGGTTTCTGCAACTGATCAGGTCCATTCGAATGAACGGCGGATGGGCGATGACGTCCTGCATCGAAAAGACGACCAGTTCGCGAATCGCCTTCTTGATCCGCCACGCTCCGCCTTCGGGCGTGAACCAGCACGCCCGACGCTCGCCGGAGAGGCCTGCCATCTGGGCTTCGGAATAGACGCCGGCGCGAGCGACTTCCAACGCGGCCTGGTCGATGTCGCTGGCGAAGACATGAACGTCGTAATCGCCGAGGCGCTCGCCGAGGACTTCGGCAAGGAGAATGGCAATCGAGTAGGGTTCTTCACCGGTGGCACATCCCGGCACCCAGACGCGGACGGATTCGCCCGGCATTTTATGGGCGACCAGCAGGCGCAGCGTCTTTTCCAGGGATTCGAAAGCGGTGGGATCGCGAAAAAACGACGACACCGAGATCATGAAGGCCTGTTTCAAGGCTTCGATCTCCGCCGGCTGTTCCTTCACGTGGGTCAGATATTTCTCCAGAGTACCGATGCCCAGGCTGCGGTAGCGGCGAATGGTCTGGCGGCGCAGCGTCGCATCTTTGTACTGCTCGAGGTCCAGACCAGTCGCCTCGTGCACCCACCGGAAGAGTTCTGCGAAGGCGTCGTTAGCGGCATCGACAGCGTCAGGAGGAAGGGCGTCCCGGAGCGCTTCGACTTCGTTCAGCCACTGGACGATTTGATCGACCCCACCGATCAGACTGGCGATACCGGTGGCGATGGCGGCTTCGGGCATGCCGGGTTGAACCGCCTCCTCGGGCGCCTGGGCGATGACCATCCCGTGGGCGGCATTGATGGCCTTGGCGCCCATGGCACCATCATGTCCAGATCCCGAGACGATGACCGCCACTGCCCTATCGCCGGAGCTTTCCGCCAGGGATTCGAAAAGCCGGTCGACCGAGGGCGCGATGGGTGCAGAACCCCGATTCGGCGTCAGGGCAAGACAGGTCCCGCGAATCTCGATGTGGTGGCCCGGAGGGCAGATGTAGACATGATCGGCCAGCAGGCGGTCGCCATCGCTGGCCGATACCACGACCAATTCGCTCCGGTCGGCCAGCAACTCGGGCAGGTTGCTCGGCTGTACGGGGGACATATGGTGCGCCACCACATAAGTTGCGCGGCCACGCCGCTTCAAACCCCTGATAATCGGGCGTAGGGCCTGCAGGCCGCCCGCCGAAGCACCAAACGCGACCACCACGGGCAATTGTTCTGATGGCTTCCCAGTTAGCAAGGACATCCCCCGTTTCCTCGGCTCGGTGTCGGATTCAGGATAATCCAGCGACCAGCCTCATTGTAGGCGACCGGCCCGTCTGCATCCAACTCACGCGGACCGTCACCGAAACGGAGTCCCGAGGCGGTACGAAGTCCTGCAGATAGTCTGCGGCATAGACGGCCCTTCGCCGGGATTTCCTGCAGCCGAAGGAGAAGCTGTCTCGTCGTGCTCCGCATCCACGGCCGGAACTTGTGACTCGTCTGCCCGTCGAACGGGCGGGAGGAATAGGGCATGGATATGCCGATACGCGATACCCCCGAGGCCGGGGCGGGCAGTTCGCTCTGTCCCGCCGGGGCCAGAATTCCGGAAGATCCGGCCCGGCGCTTCGGCGAGGAGTCGTTTCGCCGCGTCGTCGAATGGGCTCCCACGGCCATGGTCCTGGTAGACGGTCAAGGTACCATCGTGCTGGTCAATGCCCAAACGGAGCAGGTGTTCGGTTATCGGCGCGAGGAATTGGTGGGGCAATTGGTGGAAATTCTCGTCCCAGAGCGCTTCGTCGGGGCACACCCGAGTCTGCGCAAAGGCTTTCAGGACCAGTCCAGTCCCCGCCCCATGGGCTCGGGTCGCGATCTTTATGCCAGGCGGCGGGATGGCAGCGAATTCCCGGTGGAAATCGGCCTCAATCCCATCGGCAGCGAGGGTGACGTCATGATCCTGGCGTCGATCGTCGACATCACCGAGCGGCGGCGAGCCCAGGAACGGCTGGAAAGCGCCCTCAGGGAAAAGACCGTTCTGCTCAACGAAATCCATCACCGGGTCAAGAACAACCTTCAGGTGATCGCCAGCCTCCTCAATCTGCAAGCCAACCACACCGACGATCCCCAGGTGCGAGCCATCCTCGGCGAGAGTCAGGATAGGGTGAAGGCCATGGCGTTGACTCACGAGCTGCTCTACGAACGCAAGGATTTTTCCCGCATCGATCTGGGCGAGTATCTGAGCCGCCTGGTGCAACTCCTCAGCAGCAGCTACCGGGCCGACAGTCGCCGCATCGCCGTGCGTTGTACTCTCCCCGAGACGATCCAGTATCTGGATCTGGAGCGGGCAATTCCCTGCGGTCTGATCGTCAACGAACTGGTCACCAATGCCTTCAAGCATGCTTTTCCCGGAGAGCGACGCGGCACCGTCAGCATCACCCTTGCGGGGCGCGACGATGGCCAGATCAGTCTGACGGTGGCCGACGACGGCGTCGGATTACCCCCCGATCTCGATCTCGGTGCGACCAAATCCCTCGGGATGCAGCTCGTTCCCCTGCTGGTGGACCAGAGCGGCGGAACCCTGACCGTCGAGCGCACCGGCGGCGCCCGGTTCATCCTTTTGCTGCACGCTGACCCCTCACGGAGAGTTTCCCCATGAATGCCCCCCTCCCCATCAATCTCATGCTGGTCGAGGACGAGCGGGTGGTCGCCTTCGACCTCAAGATGCAGTTGCAATCCTTCGGCTATCGCGTCGGTGCCGTGGTGGCCAGCGGCGAGGAGGCGGTGGAGCGGGTCGCCGCGGAAGCTCCCGATCTGATCCTGATGGACATTCACCTCGAAGGCGAGATGGACGGCGTCGAAGCGGCGCTCGAAATTCAATCCAGACATCAGGTTCCGGTCATCTACCTGACCGCCTACGCTGAGGACGACACCCTCAAACGGGCGCTGGAAAGCCGGCCTTTCGGCTACCTGGTCAAACCTTGGAACGTCCGCGAACTGCACGCCAGCATCCAGATGGCGCTGGCCCGCCGCCGGGCCGAGGTGGCCGTCGAGGATAGCGAGCAGCGTTTCAAGCTGGCGATGGATGCGGCATCCCTTGGCGTCCTCGAATGGTCCACGGCAGACAATTCATTGCACGGTGAGGGTCATCTCACGCCCCTGGTCGGCGATCTGCCGATGCCCCTGAACGAGCCTGCCGACGTCTTTCTCGCCCGACTGGAACCCCAGGATCGGGATCTGGTCGTCGAGGCCCTGGAGCGCACCCAGTCGAGCGGGGAATCGGTCCGGGTCGAATTCCGCACGTCCGGAGCATCCGGCCACCTCCACTTTCTCGAAGCCCGCCTGCGGGCTCAATGGGGACCGAACACCGAGAAGCGGGTGGTCGGCATCCTCCAGGACGTGACCGAGCGCCATCGTTCCGAAGACCGCCTGCGGCAATCGAGCGTCGTCTTCAGAACCGCTGCGGAAGCCATACTCCTGACCAACGCCGCCTGCCGCATCACCGCCGCCAATGCCTCCTTCACCCGCATCACCGGCTACACCGAGGAGGAAGTACTGGGCAGCGAGCCCGATGCTCTCCTGCATGCGCGCCGGGGCAGCGGCGCCAATCTCGCGGAACTGGCGGCCGGGGATGCCGAGTTCTGGCAGGGAGAAGTGCTGTTCCGCCGCCGCAACGGCGAGGTGTTTCCGGCCTGGCAGAGCCTCAGCGTGGTCCACGACGGGGCGGGCAAGGTCAGCAATTACGTCGTGGCCTTCTCCGATGTCACCGGCCTGCGCGCCGTACAGGACAAGCTCAATTACCTCGCCCACCACGACCCGCTCACCGGCTTGCCCAACCGGCTCCTGTTCGACGAACGGCTCGATCACGCCATCAGCATTGCCAAGGACAAGAATACTCAGTGTCTACTGCTCTTCCTCGACCTCGACAGTTTCAAGGTGGTCAACGACACCCTGGGGCACGCCATGGGCGACGAACTACTGCGGGTAGTGGCCAGCCGCCTCAAGAGCGCCCTGCGCACCAGCGATACCGTCGCGCGTTTCGGCGGCGATGAGTTCCTCATCCTGGCGGGCAGTACGCTGCCCGCCTATGCCGCCCAATTGGCCGAGAAGATTCTCGACGCCCTCCGCGTACCGATCGTCCTGGCCGACGATGCCATTACGGTCATGGGCAGCATCGGGATCGCCATCTATCCCGACCACGGCAGCGACCGCCACCACCTGCTCCGCTCGGCCGATATCGCCATGTACTCGGCCAAGAGCCAGGGACGCAATCGTTACCAGTTCTATACGGCCGACATGGCGGAGCGCTCCCGGGAGCGGTTGCAGGTCGAACAAGGGCTGCGCCAGGCCATGGTCACTGACGGACTGACCCTGTGCTATCAGCCCCAGGTCAGTCTCGCCAATCGCCGCATCATCGGTGTCGAAGCCCTGGTCCGCTGGGTCCATCCCCAGCTTGGCCCCATGCCGCCCACCCGCTTCATTCCCGTTGCCGAGGAGAGCGGGGTCATCGAGAACCTCGGTCGCTGGGTGCTGCAGCGGGCCTGCGAAGAAATGCGCGGCGTGATGGATGGCGACGGGCGGCAACTGCGTCTGGCGGTCAATGTTTCCGCCCGCCAGTTCATGCGCGAGGGCTTCGCCCAGATCGTGGGCGACATTCTCGCCGAGACCGGTTTTCCCGCCGATGCGCTGGAACTGGAAATTACCGAGAGCACCCTGCAGAGCATCGAACGCAGCGTCGAAATCGTTGCCGCCTTGAAGGGACTCGGCATTGCCATCAGCATCGACGATTTCGGGACTGGCTATTCTTCCTTGAGCGTGCTGCGCGATCTGCCCATCGATCAGATCAAGATCGATCGCTCCTTCGTTCTCGAGGTGCCGGAGAATCCGGCTGCGCTGGCCATGGTCGAGGCCGTGGTGACCCTCGCCCGCTCCCTGCGCATGACGACCTTGGTGGAAGGCATCGAGCGCGAGGAACAAGCTGCGGCGCTGAGCGCTCTGGGCTGCTGCGAAGCCCAGGGCTACCTGTTCAGTCGCCCGGTCACCCAATCCGACCTGAGGCAGCTGCTGGCCCAGGAAGGCATCCCGCCGCAATAGCGCATGAGCCCGCGACCCGCGGAAAGCCCGAGCGGCCTTTCTGCGGGGCACGGGGCGACCGGCAATAAGATTCCGGGCGCCGGCCATGGCCCGCGTCGGCCCGGTGCGACCGGCCAGCCCCAATGCTTCGTTCGCGACAGAGCCACCGAGACGGGGCTCCCCGGCCCAGTGCCGGCGCTGCGGATTGCGCGCTTATCCGGAGTTAACGGAGGCGGCCGTTCAGTTCATCGATGACGCCTGCCCAGTCCGCGTCCTCGATGATCTCCTCCTTCAGGAAGGCCCGTTGCGAGGCTGACCAGAAGGGGGCGCGATAGAGGGCGATCCCATCGGCAAGAGGCCGGTGGGCTGCGATGAAGCCATCGATGGATTCAGGATCGGCCGGCAATCCGAGTTGGGCAAACAGATTGCTCATGGTGTGAAGGTTAGCTTCCACGACAAACTCCCCAGGCAAATCGCCAGGCGCGCTGGCGTACGCTACTTCGAGGCACTGGCCTGACGAGAGTTCCGCACAGGCGCGCCCCGGGTCCGGTGCGATCGCAGACCCTGCCGCCTGCCTCTCGATCTGCCGTGCATCCGATACGGCATTGTGCGCGTAATCCAATCAAGGGCGGGTCGTGAGGACTTGATGAGGAATTCCGACTCCTGGCGACCGCCCGTTACAAACCGTCAAGAAAAGGCCGTAAGCATTCGGCCCTCTCCGCGACAAAGACAGTAAGACACGAACGATCGCAAACACCGGCGATCCACAGTGAAACTGGGCAACGGCAGACTGCGGGAGCTGTCGGCGCCTACGAAAACTTCCCGCGATTGTCGTGCATTCCAACTTTCAACGGAGAACCATCATGAAAACCAAGACTCTTGCTTCTGTCATCGCCTTCGCTTCCCTCACCTCCATCGCCGGCTTCGCTTCCGCCGGTGCCCACGATGGTTATCAGCGTGCCTTCCTCGGCTACGAGACCCAAGCCAATACCATCGTCGGCAAGGCCGCCTACGGCACCCCCTCCGGCAACCCCTGGAGCGGCCACGAGGCCTATCAGCGCGCTCTCGGCAGCGACAACGGCGCGTCTCCGGCCAAGGTCGAAATGAGCGGCAAGGCCGCCTTCGGCGAATCCACCGGCCCCGACGGCCACGCCATCTACCGCGCAGCCTTCAACGGCAACGGCTGATCCGTTCCCACGGCCCAACCCCGCCCGGACCCTTCCCGGCGGGGTTTTCGTTTGGGCGCGAGCGGATTCCCACCCGGGAGAAGCCCGTCAGGGCGCCAACCCGGCCAGGCCGGGAGCGCTCCGCGATCAGGCCGGTTCGCCCTACCGAAACCGGAAAGCGCCCCTGATCGGGACTCGCCCCCTACTCCGCAACCCGCCGCGCCGACAGCAGCAGATTGCGCGGAGTGGTCTCCCGCGCGCAGAAGGTGCGCAGCGCGACCTCGTAGCCCCGGCTCTCAAGATGGCAGGCCAAGTCTCCCGCCAGCCAAATCTCCAATGGCCGGCGAAAGGCATGGCGGACGATGGAAAGGCGAATGACCTCGCCCCGGCGACGCCAACCCATGGCCTCGAGGGCCGCCGTGTCGACGGGACCCGGAGACGGCAGCCCTTCGCGTTCGGCAAGGCGCCGGCAACAGTCGCCGAAAGAGAGCCTCAACCAGGCGGCCGGCACCGATTTGAACGGGCGGTAAGCGTCCCCGGCAACGCGGCGGCGCCAGGCGTCGAAACCCAGCTTCCAGGCCATGCCCCGGTCACGCTCCCGGGTCAGGCGGGGTGATGCGGTGACCGTTTCGGTCACCGCCAGGCGCAGATCATCGTAGGAGAGGAGCAGCGAGGACGCCGTGGACAGGGGCCGATAGGTCTTTTCCACACCCCGGTGATAACAACAGGGCGCGATGTCGAAGGCCGCGACACCCTGCTCGATGCCTGCCACCAGCGCGTGACGATGGAGGTTCCCGCAGGCGTGCAGCGCGACGACATGCTCGCCGGCCCTGAGGAAATCCGCCGAGCGCAGGGCGTCGGCAGCGACAAATCGCTGGTCGACCCCTGCCCGTCGGGCCAGGGCCTCGCCCTCGGCGCACAGGTTGCCGTCCAGCTCCAGGCAGGTCGCAGGAAGCTGCCAATGCAAGGCCAGGAGCCGCCCCAGGTGGCCCTTGCCCCCGCACCAGTCGACCAGCGGCCGACCGCTCCGCCTCGCGGCGGCGGCGAAGGCCGTGATCTGAGTCCGCTTGCGCCCCGGAATCGCCCAATCCCAAAACCGCCCGGGATCGGGTAGCGGCGCCGGAGGGGCTGGAGCGACTTCCGCGAGGGCCGCGACGGCGGCGGCCTCGGGCAGATGGCGACCGACATAGGCGAGCGCGGCGTCTCCGTCCCGATTGAGGTCTTCGGCCGAGTCATCGTCGAGAGCCAGAAGATCGGCGGCCAAGGCAGGCGCGGCCTCGACCCATGCCGGCCGCGGATCGCGGAACGGTTGCGGCTGCCACCAGGGCCGAAATTCAGTGAGTACCCCATCCAGGCGGCGCTGCCGCTCAGCCCAGGTCATCGGACCACGCGCCGCTCCCGACGACGGTATCCGATCGCCGCCGGCACGATTGCGGCCAGGATCAGGAGCACTCCCGCAACCAACGGCCAAGCCACCGGCCGGTTCCATTCCGCCCGCAACTTCGTCCGCAGCGTCGCATCGATGCGCTGGTACTTCAGGATGTTGTTTCCCACGTCGTTGGGCTTGCGATTCTTGAGCCAGGCATGGCCGAGGGTGTAGCTCTTGGGGTGCAGCCCGAAGACCCAGGGCGCATCGCGGTGGAGGATGCGGTTCATGCGCCGGATGATTTCAAGGCGCTCCGGCGTATTGTCCATGGCCTTCATTTGCCGGAAGAGGGTATCGAACTCCGGATTCTGGTAATTCGCCGCATTCTCTCCCCCGCGGGCGACCTTGCTCTCGGCGCCGTCGAGGAGGAAGAAGAAATTTTCCGGATCGGGATAATCGGCGTTCCAGCCCAGGTAATAGAGCTGAACCGCTCCTTTCTTCAGCTTGTCCTGGAAACGGTTGAAATCGGTGGCCCGCACCACGAGCTGGATGTCGATTTTGGCGAACTGGCGGGTCAGCCAGTCGAGGCGGGATTTCTCCCCCATGCCCCCGCCGGTGGTATCGAGGTTGAGGACCAGGGGGTTGCCGCTGGCGGCGTCGCGGCCATTGGGGTAGCCGGCTTCGGCAAGCAGTTTTTTCGCCGCCTCGATGGACTTACGCCGGGGCTTGCCGTCCACCCAGTCATAAACCGCGTCATCGAGGCCGGCCTCCCCGGCTTCGTAGCCGAAGATTCCCGGCGGCAGCGGTCCCTGAGCGGCGACTCCACGGCCGTTCTGGAAGATGGAGATGTATTCCTCCTGGTCTATGGCGATGGAGATGGCCTGGCGCAGCTTGGCGCCCCGTTCGCCCAGGCCGCCAACCACCGAGTCGAGCATGTTGAATCCCATATAGAAGGTCGACGCCTTGACCGAAGTCAGGAGCCGGATGCCCTTGCCCCGCATCTCGTCGGTCAGGGCCACGTCGCCGCCGACATTGACCCGCACCGCCTGGTCGAAACTGTCGGAAGAAATCCCGGATGCGTCGTAATACCCCTGAAGAAACTTGTTCCAATAGGGAATCGCCTCCTTTTCCCGAGTAAACACGGCGGCGTCGACAAAGGGCAGCGGCTGCCCGCAATCTTCGAGCAAGCCCGCAGGCCCGTCTCCG
This sequence comes from Rhodocyclaceae bacterium, assembly GCA_035345935.1. Taxonomy (GTDB): domain Bacteria; phylum Pseudomonadota; class Gammaproteobacteria; order Burkholderiales; family Rhodocyclaceae; genus SSSZ01. Next base: position 16,972 of record DAORDK010000025.1, on the reverse strand, counting down.
GGTTCGCCTTCGCAGGGATAGGTCTCGCCGCGGAAGTTGGGGTTGCGGGCGAGCACCATGCGGCGATTGGGATCGTTCTCGGCCAGGGTGTAGGGGCCGGTTCCCACCGGCCACCAGTCCAGGGTGAGATTCTTCGCCGCCATGCCGGGCTGCGCGAAGAAGCGGTCGGCTTCCCTAGGCACCGGGGCGAAGAAGGGCATGGCCAGCCAGTAAAGGAACTGGGGATACTTGCCCTTGATGCGGATGCGCCAAGTGAGGGAGTCGACCCTCTCGACCCCGGCGAGCGGAAAAGCGTCGAGGTCCAGCCAGGTTTCGGCCGGCAATTCCCTGGCCGCCTGTTGCAGAGCGTCGCCCAGTTCCTTCAGACCGACGATCTTGTCCGCCATCATGCCGAAGATGGGCGAGTGCAGCCGCGGATGGGCAAGGCGCTTGATCTGATAGATGTAGTCGTCAGCCGTCAGTTCCCGCGTTCCCGTCAGCGGAAAATCGGCGATGACCTGCCTTCCGTCGGCGACCCCCGCACCCTGGTAAATCGGCTGGCCCGCCGCATCCAGGGCGAAGGCCGGATGGGGCTGGTAACGAATCCCCGGCTTCAGGCGCAATTCATACACGCTTTCGGCTATGGCCTCGGCGGGCGCCGTGGCCGGCAATTCCTTGCCCTTGGCGTCGAAGAAGCGGGGCTTGGGTACCGCCTCGACGGTCGCCGGAATCAGGGTGTAGGGACGCGTGAGGTAGTGGTATTGCAGTGCCGGTTCGTAGATCTGGGCGGTGAAGGTGATCTCGTCCTCGGTGTACGACTGTGCCGGGTCCAGGTGCTTCGGCCGCTCGGTGAAGGCCGTGTAGAGCATATTGCGGCCGGCATCCTCCTCCGGGTAGGGGTCGTTCCACTGCTGGCCGCAGGCGGCGAGGCAGACCACAAATCCGGCGGCGACGAAGGCTTTGAACGGCTGACGCATGGCGAACAGTTTATCAGTCCCGGCCGCCAGGTTCCCGTCGCGGACGCCGACAATCCCATCCTCCCAACGGAGAGCTGTCACCCGACGCCATTTTCCGGATAATATTTCGTCATGGGTAACCTCCTGTTGCGCAGCGCCTTCCTCCGGGACCTCGAAGCGGCCCACGCCAAAGAAGCCTTGATGGCCAAGGCCGGAGCGGCCGCGGCGGTCTGGGCGGCCGACCTGGCGGTCGATGCCGGCCTGCCCATCCTGATCCTGGCCGGACCCGGAAACAATGGCGGCGATGCCTTCGTCGCCGCCCGCCATCTGCGGGAACGCAGCTTCGACGTCCATCTTGTCTTCGTCGGCGATCCCGACGGGCAATCGCAGGACGCCGCGTCAGCGCGGGTCGAATTCGTCGCTGCGGGCGGGGTCTGCAAGACCGAGATTCCCGAATTGCTCCGCTGGGGTCTCGTCGTCGACGGCCTTTTCGGCATCGGCCTGAGTCGCGCCCCGGAAGGCGTCTACGCCGACTGGATCCGCTACGTAAACGGCCTGGCCGAGCGGGACGGATGTCCGATCCTCGCCCTGGACTGCCCCTCCGGTCTCAATGCCGATACCGGCCGGGCCTACGGGCCGACGATCGTCGCCTCCCACACGCTGACCTTCCTGGCGGCAAAACCGGGCTTATACACCGCCGATGGGCCGGACCATTGTGGGTGCGTGCGCATCGACTATCTGCAATTGGACGGGGCGCTGGGCGATTGCCCCGGCGGCTGCTTGAACAGTCGCGAAGCCTTTGCCGAGCATCTCCTTCCGCGGCGCCGGAATACGCACAAAGGAAGCTTTGGCAGCGTCGGCGTCGTCGGCGGTGCCCACTCGATGGTCGGTGCCGCTCTGCTCGCCGGTCGGGCCGCCCTGCGCCTGGGGGCGGGCCGCGTCTATCTGGGGCTGGTCGATCCCGACGCCCCCTCCTTCGACCCCGGCTGCCCGGAACTGATGCTGCGCAAACCCGAAGGCGTCCTCGAAGCGGGACTCACCGCCCTGGGCTGCGGCCCCGGGCTGGGGAACAGCCTGATCGCCAACGAACTGCTTGAAAAGGCGCTGACGGTCGATCTTCCCCTGGTCCTCGACGCCGACGCCCTCAACCTGATCGCCTTCGAACCGGCCTTGAAGAAAGCCGTCGCCGAGCGGACTTCATCCACCGTGCTCACTCCCCATCCCCTTGAAGCGGCCCGCCTCCTGGATTGCGATCTGGCCGACGTTCAGGCCGACCGCATCGGCACCGCGACCGAACTTGCGTGGCGCTTCGATTCCCATGTCGCGCTCAAGGGTTGTGGAACCGTCATCGCTTCACCGAAGGGACAGTGGTGGATCAACCCCACAGGCAATCCCGGGCTGGCCTCGGCCGGCACCGGCGACACCCTGACCGGCTTTGTCCTCGCCCTTCTTGCCCAGGGGTGGACCCCTGAAGCTGCGCTGCTGGGCGGGGTCTACCTGCACGGCGCGGCAGCCGACACCCTGGTGACCTCCGGCATCGGACCCGTAGGACTGACCGCCAGCGAGCTGGTCGACACCGGGCGCCGTCTGCTCAACCGCTGGATCCATGGTGGCTGAGCAGCATCCCCTGCGGGGGATACTGCTGCTCTTCTGTTCCCTCTTCTTCTTCGCCGCCCTCGACGCCACCGCCAAGTTTCTCACCCAGACCTACAGCGTTCCCCTGCTGGTCTGGGCGCGTTACGTGGTCCATTGCCTCTTGATGGCGGCGCTGGTCGGACCCCGTCTGGGCTGGGACCTGGTCCGCACGCGCCAACCCCTGCTGCTGGTGGTTCGCGGCCTTTGCCTGGTGGGCTGCACCGGCTTCGGGGTCGCCGCCCTGGCCCGCATGCCGCTGGCGGAAACGACTGCCATCGCCTTCACCGCCCCGCTGCTGGTGGCGCTCATGGCCGGTCCGACCCTCGGCGAACGGCTGACTCCGCTGCGCTGGGGCGTCGTGGCGGCGGGATTCGCCGGCGTTCTGCTCATCGCCCGCCCCGGTGCCGGAATCACTCCCGACGGGGTCGCCCTGGCCCTGGGAGCCGCCTCCTGTTTCGCCGCCTACCAGATCCTCACCCGCTATCTTGCGGCGAGCGAATCGACCCTCACCATGCTCTTCCACACCGCCCTCGCCGGATCCGTAGTCATGACCCTGGCCTTGCCGCTGTACTGGGACGCCCTCGTGACCCCACCCCTGGGCGACGCCCTGCTCATCTGCGCCTTGGGAATCCTGGGCGGAACCGGTCATCTGCTGCTGACCCGGGCATTTCGCCACGCACCGGCTTCGCTGATCTCGCCCTTTACCTACCTGCAACTGGTCTGGGCCACTCTGCTGGGCGCGGCGGTCTTCGGCCATTGGCCCGACGGCTGGGCCTTTACCGGCATGGCGGTCATCGTCGCCGGCGGTGTGGCCCTCGCCCTGAGCGCTAATCGCGCAAGGCTGGATACGGGTAAAGCCGGTTGAGGGCTTCGCTGTGGCCGCTGGATTGCATGATGCGCACGTGCTCGCGGCGGAATTCCCGGGCGTGCTTCAGGCCGCAGGAGTGGGCGATCATGTCGATTTCCTTGTTCATGTTGCGGCAGTAGGCGGCCACCCGCTCCGCCTTGTCCTCGACCACCAGGCCGCGCTGCAGCTTGGGGTTATGGGTGGTGACGCCGGTTGGACAAGTGTTCTGGTGACAGCGCAACGCCTGGATGCACCCCAGGGAGAACATGAATCCACGGGCCGTATTGACGAAGTCGGCCCCGCAGGCCAGCGCCCAAGCCGCCTTGGCCGGCGTCACCAGCTTGCCGGAAGCGATGATGCGCACCCGTTCCCGCAGGCCGGACTCGATCAGACTGTCCACCACCCGCGGCAGGGCCTCAAGAATCGATAAGGCCATGTGGTCGGCCAGGGCCTGGGGCGCTGCTCCTGACCCCCCCTCACCTCCATCCACCACCAGGAAATCCGGAGCCGTGTGCAATCCGCGGCGTTGCACCGCCTCCACCAGTTCGTGCATGAATTGCCAGCCGCCGATGGCGGTCTTGATCCCGACCGGCTTGCCGGTGATTTCCCGCACCCACTCGACCATGTCCAGCAGTTGATCCATGTTGCCGGTTTCCGGATGGCGATTGGGAGACAGGGAATCGCGACCCATGGGAATACCGCGGATGCGAGCGATCTCTTCGGTCACCTTGGCTGCCGGCAACACGCCGCCCTTGCCCGGCTTGGCCCCTTGCGAGAGCTTGATCTCGAAGGCGCCCACCGCATCGAGGGCGGCGATTTCCCTCAGCTTGGCCGGATCGAGATGGCCATCGGCGTTGCGTACCCCGTACTTCGCGGTACCGATCTGGAAGATGACGTCGCAACCGCCTTCGAGGTGATAGGGCGACAGCCCTCCTTCACCGGTATCGACCCAGCAGCCGGCCAGAGCGGCGCCACGGGACAGCGATTGCACTGCAGGACGGGAAATCGCCCCGTAGCTCATGCCGCTCACATTGACGATGGAACGGCCGACGAAGGGCTTGTGGACGTAGCCGTCGCCGATGGCCAGCGGCGGAGTCGGCAGGCGCTCGTTCTCCAGCACGGCGAAGGGCGCATTGACGAAGAGCAACGCTCCCGGAGCGTGGATGTCGTAAGTGGAGCCGAAGCCGACGATACCGCCCTCGTCCTTGGCCATCCGATAGACCCAGGCCCGGGTGGCGCGATTGAAAGGCATCTCTTCCCGATCGCCGAGAAAGAAGTATTGCCGGAAATACTCGCCCAGGTGTTCGAAGAAGAAGCGCAGGTGACCGATGATGGGGTAATTGCGCAGGACCGAATGGCGCTTCTGGGTGATATCCCGGACATACCAGTAGGTCAGCATCAAGGCGAGCACCAGAGCGACAAAGACGCCCAGCCCGACATGGAATACGCTCATCATCTGCGGAACCTCCCCGGCGGCGGTAGAATGCGGCCTTCCCGAATGCCGGTTGAGATTACCATGTCCGTCGAATTCCCGTATCCCCTCGCGCCTGAAATCGCCCGCAATGTGGATGATGCCTTGGCGGAAGACATCGGCCCCGGCGACTTGACGGCGGAACTCGTCCCCTATGGGCGCCGCGTCCGCGCGACGGTCATTTCCCGGGAGGCCGGGGTCCTGTGCGGATCGGCCTGGTTCGAGCTGTGTATCCTCAAGCTGGACCCGGCAGCCGAAGTCTTCTGGGCCGTCGAGGACGGAGCCCGCATCGCGCCCAATCAGGTCCTCTGCGAAATCCTCGCCAATGCCCGCTCGCTCCTGTCGGCCGAGCGCAGTGCCCTCAACTTTCTACAACTCCTTTCCGGCGTTGCCAGCAAGGCCCGCAGCTACGCCGATGCCGTCGCAGGCACCCAGGCCCAGGTGGTCGATACCCGCAAGACTCTGCCCGGCCTGCGCATCGCCCAGAAATACGCCGTGCGTTGCGGCGGTGGCGGCAACCACCGGCTTGCCCTATGGGATGCCATCTTGATCAAGGAGAACCACATCCTCGCCGCCGGAGGCATTGCCGAAGCGCTGGAGGAAGCGGAACTGGCCGCCCACCGGGCCGGCGATCGCTGCAAATTCGTCCAGATCGAGGTGGAAAACCTGGAACAACTCGACGCCGCCCTCGCCGCCGGCGCCACCATGATCCTGCTCGACAACTTCGACCTCGACCTCCTGCGGGAAGCGGCCCGCCGTACCGGCGGCCGGGCGATCCTCGAGGCTTCCGGCAATGTCAGCCTCGACACCATCCGCGCGGTGGCGGAAACCGGCGTCGATCGGATTTCGGTGGGTAGCCTGACCAAGGACGTGAAGGCCCTCGATCTGTCGATGCGTTTCCTCGCCTGATGACCACCCCTGGACTAGGGCTTATAATCGGGGAAAACGAAGAACGGAAGCGTCATGCCTGCGCGTCCGCCCAACAGGGGAAATCAATGCTTTTCGCGCTTTTCTACGTCCTCGCGATCACCATTCTGGTGCTCCACTTCACGGGATATCTTGCCCGCCACAACCTCGAATGGCTGGTGCTTGTCCTGGCCGTCGCGGTTTTTCCCGCCGTCATTTATCTCTGACCGCGGCAAAAGACCATGAAAAGGCAGCATCAGCTGCCTTTTTTATTGGTATCGGACCGCAGAGTTCAGACGCGCTCGGCGATGTAGCGCTTGATCGCCGCCACGTCCGGCTCCATCACCACCACCCGTTGGGGTAGATTTTCGATGCCGAAGAGGTCGTCCGGACGGAGGGGCTCGCGGCCCAGGGCCTCGCGGATGGTTTCCTCGAACTTGGCCGGCTGGGCGGTCTCCAGGACGACCATGGGGACGCCGGGAATCCGGTTTTCCCGGGCCACTTTGAGTCCGTCGGCGGTGTGGGTATCGAGCATGACACCATAGGTCTCGTAAGCGAAGCGGATGGTCTGCAACCGGTCGCCATGGGTGCTGCGGCCGGAGACGAAACCGAATTGGGGCAGTTTCGCCCAATGCACGGTGCCGGAGAGATCGAAGGCCTCGCCCTTGTCCACCTTGGCCCACAGCTCGCGCACCACGGCGGGGTCGCGACCCACGAGATCGAAGACGAAACGCTCGAAGTTCGACGCCTTCGAGATATCCATCGACGGGCTGGAGGTCACGCTGGTCTCGGCAGCGCTTCGCGGGCGATAAACCCCGCTGCGGAAAAACTCGTCGAGCACGTCGTTTTCGTTGGTGGCCAAGACCAGCCGGGCGATAGGAAGGCCCATCTGGCGGGCGATATGGCCGGCGCAGATATTGCCGAAATTGCCCGAAGGCACGGCGAAGGCCACTTGCTCGTCGTTGGACTGGGTGGCCAGGAAGTAGCCCTGGAAGTAATAGACGATCTGGGCCGCCACCCGCGCCCAGTTGATCGAATTGACGGCGCCGATCTTATATTGCTGCTTGAAGGCAGCGTCGTTGGAGACGGCCTTCACGATGTCCTGGGCGTCGTCGAACATGCCGTTGACGGCAATGTTGAAGATGTTGGCATCCTGCAGCGAGTACATTTGGGCCCGCTGAAAGGCGCTCATCTTGCCTTCCGGCGAAAGCATGAAAACCTTGACGTTGTGCTTGCCGCGCATGGCGTATTCGGCTGCCGATCCGGTGTCTCCCGAGGTCGCCCCCAGGATGTTGATCGATTCGCCGCGCCGTTCCAGCACGTATTCGAACAGGTTGCCCAGGAGCTGCATCGCCATGTCCTTGAAGGCGAGCGTCGGTCCGTTGGACAGCTCCTGCGTATAGAGACCTTCTTCCAGTCGGGTCAGCGGCGTGATTTGCGCGGGATTTCCTCCATTACGGGTATGGCAATAGACTTCCGCGGTATAGGTCTTGGCGACGATAGCCTTGAGATCGGCGACGGGAATGTCGTCGATGAACTTCCTGAGAATCTCGAAAGCCAGATCGGCGTAGGACAGATTCCGCCAGACGTCCAACTCGGCAGGACTCACCTGGGGGTAGGCTTCCGGCAGGTAGAGGCCGCCGTCCGGGGCGAGCCCTCCCAGGAGGATGTCGCAAAAGGCTTGGGGCGCGGCCTGGCCGCGGGTCGAGAGATAGCGCATGAGGGAAGGAGCGGAAAAGAAAGCGGAAGGGGCGGATTTTACCGCGACCCGGGGACCGCCGGCGCGATTGCAGCCAGGAGAAATAGGCCCAGGCCTGTCGCGGCCAGGATCGCGCCCGTGGCGGACCATCCTGCCGCAAGGGTAATCCCCGCAGTGAGAAAACAAATCGCCCGGGCTTTCCCGCAGCGCCCGAGGGCCTGCCCGAAACGTTTACGGGCCGGGCTGCCCGGCCCCGGATAGCGCCACACCGGCAGGAGCTGGGTCAGGGCGCCGGTGATCAGGGGAAGCAGGAATCCCGCCGCCCAATGGACAATGGACGGACGTGCGGCGATCGCGCCCATCCCGTGGGCGGCGCCTGCGCCCAAGACCCCTAGGAGACCGAGCACCGCCGCCACCAGCGACGGTGCTGCGCCGCCGGAGACCAGGGCGGCGAGGCCAAATCTCCCTAACCAATGCCCGAGCAGGCTCAAGGCGACGGCGAACAGGAGGGCAGCGCCCACCGCAGCCAGCGGCCAGGCGAAGGCCGCACCGGCCGCAACCGCAAGAACGCCCGCAAGGACGGGAATGAGCCGGCGGCGCAGCCAGGCGGCCGACTCCGGATCGCCCTTGCCCAGGGCGGTCGGAAGCAGGACGGGCAGGGTGCCCAGGGCGGCGAGGCCCACCAGCCCGAGGACGTTGAGGTGCAGATGCCAGAGGCGCAGCGGCGCCGCCGCCACCCCTGCGGCAATCAAGGGCACCGCTGCGAGCGCCGCGGCGCAGCAGCCGAGGGCGCCGGCATACCAGCGCCAGCCCGGGTGCGGCGTTCCCAGGCAGCGCCGCGCCCGACCGATCACCCAGGCGAGCAAGCCGAGGGCCAGGACGAGATCGGCCAGGGCGGCCGGATGCAGAATCCAGCGCGGCAGCAACCCCTCAAGGGCGGCGGCGATGGCCAGGCCGAAGACCTGGGCGAGAGGGGGAATCGCTGCAACCTGGGAGGCGGGCTCCCCGGAACGGGTCAGAACGGGAACGAAATGGGCGATGGCCCCGAAGATCAAGGGCAACACCCCGGCGGCAAAGGCCAGGTGGGCGACAGCCACCGGATTGCCGCCGGCAAGCCCAAGGATCAGGCTGGCGGCCAGGACCACGCAGGTGAGGGTCGCCGTGAGCAGCACTCAGTTACCCTTGCCGCTCGCCCATCGCTCCTCGCGCTGCCGATATTTCACTGGGCCACGTTGAAATCGATGACGATCGCGCCCGGTTCGCGCTGGCGATAGGTGACGCTCACCCGTTCGCCATAGCGGTGCTGCAATTGAGCAAGCAAGGGAAGCGGATCGTGATCGTTGCAGAAACGCATGGTCTCGCCGGGCTGGAGCGCATCCAGAGCGCCGAAGATGGCGGCATGACGGAAGCGCTTGGCGATGCCGCGCGCGTCGAACGGATAGAGGGCTTCGGGGGTGGTGTGATTGCACACGTGGATGGTTTGCATGAGAACTCCGTTAAGCGCCCCGCCACCGGGGCCAGGGATGGAATTCTGCCCACCGGACCCCCACCCTTCCTTGATCCGCATCGAAAAGTCTCGTCATTCCTTGCCCCGCTGGGAAATCCGCCCACGGGCGATCAGTGGTCCTGCCAGACCACCACACCGTTCCGGTCTATCCACAGGCTTAGTCGTCCGTCCAACACGGCCGCCAGGCCATTCCAGAATGGCCGCGCATAGGTATATTTGGGCGCGATCGCCCATTTTCCGCGCTTATCGACATAGCCCCAGAGCTTGCCTTCCTTGGCTGCTGCAAGCCCATCCCCGAAGGCGGTGACCCGTTCCCAGGAGACCTCCAGGACCGTCTTGCCCGCCTTGTCGATGAAGCGCCGGGCTTCACCTTCGCGAACGAGGGCCAGTCCATCGGAGAAATCCTCTGCGCTGTCGTAGCGGGGGGAGACGACGAGTCGGCCGGAGCGGTCGATAAATCCGAACTTGCCATCGACCCAGACCCGCGCCAGGCCTTCACGGAATTCGCTGGCGTTGCCGTAAGTGGGCGGAACGATCACTTTGCCGGCGAGATCCATGTACCCCTGCTTGCGCGCCGACCAGATGCGGATCAAGCCCTCGGCCGGAACCCCGACGAAGTCGATGCCCTCGGGGGTGATGTCGCGGCCGGTGGCGTCGAAGGCGCGCATGCCCCGATCGGTTTCCACCCGCCCTATCCCATCGCGGGCCGGGTGGGCCTTGGCGTAGCGGGCGGGAACCACCAGGCGGCCGCTCCGATCGCAAAAGCCATAGCGCAATTCGCCCCACTCGTCGGCCACCCCCACCCGCGCGAGCCCCCCGGAAAACGCATCCGCTGCCTGGAAGCGGGCGGAAACCACCACCGCGCGCGCCGCATCGACATAACCCCAAAGGCGCTTGCCGGCGTCGTCCTTGAGCAGGGCCGGTGCGAGCCCTTCGGTGAAGGGCTGCGTCAGCTCCTCCTGGGGCGGGATAGCCAGGGTTCCATCGTGGGCGTAATAGGCGGTGCGGGTCCCCTTCTGGACCCGGATCAGCGGATCGCCGACCACAGGCGCTTCGCGGAATTCCGCCGGAACGACCACCTTGCCGGTCCGATCGATGAGCCCGATGGCATCGCCCTGCCGAATCTGGAACAACGCCGGCTCCTTGTCCGCCGCCCCGACCGCCCCCGCGCCGAAAACGACCAGGGCCACAACCAAGAATTTGAGTGCTCCCATGTTCCTTCTCCCGTTCCTTTCCGTCATGATAGCCTCGTCCTCGCCGCCGTGTCCGCCCCCCAATCTTCCATGCCTTACCGCGTCGCTTCCTACGCCATCATGCGCGCCGTTTGCACCCTCCTCCTGGCGCTGCTGGCCGCCTGCACGACGGTCCCACCCGCCGGCCCCGGGAACGTCGTCTGGGTTCCCTCGCCCAATGCGGACGATCGCCGGCCCAATTTCGTCATCCTCCACCACACCTCCGGCGATAGCGCCGCACATTCCCTCGCCACCCTGACCGATCCGGAACGCAAGGTCAGCGCCCATTATCTGATCTCCCGCGATGGCACCATCTATCAGCTGGTCGACGAGGCCCGCCGGGCCTGGCATGCGGGCGTTTCGTTCTGGGGCGGCCAGACCGATCTGAATTCGGCGTCCATCGGGATAGAGCTCGACAACGATGGGGACGAGCCCTTCGCCCCGGCGCAAATCGAGACCCTCAAGGGTCTGCTCGCCGAAATTCTCCCTCGCCACCGCATCCCGGCCGCCAATGTGCTCGGTCACGGCGACGTGGCGCCCGGCCGCAAGACCGATCCCAGCCGCCATTTCCCCTGGAAGGCGCTGGCGGCTGCCGGCTATGGGGCTTGGTGCGAGCCGGACCCGACCGCACCCCTGCCTCCGGTGGACGGCCCGCTGGCCTTGCGCGCCCTGGGTTACGACACCTCCGACCTCACGGCGGCCATCATGGCTTTCCGGCGCCATCATCTCGGCGACGAGCAGCAAACTCTGGGAGACGAGGCGCTCCGTCGTCTGGACTGCCTGCTGCGGCAAGCCCAGCCCGCTCCGCAGTGAGCAGGTCCCGAGCGGCGAGGCCGCCAGGACCGCCGGGTCAGGCCGGGGGCGCCGGAACGATGACCATCCAATGCACCCCGAATCGGTCGCGCACCATGCCGAAGCACGGTGAAAAGAAGGTCGGCCCCAGAGGCATGCCGATCTCGCCGCCGCTCGCGAGGGCGTCGAAGCGCAGGCGTGCCTCGCCCGCGTCGGCCACCGCCAGGGTCAGGGAAAATCCCTGGAAACTCGGGTGGCCCATGCAGTCATCGGCGAGCATGAGGTCGCTCCCGCCGATGGACAGCCTGGCGTGCATGACCTTGCGACCGAAATCGGCGTGCATTCCAGGACAACCGGGCGGCGGACCATCCTCGTAGCGCAACATTTCCCCGCGCCGCGCGCCAAGCGCTTCCTCGTAATAGGCGATGGCTTCCTCGCAGTTGCCGTCAAAGAACAAGTAAGGGTTGAGTCCCATGGCGATCTCCTTCTTTCCCGGTCAGCCGCGGATATCCGGCTCGACGAGGCGAGCCAGATTGCGCAGCGATTCCTGCCAACCCAGATAACACTGCGCCGCCGGAATCGCGTCCGGCAGGTTCTCCTGCAGGATGGTGAGCTCGGTACCGCAGGGAACGGCCTTCATGGACACGGTTACGACGATCTCGCCGGGCAACTGGGGATCGTCGAAACAGTCGGTGTAGCGCAGGCGCTCGCCGGGAACGAGTTCCAGATAGCGACCGCCGAAACTATGGGACTGGCCGTTGGTGAAATTGCGGAACGACGACTTGAAAGTCCCTCCGACGACCGGCTCCTGATGGTGGACGGTACAAGTGAAGCCGTTGGGAGGAATCCATTTGGCCAAGGCATCGGGCTCAAGGAAGGCGCGATAGACCTTTTCCGGGGGAGCGATCAGCACGCGGTGCAGCGAAATGGTGTGGGGCATGGTCAGTTCTCCTTTGCAGGGACGGGGGGAGGGGCGAACAGCAATTCGATGTAGCGACGCAGGTGATCGACGCTGGCGGCGGCAACGGCGGCACCCCCAGTCGCCTTGGCCAGAATGAAGGCCCCCTGCAACACGGCCTGGGTGTGCAAAGCCAGGCTTTCGGCGGTCCACTCGGCCTGCACTCGGTAGAGGGCCATGGCTTCGGCAATATCCGGAACCAAGCGGGCGGCGTGGCTGACGATGCTGTCGGCGCACGCCTCGCGAATTTCCGGGCTGGTGCCATAAATCTCCTGAACCAACGTTCCCACGAGGCAGGTGAATTCCGGCAATTCACCCCGCAGAATGGCTTTGCGAAAGTCCACGTAACCCAGTAAGCGCTGCAGGGGGTCCTGAAGCGCGTGGTAAGGCGCTGCGGCAAAAAACTCTCCGGTGACCTCCGACCAATGCTGCGCCGCCGCCACCCCTAGGGCATCCTTGCTCTTGAAGTGATGGAAGAAGGCCCCCTTGGTCACGCCGGCACGGGCGCAGAGTTCGTCCACCGAGCTTGCCGCGTATCCGCGCTCGCGGATGAGCGCCAGCGCGGCCGTCAGGAGTTTCTGGCGGGCATCGCGCCTAGCGGCGGGATAGGGAGGGTTTGCCATGGTTATTTATACAGACCGGTTGGTATGTTGTCAACGAACCCACCCCGTATCGGGGTCGCGCGGCTCTCCCCGGCGAAACGCTGAGGCGATGCGGGGGCCGAACCGCGTTAGAGGCTCTTGATGCGGGAAATGATGGTCCGGAACGCAGGATGGTCGGCATGGACCATCCATTCGAAGAGGACCATTTCAGCCGTGACCAGACCGATGCCGGCCTGACGCAGCCGTTCGAGAGCGACCTGCTTGTCCTCGCCATGGCGCGAACCCACGGCATCGACGGCAACCCGGCAATCGTAGCCGGCAGCCGCGATTCCCAGGGCCGTCTGGAGGACGCATATGTGTGCCTCCATCCCGGCCACGACCACCTGGGTGCGGCCCGCGCGGCCGAGGACCTCGGGCAGCGCTGCCTCGTCCATGGCCGAAAAATGGCGCTTGGCGACGATCTGGGAAGGGTTCACCACCTGCATGAGGAGAGGCAGGGTGGAGCCGATCGCCTCGGGGCAGTGCTCGGTAGCCACAATCGGCACCCCCAGTTCCCTGGCCCCTTCGGCCAAGGCCAGGCAACGGGCGAAGACGTCCTGATGTCCTTCGACGCTGGGAGCCAGGCGCGTCTGCACATCCACCACGAGGAGAAGGGAACGCTCTGCAGCCAGAGTTTCCAGTTCGAAGGGTTCTTCCCGGTCGGCCATCGCGTCTCCTCGGTGCATCGGGCTGGCGGCCCGGTTCCGCGCTAAACTCCCGGCAAGGATACACCCGCCGCCCTGACCATGACCAACCAGCCCACCCCAATCGCCGAAGCCGTCCCCACCCCGAGCGCCATCGTCCGCCACCTCGATGCCTACGTCATCGGCCAGGAGGAAGCCAAGAAGGCCATCTCGGTGGCGGTCTATGTCCATTACCGCAAGCTCGATCTCGCCCGCCGATCCGGCACGGCGCTGGCCAAGAGCAATCTGCTCCTGGTGGGACCGTCGGGAACCGGCAAAACGCTGCTCTGCGAAACCCTGGCCGGCTGCCTGGGCGTTCCTTTCGTCACCGCCAGCGCGACTTCCCTGGCCCAAACCCGCTACGTCAATGACGAAATCGAGGCCATCCTGCGCCGACTGGTGGACCAGGCCGGCGGCGACGACGCCCTCGCCGGCCGCGGTATCGTCTTCATCGACGAAATCGACAAGCTCAAGGCCAATCCCACCGAAGGCCGCGGTACCTCGGGCGAAAACGTCCAGCATGCCCTGCTCAAGATCATGGAAGGCACTCCGGTCAAGCTGGAAGCGGGCCGCTTCGTCGACACCACCGATATCCTGTTCATCTGCGGGGGCGCCTTCGTCGGCCTCGATACCATCATGGCCCAGGGGCGCAGCCTGGGCTACATCGGTGCCACCGAAGACGACAATCAGGCGATCCTCGACCGCCTCAACCGGCGCGTGAAGCCCACCGACCTTTTCGAGTTCGGCCTGATTCCGGAATTCACCGGCCGGCTGCCGGTAGTGACCCGGTTCAACGACCTCGGCCGCGATTTGCTGATCCGCATCATGACCGAGCCGAAAAACGCCATCTATCGCCAATACATCGACATTCTGGGGGATCAGGGCGTGGCGCTGGAGGTGGGGCCCCCGGTCTTCGAGCAGATCGCCGACGTCGCCCTCGAATACAAGACGGGCGCCCGCGGCCTGCGCGGCATTTTCGAGGAACTGATGGCACCTATCCTCTACATCATCCCCGACCATCCGGAAGTGCGCCGGGTGGCGGTGGATTCCCTCTTCACGCCGCCGCGTTACTTCCGTTCCTGATCGGCGGCTCGCCGCCAGGTTCCGGATTCATCCAGCACCCACCAGTCGGCCGATCCCTGGGAAATCCATTCCTGCCCGAAGCTGTAGGAGGCGTAAGGCAGCCACGAGGCCAGGGTGTCGCCGCCATGGCCCACTTCCTTCGCCGCGCGGTTGTAGAGGAAGGCGCGGTAGCGGTTTTCGTCCCACAGGAGGTCGTGCAATTCCGCTGCCCGGGCGGTCTCCCGCAGGGCGACGAATCCCGTGGCGGTATTGCCGATGACCCCCTGGTCGAGCCAGGAGCGGATGCGGGAATGGTGGTCCCGCACCTGGCGGATTGCGGTCGTCGTGTCGCCGCCGGAATAGAGCAGCTTGTCGATCTCGCCGTCGGGGGCCTGTTGGTAAACCAAGGCGACCACCTGCCGGGCCTCGATCCGGGTTCCGCTGGCGGCGGTCTGGACGTTGATATTGTGGACCCGGGTATTGTCGCAACCGGGCAGGACGCTCAAGGTCAGGGCCCAGGCAATCGCCAGGCCCGGCAAACCTCGGAAAACCGCCGCCGTCCAAGGTTCGCGCCGGACCACGCGTCGCGCCCTTACTGGAGTTCTTCCAGGCGAATGCGCTTGACCTTGCCCTTTTGCGTCGGCAAGGCCTCGATCTTGGCGATGGCGGCGTCGGCAGCGCTTTCCTTGCAGACGTGGGTGAGGATGATGATGTCGGTCTCGCCCTCGCCCTCCGCCGGTTCCCGCTGCAGCAGGGCATCGATGGAGATGGCCTGGTCGGCCAGGATGCGGGTCACGTCGGCCAGCACGCCGGGCTTGTCTTCCACCCGCAAGCGCAGGTAGTAACCGGTCTCGACCTCGCTCATCGGCAGGATGGGCAGGCTGGACATGGCGTCCGGCTGGAAGGCGAGGTGCGGCACCCGGTGCTCGGGATCGGCAGTGGCCAGGCGGGTGACGTCCACAATATCGGCGATGACTGCGGAAGCGGTTGGCTCGGCACCGGCCCCCTTGCCGTAGTAGAGCGTAGCGCCGACGGCATCGCCCTTGACCAGGACGGCGTTCATGGCGCCCTCGACATTGGCGATGAGGCGCTTGGCCGGCACCAGGGTCGGATGCACGCGGAGTTCGACGCCTTCCGGGCGGCGCTTGGCGATGCCCAGCAGCTTGATGCGGTAGCCCAGCTGCTCGGCATATTTGATGTCGGCGGCTTCCAGCTTGGTGATGCCCTCGACGTAGGCCTTGTCGAACTGGACCGGGATGCCGAAGGCGATGGCGGAGATCAGCGTCGCCTTGTGGGCGGCATCGACGCCCTCGATGTCGAAGGTGGGGTCGGCTTCCGCATAGCCCAGGCGCTGGGCCTCGGCGAGGACATCGGCGAAGGAGAGGCCCTTGTCCCGCATCTCGGAAAGGATGAAATTGGTGGTGCCGTTGATGATGCCGGCGACCCACTCGATGCTGTTGGCGGTGAGCCCTTCGCGCAGGGCCTTGATGATGGGGATGCCCCCGGCGACGGCGGCTTCGAAGGCGACCATGACGCCCTTATTCTGGGCGGCGGTGAAGATTTCGGTGCCATGGACGGCCAGCAGCGCCTTGTTGGCGGTGACCACGTGCTTGCCATTGGCGATGGATTGCAGGACCACCTCCTTGGCCACGCCGTAGCCGCCGATCAGCTCGACGACGATGTCGATCTCCGGGTCATTGACGACGGCGAAGGCATCGTCGGTCAGCTTGCAGGCGCCGCCGGTGATCCTTCTGGCGAGGTCCAGGTTCTTGTCGGCCACCACGGTGATGCGGATCGGGCGGCCGGCGCGGCGGGTGATCTCTTCCGCATTGCGATTGAGGACGGTCCAGGTGCCGCCGCCGACGGTGCCGATGCCGACGAGGCCAACATTGATGGGTTTCATAGAGGCTTTGAGGAGTGAGGAGTAAGACGTGACAGAAAATCGATGACGCCGCTGGCGCGGCGCCCAAGGCTATTCCGCATGAGCGAGGCGGTCGGTGCCGTGGCGCTTGCGGTAGTGCTCGAGGAAGCGGGCGACGCGGCCGATGGCTTCGCGCAGGTCGTCTTCATGGGGCAGGAAGACGAGGCGGAAGTGGTCCGGGTGGGGCCAGTTGAAACCGGAACCCTGCACCAGCAGTACCTTCTCCTCCTGCAGCAGCTCCTGGATGAAGGCCTGATCGTTCTTGATCGGATAAACCTTGGGATCGAGCCGCGGGAACATGTACAGCGTGGCCTTGGGCTTGACGCAGGAGACGCCCGGAATGGCGTTGAGCAGTTCGTAGGCCACGTCCCGCTGGCGGCGCATGCGGCCACCCTCGGCCACCAGATCGTCGATGCTCTGGTAGCCGCCCAGGGCAGTCTGGATGCCGTGCTGGCCGGGCGCATTGGCGCACAACCGCATGGAAGCCAGCATGTCCAGGCCCTCGATGTAATCCCTGGCGTGCCGCTTGTCGCCGGAAACCACCAGCCAGCCGGCGCGATAGCCGCAGGAACGGTAGTTCTTGGACAGGCCATTGAAGGTGATGGTCAGCACATCCTCGGAAAGCGCGGCGATGGAGGTGTGCCTGGCGCCCTCGTACAGCACCTTGTCGTACACCTCGTCGG
>DAORDK010000024.1:0-35167 GCA_035345935.1 Rhodocyclaceae bacterium | reverse complement strand
AGCCGTATCGGAGTCGTACTCACAGTTCATGTCGGGAATTCGGCCAAAGCCGCCATTGGGACAACTCCTGGTTTACGTCAGCATTGCGGCCAGTTGCTGACGGCGGCGATACAGCGCATTTGAGCATTAGCCCCCTCCTCTGATGAACCCAGCCTTTTGGCGCAAAGTATCGAAAACGAACCTTTCAGATCAACTGACAGGTATTCGAAGCTCAAGCGGATGAACAAGCACCCATCCCGAACATACTTGCCCCGTGTGCCCATGGCGAATGATCAAATCCACCAGAAGGTCTGCGGCCTCGTCCTCACAAACCAGTTCGAGCTTGGTTTGGAGTACAACAGGCTCCCCCAGTTCGACGGAGTAGTGCTGCTGTGAATCATCGTTGGTCGCATGTACGCATTGCACCTGGGAGATGGCGATATGAAAGCATGATGCTCCCGCCTGCGTATCGCATACCCCTGACTCCCGCAGTGCCTCGATAACCGCTGCCGTCCGATGCGGATGAATAAATGCCTTGATTTCCTTCATTGGATCGCTCCTTCCAGATGTTGTGATTGTCTGCGTTGCTCCATCCATTCATAGACCAGCGGCAGGATAAAGAGCGTCAGGGCAGTGGACGAAATGAGTCCGCCGACCACGACCGTTGCCAACGGGCGTAGTACCTCCGAGCCGACACCGGTGGCCAGCAGGAAGGGGAGTAGCCCCAGAATCTCTACTAGCGCCGTCATCAGCACCGGCCGCAGACGCAGCACCGCACCTTGCACGACCGTTTCCCGGATGTTTAATCCCTGCTCGCGTAGACCATTGAGGAACGAGATCAGCACGATGCCGTTCAGCATGGCGACACCAAAGACCGCAATGAAGCCGACGGCCGCCGGCACCGACAGATACTGGCCGCTGACGAACAGCGAGAAGATGCCGCCGATGGCGGCAAAGGGCACGTTGGCGATAATCAGTGTGGCGTAGCGTACCGAGTTGAACGCCGTGTAGAGCAGGATGAAGATGAGGCCGATGGTCAATGGCACGATGACGGCCAGCTTGGCCATGGCCCGTTGCTGGTTCTCGAAGGCACCACCCCATTCCTGCCAGTAACCAGCGGGTAGCTTCAATTGCGTCTTCAGCTTTGCCTCGGCCTCGCGCACAAAGCCGTCCACATCGCGCCCCTTCACATCCAGTTGCAGGACCGAATAACGCTGCAATTGTTCGCGACGTACGAAGGAGTAGCCTTCGCTCAATTCAACCGTGGCGACCCGTGACAACGGCACCAGGGCACCGCCGGCCGTGCGAATCGGGATGGCACTGACCGCCTCGATGCTGTTGCGGAACTCGGGCGGCAACCAGACTTGGATTTCGTAACGGCGCACGCCGTCAATCAGGGTACTGACGGACTTACCACCGATACCAGCCTGAACCACGTCGAGCACGTCATCGGCGTTGATGCCGAAACGGGCCGCTTCCGGACGGTTTACCTTGATCACCATCTGGGGTTTGCCTTGGTTAGCTTCCAGCGCCACGTCGGTGGCGCCGGGCACTTTTTCGACAATCTCCTTGGCCTCTGCTGCCAGACGGTCGAGCGTTGCCAAGTCTTCACCGTACAGCTTCAGGGCCAGCGTGGCGCGCACCCCGGAGATGAGTTCTTCGACCCGCATCTGGATGGGCTGGGTTGCTGCCAGAACGGCTGTGGGGATCTCCTTTTCCAAACGCTCCTGCATCCTGGCGGACAGTTCGCGATAGGTCATTCGCTCCGGCCAAGTATCGTGCGGCTGGAGATCGACCAGGATTTCCATGTAGTTCACATCCGCCGTCTCGCCTTTTTCAGCGCGTCCGATCATGGCCAACGAGTGTTTGACTTGGGGAAACGTTTTTAACGCCTCCTCAATGCGCTCGGAAACGGCAATCGACTCTTCCAGCGATGTGGAGGGAATGCTGGTCACCCTAAACATGATGCCCTGCTCTTCCAGGGTGGGCATGAACTCCTTGCCGAGGAAGGGAAAGAGTGCCAGTGACGCGATAAACAACGCACCGGTGGTCATCATGACCCGCTTCTTGTGCGCCAGCGCCCACAGCAGCAGCGGTTCAAAACGCGGCTTGAGCCAGCGCACTAGTCGCGGGTCTTCTTCTTTCTTCGGGCGCAGCGCCAGCGCGCAGAGCACAGGCATCAGGGTGATGGTCAGGATCAGCGAACCGACCATGGCAAAGGTCATATTGATTGCCAGCGGCTTGAACAACTTGCCTTCGATGCCGGTCAACGCGAAGAGCGGCAGGAACACCACAATGATGATGACGACACCAAAGGCGACCGGGTTCATCACCTCGCGAGCGGCCTCCAGCACCACGGCCGTCCGGTTGACCGGTTTGCCGGCATGGTGTGAGAGCAGACGGAAGGCGTTTTCCACGAGTACCACCGGCCCGTCGATCGTCATGCCCAGCGCGATGATTAGACCGCCCAGCGACATTAGGTTGGCGCTGGCGCCCGTCTGGTCCATCAGCAGGAAGGCGACCAGCCAGGCGGCTGGAATGGCGACGACGACAATAAGTGCCGAGCGCACTTCACCAAGGAATAGAAACAACACCAGAACCACCAATGCAGCGCCTTCGAGCATGGCGCTGCTGGCCATCGAGATGGCTTTGCCAATCAGTTCCGTGCGGTCGTAGGCGACTTCCAGCTTGATGTTTTCAGGCAGGGTCTTAAGGGCGGTGGCCACCTTGGCACGGACCGCTTCGACGACCTGCTGGGCGTTCTCGCCGGTACGGGCGAGGGCCATGCCGAGTACCACTTCCTTGCCATCCTTGGTAACGGCGCCGGTACGCAGCGCCGGAGCGGGACGAATGTCGGCCACATCCCGCACGTAGATCGGCGTTCCGTCGCGCTGGGTGATGAGGATGCCACCAATGTCCTCGGCGTTGGCCACCAAGCCAAGGCCACGCACCAGATACTGCTCGCGCTGGATATTGATGTATTGCCCGCCGACCTGCCGATTGTTGGCGCTGATAGCGGCCATCACCTCCTTGTAGCCCAGCCCATACTTGATCAACCGGCGGGGGTCGATCAGCACCTGGAACTGCTTTTCGTCGCCGCCCCAAGAGGTCACATCGTCGACGCCGGGCGCTGTCCGCAGGATCATGCGCACGCCCCAATCCTGAGCGGTACGCAAATCCATCCCGGAAAGCTTGTCGTCCATCGTTTCCAGCGTGTACCAGAATACCTGGCCGAGACCGGCAGCGTTCGGCCCGAGGACCGGTTCGCCATATCCCTCGGGAATGCGGGTCTTGGCTTCGACGAGTTTCTCGCCCACCAGACGACGGGCGAAGTAGATGTCCATGTCGTCCTTGAAATAGACGCTGACGAAGGACAGGCCGAACAGCGACGTGGAACGGATTTCCTCGACCTTGGGCAGGCCGGCGAGTACGGATTCGACCGGGAAGGTCACCAGCTTTTCCACATCCTCGGCCGCCAGACCCGGCGACTCGGTATAGATATTGACCTGTACCGGCGTCACATCCGGGAAGGCGTCCAGCGGCAGGCGCTGCCAGCCTCGTGCCCCGAGCAATACGATCAGCGCCAGAGCCACCAGAACCAGAAGCTTGTAGCGCAGCGAAATATCGACGATCTTGTTGAGCATGTCCGTCCCTTAGTCGTGATCGCCGATTTTGGATTTCAGGAGCCGCGCCTTGAGCGCATAGGCACCTTCGACCACGACGGCTTCGCCTTCCTCAATGCCGCTCTGGATTACGAAGCGGCCACCGAGGTTGTCTCCAAGTTCGACTTCTCGCTTCTCGAAACCGTCCTTCTCGCGAACAAAGAGCGCTTTCTTGCCTTCCAGCAGAAGCACTGCCCCAGTGGGCACCGTTAGCGCCTTGCCCGCCGAAGTTGTGTCGATGGCCGCGTTGGCGAACATGTCGGGCTTCAAACGGCCGTCGGTATTGGCGACTTCGACCCGTGCCTTGATCGTGCGGCTTTCCTTGTCCATCACGCTGCTGATGTAGGTCAGGCGCCCTTTGAACACTTCGTCCGGATAGGCGGCGACCGTCACGCCAACCTTGGCGCCGGTCTTCACCTTGCCAAGGTCTTTCTCGAATAGGTTGGCTTCAATCCAGACCACGGACAGGTCGGCCACGGTAAACAAGCCTTTGTCCGGCTGGGCCAGTTCGCCCAATACCGCCGTCTTTTCAATCACCGTCCCGGCGAATGGGGCATTGATCGGGAACACCGACATGGCGCTTTCCGAGCGTGCCGGCGTCACGCCCATCAGGCGCAGCTTGTCACTTGCCGCCCGCAGGTTGGCGCGGGCTTTCTCATGCTCGGCGCGGCTGCGCAGGTAGTCCTTTTGCGGCACGATTTGGTCGGCGTAAAGCTTCTCGGCCCGCTCGAAATCGGCCTGGGCCAATCGATACTGACTGTCGGCCTGGAGATAGCTGGAGTGCGCTTCACCCAGTTCGATACTGTCCAGGCTGGCCAGGGCTTGCCCTGCCTTAACCCTATCCCCAAGTTTGGCGGCGATGCCGACAATACGGCCCGACACCCGTGGGGCGATATGGGCCAGACGGTCCTGATTGGCCTGGATGGTTGCCGTCACTGCGATCCGTTCGTGAACTTCCGCTTCAACGGCGTCTTCAGTGCGGACACCGGCTGCTTTGATTTCTGCATCCGTCAGATGGATCTGGCCGGCTTCCGGCGCTTCGGTCGGCGTTTCCTTGTCACCATTAGCTGCCTTTTCTGGGGCAGCGGCAGGCTTTTCAGTCGCGGGGCTGGCCTCAGGGGCGTTGCGGCCGCAGGCGACCAGTACCAGCGAGAGGGTCAGGATGGTTGCCGGGAGAATGCGAGTCATTTGTTTTTCTCGGGAGATGGGTTGGCTTGAGCGGCGGGCCAGCCGGCCGTTTGTTCCAGGGCAATGCGGGTCTGGATGAAGTCGCCGATAGCATCGAGGTAGTCCCGGCGGGCATCGAGCAATTGGCGATTGACCAGCAGGAGTTGCAGCAGTCCAATCTCGCCAGCCCGGTAGGCGGTGGATGACAAGCGACGGTTCTCGTCGAGCGCTGGCAGGACCGATTCGGCCAGGCGTTTGACGCGGCCTTGCAGACTATCCATGCGTTGCCAGAGGGCATTCACTTGGGCCATCACGTCCCGCTCGCTGCTTTGCCGTTCGATTTCCGCCTGGGTCAGTTCCGTTGTCGCCTTGCCGATTCCGGCGCCATTGCGGCGGAACAGGGGCAACGGCACCGAGATGGTCAGACGGGTAAATTGCTCACGGGCATCATAAGGGGCTTCCCGACCGGCACTCAGGCCGATGGTGACATCGGGGTAGGCGGCAGCCCGTTCCAGGCCAAGACGATTGCGGGCCGCTTGCTCCCGATGCTCCAACGACCGCAGCAAAGGCCGCTCGCGGGCCGAAGCCTGCAACGTCTCCAAGGTGGCGGCAGTCGGTGCGGCCCGCAATTCGCCGGTAGTCTCCGGCAAGGCGCTGGCGGGCAGTTGTAGCGCAGCGCTCAGTTCCGCACGTGCCTGAAGGAGTTGTTCGTCCAGTACCGCGAGTTGGTTGTGGCCGCGCTCGGCTTCGACCATCGCCAGATTGCCGTCGAGCCGGCTGTCTTCGCCGACCGCTACACGTTTTTTCACCGCCGCAGCGGCGTCAGTGACGGCGGCCAGAGCCTCCCGTTCGGTCTCGATGCGACGTTGCAGGATCAGCACCCGATAGAAACGCTGCTCGACTTCGGCGCGGACCTGACGACGGATTTCATCGATGTTCGCGGTGACGGCTAAAAGGTCTCGGGCGGCGGCATCGCGCCGGTAACCGGCCTGTCCGGCGATCTCGAAGGTTTGCGAAATGCCTACCGTCTGTTCATTGAAACGGTTGTCCGGCAATCCGGCTTGGGGCACGCGACGACGGGTCTGGTCAGTCGAAAACTGCGGATTGTTGTAGAGGAGCCCGGAGGCATCCCGCAACTGGCCTTCAGCAGCATCAAGGTTGGCTCGGGCGGCGCGCAGGGTCGGGTTGGCGGTTTCCGCCAAGCGCCAGGCTTCGTCCAGGGTTAGCGGAGCGGCTGCGCACGTGCTGCTGCCAGCGAGGAATAGGCTCGCCAGAATACCGAGACGACGCAGCAAGCCGCGCTCCCCGGCAGGGGTGTCGAACAACATGGGAGAACCTTTCAAGCGATGAAGAAACGGACTGCCAAGAGGCATCCGCTAACGAACGATGTCGGTTTAGGCTTGAAAGAGGTTTCGGGGCGGACGGAAAAGACCGTCACAGGGTTGGGAGGCAACATCGATTGCCCCCTCGCTACTGAAAACGGTTTCGGTAGCGGGCAGACTGATCGTGGGTACGCTGGAATCGAGGCCCGTTAAATGGGTCTGGGCATGACAGCCATGATTGCAAAGCTTCTCGGTGGATGCGTGTTCGCCGGCATCGCCAGCGGCAACAGAAAAGCTGATCTCGTCGGACAAGGCATCCGCCATTGCCTCCGCGCCATACCCCCACAGCGACGCGCTGACCAGACAGACGGCCAGCAGCATCGCCAGGAGCGAACGCGAACGGAAACAGAATCGGCGGAACATGGCTAGGGATTATCCCGAGATGGGGGCTATCGCGTCAATGGGATGTCAGTTCTGGGTACAACTTGCACAAGTCAGCGCTGCCACATGTATTGCTGGTGCTGCATCATGTGATCCATCATCATCTGCTGCATGCCCATGTAGCGGTCCATCATGTACTGCCGTTGTTTCATTTGCTCCGGCGAGAGTTTGGAATAGCCTTGCCATCCCATCATCGGACCGCCCATCATGCCGTGCCCCATCATCTGGCCGCCCATCATGTGACCACCGCCACAACAGCCCATCCTGCCCGCACCGTCCATGCCATGCATCATTTGCATGTTGCTCTGCATGCTGGCCCAGTGGTCCTGGAGCAGTTTTTGCCGCTCTTGCGGGTCTTGGGTCTGACGGATCTTGTCCATCTGCTCCTGCATCTTCTTCATGTTCTCCTGCGCCTGCGCCATCTGCTTGTCGAACTCGGCCACGTTCGGCGCCGATGGCTTGGCCTGTGCCCCTTTGTCGGCGGGAGCCGCCGGTTGAGCGAGAACAGTGGACGTCGAGAGAATCATGGCGGACATGGCAGCAATCAAAAGTGTTTTTTTCATGGTCAATCTCCTTCGGGAATGAATTGATTCAACATAGTCCAGCATCATCACCTTCGTAACAAACGAAGGCCATTCGCCACTACCAGCAAGCTGGCACCCATGTCGGCGAAGACCGCCATCCACATCGTCGCGTTGCCGAAAATGGCCAACACTAAAAAGACCGCTTTGATTCCCAATGCGAGCGCGATGTTCTGCCAAAGCACCTTATGAGTGTAGTGTGAAAGCCGGATGATTTCGGGAATGCGCCGCAGGTCATCGTTCATGATCACCACGTCAGCCGCTTCCATCGCCGTATCCGTGCCCGCCGCGCCCATGGCCACGCCGATGTCGGCGCGAGCCAGTGCAGGGGCATCGTTGATGCCGTCACCGGTCATCGCGGTCGGGCCGTAGCGGCGTTGCAATTCCTCGACAGCGGCCAGCTTGTCTTCGGGCAGCAAGTTGCCGCGAGCGTCGTCGATCCCGGCCTGACGGGCAATGCAGCCAGCGGTCGCCACGTTATCGCCGGTCAGCATTACCGAGACCACACCCAGACGATGCAAGTCGGCCACGGCTTCCCGCGAACTCTCCTTGATGGTGTCCGCTACGGCAAAAATCGCCAGCACCTGCTGGTCCGATGCCAGCATGGTGACGGTTCTGCCCTGCGTCTCATGCGTATTGAGATGCGCCTCGATTTCAGCGCTGCACAGCTTGCGCTCCTCGATCAGGCGATGGTTGCCGAGGACGAGGAGTTGGCCGTCCGTGCGAGCTTCAATGCCTCGCCCGGCGAGAGCGACAAAATCGGTCAGGCCGTTTTCCGGAAGATTGAGTCCTGTCGCAATGGCTTTCGATACCGGATGGTCTGAGTGGCTGGCAAGGCTCGCCGCCCACGCCAGTACCTGCGCTTCGGGGATGGACGACGGCAGTACCTCGGTGGCGACCAGGCGAGGCTTGCCTTCGGTAATGGTGCCCGTTTTGTCGAGGGCAATGGCACGCAACTTTCGGGCTTCTTCAAGATAAGTGCCGCCCTTGACCAAAATGCCGCGTCGGGCCGCCGCTGCCAGACCGCTGACAATCGTTACTGGCGTAGCAATGACCAAGGCACAGGGACAGGCAATGACCAGCAGGACAAGCGCTTTGTAGATCGATTGCATCCACGCCCAGCCCATTAGCGGCGGCGTCAGGATAGCGACGGCGACGGCGATGGCAAAGACGGTCGGGGTGTAGATTTCGGCAAAACGATCAACAAAACGTTGCGTTGGTGCCCGTGTTCCCTGCGCCTGTTCGACGGCGTGGATGATGCGGGCCAGTGTGGTGTTGTCGGCAGCGGCCGTCACACGGAACTCCAATATGCCGGTTTCGTTGATCGTTCCGGCGAATACTGGGTCGCCTGCCACCTTGTCAATCGGGATGCTTTCGCCGGTGACCGGTGCCTGATTGACCGCACTGGTTCCTGCCGTCACCTGACCATCGAGCGGTATCCTGGCGCCAGGTTTGACCCGAACGCAGGACTCCAGCTTGACCTCTGCGGCCGGGACTTCCAGCCACGTTCCATCGGTCTGCCGAACTTCCGCCGTCTCGGGCGTCAGGTCGAGCAGGCCCTTGATGGCGTTTCGCGCCCGATCCACGGAGCGGGCCTCGATCAGTTCGGCAATGGCATACAAGGCCATGACCATCGCGGCTTCGGGCCACTGGCCGATCAGGAAGGCACCGGTCACCGCCACCCCCATCAGCGCGTTCATATTCAACTGCCCGCGCCGCAATGCCGCCAATCCCTTGCTGTAGGTTGAAATGCCGGATAGCCAGATCGCTGCGACGGCCAATGCCATGCCGAAACCCTTGAAAGGCAATGTATCAGGCGCAAAGAAGTTCAGCGCTTCCGCACCGACGGCCAGGCCGAGCGCCAGAATGGCTCGCCATAGTTCACTGAGACCGGTGTTTTCCCTTGCCGTCTTCCCTGCCGATACCGCTTCAGGGTTGAAGCCCGCCTTGCGGATGGCGGCCAAGGCTGCATCGAGGGCATCTGTCGTCGCATCTATCGAAACTGTGCGTGCCGACAGCTGGAAACGCAGGGATCGGATACCCTCAATACCGGCCACCGCACGACGAATGTCATTCTCCTCGTTCGGACAGTCCATGGTTGGAACCACAAAGACGGGCACGCCATCGCTTTGAGCGAGATCGGAAGCTGCTGTGATTTCTGCGACTTTGGGCACTGTTGCCGAGCAGCCGCCCGCACATCCGCAATGGGCGTTGTCCTGAAGGGGCTTTGGGTTGTGATCAAGACTCATGGCGTTCTCCTTGTCCCTGATATTAGAAACCCCTGAGTGACTACAGAGTCAAGTGATTACAATCATGAAAAATTGTCGGAGCCGGAGTGATGCTTGAGTTCGTCAAAATCCTGGGATTGTTCGCCATAACCGCGCTGGCCGAGATTCTCGGCTGCTACCTGCCGTGGCTGGTGCTGACCCAGCAGCGTTCACCTTGGCTCCTGATCCCAGCCGCCGTTTCCTTGGGGCTGTTTGCTTGGCTATTGACCCTACACCCAGGAGCCGCCGGGCGAATTTACGCCGCCTACGGGGGTGTCTACGTGGCGATTGCCCTGATCTGGCTATGGCGGATTGATGGCGTTGTCCCAACTCGATGGGATCTTGTTGGCAGTGCAGTCAGCCTGGCAGGTATGGCGATTATCGCGCTCCAACCTGCTCGGCCCGCTTGAACATCAGGGGACAAAGATGAAAATCGGCGAACTGGCCCACCTTGCCGGGGCGAACGTAGATACGATTCGTTATTACGAGCGTGAAGGGCTGCTGCCAGTGCCTGCCCGCAGCGAAGGCAACTACCGCATCTATGGGGAAATCCATGTCCAGCGACTGTTCTTTATTCGGCGTTGTCGCAGTTTGGACATGACGCTGGAAGAGATCAGGGTCTTGCTGCACTTCAAGGAGTCACCACAGGAAAACTGCGCGGATGTGAATCGCCTGCTTGACCGACACATTGGACACGTCGCCCAACGGGTGCAGGAACTCCAGGAACTGGAGAGGCAATTGAAAGACCTGCGTGAGCGGTGTGGCGATGCACGGGATGCTGCCCACTGCGGCATTCTTGACGGGTTGTCCCAAGCGATTGAGACTATTGGCAAGACGACACCACACAGCTAAGGGAAGCCAGCGGAATGCTGCGAATCCGAATTTGGAGAAGGAAAAACAAGGTTAATGAAATTTGCCTTGGGTGCAATTTTGTCCGTTGCAACTATTCATGCGCCATTCCAGATAGCCGTCTGCAACCTTCGCAATAACGGTCATTCAATCTAGCTAACGCCAAGGACAGCTTTGGCCGACGAGTAGTCACTCGCCTCGTTCTGTTCCGGCCGGGGCCTGCCTTAATAACGTCCTTCGCCGCAGTCGGCGCATCGCCACAACAGAGCCTTCTAGTCGAAAAAAACGTCGGGATTTTTTACATGTGCCAGGGTCGAGTCGCGGCCTGTTTCAGGGATCGATTTGTAACCGATTGATAATCATGGAATTTATTGAATGTGTAAATGATCGGCACGACATATGCTTAAAAATCCATGACGTCCAGCGGCACAAGATGTCCAGCAGTGGCGGCTGATTCGGATTCAATTGAAAAAATTCAGCCAGACCTTCTGGGTACATGATTTCTTACGAGGAATTGAGAATGAAATTCGCAAAGAAGATTCTTATCGGTGCATGCCTGTCCTTGGGCGCGCTCTCGACCACAGCCTCTGCTGCCTTCTTCAATCCCACCACCGGGCACTGGTATGACTACGTGTCGGGCGGGCCTTCCGGCGATTGGGGGGTGGCTGAAGCGAACGCCGTCTCGCTAGGCGGTCATCTGGTGACGATCAACGACGCGGCGGAGCAGTCCTGGCTGTTGAGCAACTTCGGCCCCACCGAACTGCTCTGGATCGGATTCACCGATGCGGCAGTGGAAGGCTCGTTTGTCTGGACGAGTGGCGAGGCGGTGACCTACACGAACTGGAACGGGGGCGAACCCAACGACTTCGGCGGCGAGGACTACACGGTGATGAACTGGGGCGGCGGTGGTGCCTGGAACGACTATTGCCCCGGTCCCACGACGAGCTGTGGCGTCGCTCGCGGCATCGCCGAATGGGCCGATGGTCTTGTTCCCGAGCCTGGCACTATGGCACTGCTCGGTATCGGCCTCGCCGGTCTTGGATTCAAGCGCCGGAAGTAGTCCTGCGAAGGACCCGAAAAACCCGCTGCGGCGGGTTTTTTTGTGCCGGCCGAAGCGGCGGGAGCCGGGATCGCGCCCGGCAAAGACCTGATTCACGCCGATGCAGGAGTCAGCAGGGGGTCCGATCCGGTTCCGGGCGGCAGCCTTTTACCGAATCCGGGTGAAGACAGGCCGGAATTTTCGAGGCTAGAACCCACCAGACCAAGTGATCCGAGCCAATTCGGGTATGGCGGACTATAATTCGCGCTTTTCCGGCGCTAGCCGGACCCAATCTCTGCCTCGCGATGCGGTTTCACCAGATCAACCAGTTCCACGAAGACCCCCGAATCATCGCTTGGTGGCAGGCGAAGTTGGGAGCGCTTCTGACTTGGCTGACGCCGGTCCGGCGGCGGACACTCCTGGCAGCAGGCGCGCTGTGGGTCTGCTTCCGCAAGACCCGGGAGATGCTGGGGGAGAGCGAACTCCCGGTGCCCCGGGACCGGGTGGGCCTCATCCTGGTTCTGGCGGTTTTCCTGGGTCTTTCCTGGCTGATCTTTCGAGCGGGCACCCGCTACGCGAGTTTGCCGCGCTGGGTCCGCAGCCATCCTCAACTGACCCTGCACGGCATCTATTGGGGCCTGCTCGTCGTGCTCTGGAACACCGCGCCCGAGGCCGGTCTCTGGCGTCAGGTCTTCGTTGCGGTCGGCCTGATGTTCCCTTTCATGCTCTGGCGCTTCGGCTATGTCCTCATGGCGGGACAGTTCGGGCGCCTGGGCGGTACCCGCTTTACCGATCATTTTCTCGTCCTCTGGCCGTACTACGGCGGTACCAATACCCCCTACGGGAACGGCTTTGGCTACCTTTCCCGCAGCGAGGCGAAGGACAACGAGCAGCTCGCCCGATCCCAGTTGGCCGGGATCAAGCTCCTGCTCCTCGCGGGAGTGTTGAAGATCCTGACCGAATTGCTCTTTGCCTTGGTCTATGGGGCTGGCAATGAGCTGACCGAAAAACTCGGCGGGCACACCTTGGGAATTCCGCGTCTGGCCGGGCTGGTGGCTGGCGGCGGCACAAAGGCCCAGCTCTGGCAGTCCTGGGCCGCGGTGTATTGCGAGTTGTTCTTCCAGGTGCTGCGCCACGCGGCCAAAGGGCACGTGATCATCGGCATCCTGCGCATTTTTGGCTTCAACATCTTCCGCAATACCTACAAACCGCTGCTGGCCGAGTCCATCGTCGAGTTCTGGAATCGCTATTACTTCTATTTCAAGGAACTCATGGCCAATTTCTTCTTCCTGCCGACTTTCACGCGGCTGGGAAGCAGGCTGCGCAACTGGCCAAAACTCCGCCTGATGGTGGCGGTCTTTGCGGCGGCCTTCGTCGGGAATACCTATTACCACCTCCTCAACGTGGAACTCAATATGGTGACCGGCGCCGTGTTCGAAACCCTGTATTCCCAGCGTTCTCGAATCTTCTACTGTTTCTTGCTGGCATTGGGTATATTTGTTTCCATGCTGCGGGAGCAGAGCCGCGGGGGCCGAGCCCCGGCGCCCGGGCTGCACCGGGTCAAGCGCATTCTCGGCGTCTGGACGTTTTTCGGTCTCATCTTCGTCTGGCATGGACCGGGAACGATCGATTTCGTAACTCGTACGCGCTTTTTCTTTAGTCTCTTCGGGCTCGCATGAGCTCTTCTGGGGTGATAGGCAATGTTTTTTGATCTGAACGTAGGAGCCTTGGCCGAACCGGTGAGCGGACGGCGTTGGGAACGCAGTGAAATTCTCGAGCAGGTCGCTCGCCGCGTGGCGCGTTTCCAGCGCCACGGCCTGGAACGCGGCCAGCGCGTCTTCATGCCTTTCGGCAACAAGCTGGAGTTCTTCGCCGAGCTTCTGGCCATCTGGAAACTGGGCGCCTGCGCAGTTCCCATCGATGCCCGTCTGACCTCGTTCGAGGTGACCAATCTGGCCGAGGCCGCCCAGCCCAAGCTGGCGGTGATCGACGCCAAGACCGATCCGGTCGTGCGCCAGGCTCTGGGCGAAACGGGGGTCACCGTCATCGATACCCAGGACACTGGAGACGCCACTGCCGATGCCGGGCTGAGCCATCTCGACGACGACGCGCTGATCCTCTTCACTTCGGGTTCCACCGGCGCGCCCAAGGGGGTGGTTCATACCCATCGTTCGCTGCGCGCGCGCTGGATGGGTCTGCGGGATCAACTCGACCTTGCCGACTTCGAGCGTACCCTGTGCCTCCTGCCCACCCATTTCGGCCACGGCCTCATCTGCAACTGCCTATTCCCCTGGCTGTCGGGCAAGGATTTGTACATCACCCCGCCCTTCCAGGCCGATATCATCATGCGCCTGGGCAAGCTCTTGGACGATAACCGCATCACCTTCATGTCGTCGGTTCCGGCGGTCTGGAAACTGGCCCTCAAGATGGCCAAGCCGCCCCAGTCGGGCAATCTGCGCCGGGTTCACGTCGGCTCGGCACCGCTTTCCGCCCACATCTGGGACGAGATCCGTCGGTGGACCGGGACGCGTCAGGTGTGCAACGCCTACGGCATCACCGAAACGGGAAGCTGGGTCGCCGGTCTGGGCAACGCCGACTGCCCCGCTGAAGACGGCCTCATCGGCACCGGCTGGGGGGCCGTGGTGAAGGTCCTGCGCAATGCCGACACCGATGCTCCCTTGCGGCCGGAAGACGAGTGCAAACCCGGCGAGTCCGGCTATGTCTGGTTGAACACGCCGGCCCTGATGAAGGGTTATTTCCAGCGCGACGACCTCACGGCCAACGCCGTGCGGGACGGCTGGTTCCTCACCGGCGACATCGGTTTTCTCGACGAGCAGGGGCGCCTCGCCCTGCGCGGTCGCGAGCGGGACGAGATCAACAAGGGCGGAATGAAGATCTATCCGTCCGATGTCGACGCCGTCGTCGAGCGCTTCGAAGGAGCCACCGACGTGTGCACCTTCGCCCTCGACGACGAAATCTACGGTCAATCGGTCGCCATGGCCGTGGTGCTGGGCGACCACAGTGCGCCGGTCATCCGCAGTCTGCACGCCTGGATGAAATCCCACCTGGCCGAGCACAAAATGCCGGTGCGCTGGTGGGTGGTCGACGAGATTCCCCGGACGTCCCGCGGCAAGATCAATCGCGAAGCCGTCAAGGCCGCGTGTCTGCCCAGGCCCTCCATCGACCTGGCGGGAATACTGGCGGAAGGAAAGGCCTGATGGATCCCCGGCGCGAAGAGCACTACCGGGGTCTGGTCGACTACCTCAAGACCATACAGAAGCCCAACAAGCAGATCGAAACCATCGGCATGAACGATGGCTTGGTGGCTTCGGGCCTCATCGATTCGCTGGCCATCGTCCAGATAGTCGTCTACCTCGAAACGACCTATGGCATCGATTTCGGCGCCATCGGCGTAGACCCGGAACGCCTGGCGACCATCGGCGGCATCCTCGATCTGATTGCGGAGACCAAGAAATGAATGCACCCGAATCCACTCCCCTCACCGCCGGCCGTCGTCTGCGGGCAGCAATGGCCGAGAGGCCTCTGATCCCCTTCATCGGGGTCCATGACGTCTTCTCGGCGAGCATGGCCGGCCGTCATTTCGACAGCCTCTTCATTACCGGCTTCGGATTCGCCGCCAGCCATTACGGCTTGCCGGATATCGGATTCATCACCTGGACCGACATCGTCGATTTCGTGCGGCGGATCAACACCGTACTGCCCAACCACAACCTGCTGGTGGATATCGACGACGGTTATTGCGATCCGGAAGTCGCCTGCCATGTCGTCTCGGTCCTAGAAGCATCGGGGGCCGCCGGCGTCGTTCTGGAGGACCAGAAGCGGCCGCGTCGCTGCGGCCACTTCGACGGCAAGCAGATCATGGATCTCGACGAATATCTCGCCAAGCTGCGTTCCGTCCTCGCGACGCGGCGCGATCTGGTAGTGGTCGCCCGGACCGACTCGTCCGATCCGGCCGACATCGAGCGGCGGATCAAGGCCTTCGCCGAAGCCGGTGCGGACGCCGTCCTCGTCGACGGCCTCAAGGACCTGGACGTGGTGCGCGATCTCGTGCGCAGCGTCGATCGTCCCTTCTGCTTCAACCAGATCGCCGGGGGCAAGTCGCCCCCCTACACCCAGAACGAATTGCGCGAAGCCGGAATCTCCCTGGTCATCTACAGCACGCCCTGCCTGTTCGCCGCCCAGGCGGCCATGGAGGATGCCATGCTGGACCTCAAGGCCCGCAATGGGACCCTGGCCGGGAGTCGGGTCGGCGTCAAGGACTGCACGGCTATCCTGCAGGACAACCTGGCGCGGCGCAACGAGCGGAGCTGAGCGGCTTCGCGGGCGGCGTCGGACTTTGTCCGGCGCCGCCGGGAAATTCGCCGAGGCGGTTAGCCGAGCACGCCCCGCTGGGCGAGGAATTTCTCGATGATCTCCAGGCGCGATAACGGATCGTCGAGCTCCAGCAGTTTCTGCTTGGCGAGATTCTGGACCGGCAGGATTTCCGTCAGGCGGTAGCCGACCCACTCGGCATCATCGTAGCGATGCGGGGGCGCGATGCGCTCATCGCCCAATTCGTCGACGATCCGCTGCAGGAGCGGCAGCAGGCGGGCCCCGGTTTCTGGCAAGGGGGTCGATGCAGGCGGGCGCAACAGTTCGACGCGGCCCCGCAGCAAATGACCGGTATCGGGAGCGCAGTCCAGAATGCGATAGCGCTCTTCTCCGCGCACTCGCAAATTCATGATGCCCAGTTGCGGGACTTCGCAATCGACGATGCGGGCCAGCGTGCCGACCGGATGGGGCTCGGCCGGCGTACCGACTTCCTGGCCGCTGGCGATGAGGCAGATTCCGAAGCATTCATCGCTGCGCAGACAGGCGGACGCCATATCGAGGTAACGTTGTTCGAAAACCTTGATACTGAGTATTCCGCCGGGAAAAAGAACCGTTTTGAGAGGAAACAGCGGTACTTCCCGAATTTCCGGAGGCGGTGGGGCGCGGCGGAACGAGAACAGCCCCATCAGCCGGCGTCGCCCCAGGGCCGCATCAATCGGTGGGGAACGCCCACCCGGTCGAGGATGCGGGCGACGACGAAGTCGACCAGATCGCCGACGCTCTGCGGGTGGTGGTAGAAACCGGGGTTGGGGGGCAGGATGACCGCACCGGCTCGCGAGAGGCGCAGCATGTTCTCCAGATGGATGGCCGAGAGCGGGGTCTCCCGCGGCACCAGGATCAGGGGGCGCCCTTCCTTGAGCATCACGTCGGCGGCTCGTTCGATCAAATTGTCGGCGAGGCCCTGGGCGATGGATCCCAGGGTGCCCATGGTGCAGGGGCAGACGACCATGGCGTCCGGGGGGTTGGATCCGGAGGCCATGGGGGCGAACCATTCTTCGCGTCCGTAGACGGCCAGGCGGTCGGGATCGGCCGAGAAACGGGCAAGGAGAAGGTCGCGGGCTTCGGCAGGCCGGGCGGGAAGTTCGAGGCCCATTTCCTGCCGGGCGACGACCTGGGCGGCCTGGGAATAGAGGAGCTGAACCCGCACCCCAGCGGCCAGCAGGCATTCCAGCAGGCGCAGGCCATAGGGCATTCCCGATGCGCCGGTCCAGGCGAGGCAGAGGGTTTCAGGCATGGGCGTTCTCCGGGGGCGGCTGGTCGGCCAGCATGCGCGCCACGATAAGGCCGTTGAGCGTGCCGAAGACGACGGCCGCCGCGGCGAACAGAGGCGCCAGCAGGAAGACTCCATCATGGGGGATCAGCCAAACGCGGGCAAGGCACAACTGTCCGCCGATGTGGGCGAAGGCTGCGATGAGACTCCAGCTCACGGGGCCGAACCAACGTCGAGGCAGGTGCCGCGCGAAGGCGAGTACCGTGAGGCTGGCCACCGCACCGGTCAGGGAAAGGAAGAACCCGGGGGCGAGAAAATGCCCGAGAAGCAGGCTGCCGGCGATCACCCGCAGGCCGGTGACCCAGGCGGCGGTCGCCCAGCCATAGCGCTCCAGGACCAGGAGGGTCACGATATTGGCAAGCCCAGGCTTTACCCCGGGCAGGGGGGTGGGGATGGCCGCGTCCACCAGGGAGAGTCCCACTGCTGCCGCCGCCAGGCGGGCAATGCGACGGTCGGCGGCGGTGACCGTCAGTTCAATAACTGAGGCTGTCATAGGCTTTGGTGCGGCCGGTGATCTGGAGACTCACCCGATTGGGCGCACAGATGGCGATTTCTCCCGGCCGGCTCAGCCAACCTTGTCGCACACAGTACTGGCGGGGCCCGGGGTCGGAGACCACCCGGGCGCGGCCGGGTTCGACGGCGATGACCGTGGTACCCAGGGGGCCGGCCACTTCGACCCGACGCCGGGCGTGAAGATCGAGCTGGGCGAAGATGGCTCCCTCCTGCCGGATCACCGCGCGGTCGGCCAGACCCCCCTGCCAAATCAGGGGCAAGGAGGCGCCGACCGCAATGGCGGCTCCGACGATGAGACTCCAGTCTCCGGGTCGTAGGAGCGCCAACCAGGGGGCTAGGCGGGAAATGATCCCGGAGGGCGGTCGGGACGCCATGGCGATGCCGGGATCGTCGGCCTCAACCGGCACCCGCCAGGGCCCGGTGGCGGATCAGCACCCGGGCGCGGTCGCGAAATTCCCGGCCCAGCCAATCGGCGATGTGTACCGAACGATGCTGGCCGCCGGTACAGCCTATGGCCACCGTCAGGTAGTTCCGATTGTCGCGGATGTAGGCGGGCAGCCAGGTCGCGACGAAGCGACGGATGTCCTCGCGCATCGAGCGGACTTCATACTGGCTCTCCAGAAAATCGATCACCGGGGCGTCGAGTCCTGTCAGAGGGCGCAAGGCCGCATCGTAGTAGGGATTGGGCAGACAGCGCACGTCGAAGACCAGGTCGGCGTCCAGAGGAACCCCGTGCTTGAAGCCGAAGGACTCGAACAGCAGGATGAGTCCGCGTCCCGGTTCGGCATCGATGAATTGGCGTACCCAGTCGCGCAGGGCGTTGGCCTTGAGATCGCTGGTGTCGATGCGATGCCCCAGGGATCCCACCGGATCGAGGAGTTCCCGCTCCAGCCGGATGGCTTCCTCCAGGGTCCGTCCCTCGGACGCCAGGGGATGGCGCCGCCGGGATTCGGAATAGCGTTTGAGGAGGGTATCTTCCTTCGCGTACAGGAACAGGAAGGCGAAGCGGTCGCACTCGTCGCCCAGGGTCTTGAGCTTGTCCTCCAGCAGGGAGATGCCGTCGCCGGAGCGCGCATCGATGCCGATGGCAACCTTGCGGATTCCCTCTTCGTTGAGCATGCGCACCAGGACGGTCAACATCACGACCGGCAGGTTGTCCACGCAGTAGTAGCCCGAATCCTCCAGGAGGTGCAGGGCGACGGACTTGCCGGAGCCGGAGAGGCCGCAGATGAGGATGAGATCCATGGTCCTCAGGATAATGAAGCCGCCCCGGGCCGGCAAGGCGGGAAATAAAAATTTGGCATAGAACGTCCTCCGCGGGCCAGATATCTGAAGGATTTCGCTTTCGGGAAGAGCCGTAGAGCGGCGCGAGCGCAGGCGGTAACGGTTGTCGGCGCGCGCGTTTGCCGGTCTAATAGTCTTCCCCGAGGAGTTTCTCCATGCCTTGCGTCGAAATCCCCGATCTTGCAGAACTGGTTGCCCTACGCCGGGATATCCACGCTCACCCGGAACTGGCTTTCGATGAGCATCGCACCTCCGATCTGGTCGCCGCCGAACTGGAGCGGGCCGGTATTGAGGTCCATCGCGGCTTGGCCCGGACGGGTGTGGTCGGTGTTCTGCGGGCGGGGACCTCGTCCCGCAGCATCGGTCTGCGGGCGGATATGGACGCGCTGCCCGTCGCCGAACTGAACGAATTCCCCCATCGATCCCGGCATCCGGGCACCATGCACGCCTGTGGTCACGACGGTCATACCGCGATGCTCCTCGGTGCGGCCCGCCACCTCGCCGCGCAGGGGAATTTCGACGGTACCGTGGTCTTCATCTTCCAGCCTGCCGAGGAGGCGGAAGGCGGGGCGGCGGTCATGATCGCCGATGGCCTCTTCAAGCGCTTCCCGGTCGAGTCTGTCTATGGCCTGCATAACTGGCCCGGGATACCCGTGGGCGAGATGGCGGTGATGCCCGGGCCGGTGATGGCCGGCACCTGCGGCTTTGAAATTTCCGTACGGGGTCACGGCTGCCACGCCGCCATGCCCCACCAGGGCGTGGACGCCATCGTCGCCGGCAGCCAGCTTGTCCAGGCGTTGCAGACCGTGGTCAGCCGGACCCTCCACCCCTGCGATTCAGCGGTGGTCAGCGTGACCCAGTTCCATGGCGGCGAAGCCTGGAATGTCATTCCCGAGGAAGTGGTCTTGCGCGGCACCATCCGCAGCTTCAAGCCGGAGGTCCAGCAGTCGGTGGAACGGGCCATGGAACGGATCTGCAGCGGCGTCGCGGCCACCCACGGCGCCCAGATCGCGGTGCGCTTCGACCATCGCTATCCACCCACCGTCAACTCGGTTGCCGAAACCGCTTTCTGCCGAGGTGTCGCCGGCGAAGTGCTGGGGGCCGAGCGGGTGCGCGACGACGAACTGCCTTCGATGGGTGCGGAGGATTTCGCCTACATGCTGCGCGAAAAACCCGGCTGCTACGTCTGGCTTGGGAACGGACCGGGGACCGGCGGTTGCACCCTGCACAATCCACATTACGACTTCAACGACGACGCCCTGGCCCTCGGTGTGGCCTATTGGGTGCGACTGGTCGAGCACGCCTTGCCCAAGACCTGAGCGCAGTAAGGGAGATTCCATGGAAACGGTAGACTTGGTCCTGGCGGCGGCGCCCTTGTTTCAGGGCGTCGATCCCGATGCCCTGCGGACAGCGCTGACCGGTAGCCACGAACTCATGCTTTCGGGGGGCAAGACCTTGCTCGACCCGGCGGAAAGCAATAACGAAATCTTCGTGATTCTGGACGGCGAGATGCTGGTCTGCCTCGAACCCGACCCGACCAATCCCATCGTCCGGCTGGGGACCGGCGAATGCGTCGGGGAGCTGTCGATCATCGATGCCAGACCCCCTTCGGCCTATGTGATCACCGCGGGTCCCTGCCGGGTTCTGGCCATTCCCCAGGCGGTCCTGTGGAATCTCCTCGCCAGCCAGCAGCCCACCGCCTTCAATCTCCTGCGTATCCTGACCCGGCGCATCCGGGAAAACAATGCCGTCATCCTGTCGACCCTCGAATTGAGACGGGAGCAGAGCCGCAAGGTGGAAACCGACGAAGTCACCGGACTGCGCACCCGGGCCTGGGCCGACGACGTCTTCCCCCGCCAGATCGACCTCTGCGAAAGGATAGGCCAGCGCGTCTCGTTTCTGATCCTCGATATCGATTATTTCGCCAAACTCAATGACCTTTACGGCACCGAAGCCGGCGATCAGGCTTTGCGGCACGCGGGACGGGTCGTCGGCCGCAGCCTGCGGCTGAACGATTTGTGCGCCCGTTTCGGGGGGGACGAAATCGCCGTGCTCATGCCGGCCACCGAGGCGGTCCATGCCCGCCTGACGGCGGAACGCCTGCGCGGAGCCGTGGCGGCGATGCCGATGCGGCTGGCCTTGGGTCTGGACGTTTCCCTGACCATCTCCGGCGGGCTTGCCGAATGGCATCCGGGCCAGACTTTCGCCGATCTCGCCGATGCTGCCATCGAAGCCTTATGCCGGGCCAAGGCTGCCGGCCGAAACCAGATTGTGGCGGTGAAGAACGGCTCAGGCCGGCACTAGCACTCCGCCGTCCCTGCGCCGGAGCGCGCCTACCGCGAGCAGGTCGCGCACGACCCGGGTGGCGAGATCTTCGGCGGAAAGCCGCAGGTAGCGGGCATTGACCTCGTTGGCGAAGGTTAACCCGGCCAAAAAGGGGGCCACCTCGTCCCGTGCGAGGGAACGGCGTTCCATGATGGCGAAGGAGACGATCACCTTGATGGCGTGCCAGGCCAGGTGATCAAGGTTGGCCTCGAAATGGGCCAATTTTCCGAAGGCCTTGGCGAAGGCTTCGCCAACGTCCTGGAAGGGACTGCCGTGGCCCGGAATCACCCAATCCACGGCCAAGGTGGCGAGATGCTCCAGGGTCGCCCGGGTCGCCGCCAAACCGTCGGCCTGACCGAGCAGCTCCGGGAAGGCTACGCCGAACCCGTTCTGCCAGAAGGCATCGCCGGAAATCAGGATGCGCCGCTCCGGGTTGTAGTAAACCAGGGCTTCCATATCGTGGCCGGGGGCGGCGATGGCCTCCCAGACCAGACCCCCCATTTCGAGCCGATCCCCCGCGCGCAGGGTGGCGTCGTGACTGAAGCGGGCCGACTGTTGGCCCAGGGGGGAGAGGAGCAAGGCGTCTTCGTCCCATTCAGCAACCGTTGCCGCCAGACCCCCCGGAACCACGATTTGGCAGTCGAAGGCCGTCTTGAGGGCCGCGTTCCCACCGATATGGTCGGAATGCGAGTGAGTATTCACAATACGCGAGAGCCTTCTGCCGTCGAGTACATGCCGGACCAGGGCGACCGTTTGCTCGGCGTGGGTGACGTATCCGCTATCGACGATGGTGGCTTCGTCCCCGTCGAAAAAGACGACGTTATTGGCGGAGAGCCAGCCTCGCTCCAGGACGCGCAGGGAAGTAGGGAGAGTCACTGGGGAGTATCCGGGTCAGCGGGGCTTCCAGGCCGAGGGAGATTTTCCGGGCGCACGGCCGCGGGAAGTACGACGACTTCCGGGGACTCGAGCGGCGGGCGGCCGCAGCCCATGCAACGGCCGGAATCGGGATCGGGCATGCAAA
Organism: Rhodocyclaceae bacterium; assembly: GCA_035345935.1. Taxonomy (GTDB): domain Bacteria; phylum Pseudomonadota; class Gammaproteobacteria; order Burkholderiales; family Rhodocyclaceae; genus SSSZ01. Next base: position 13,055 of record DAORDK010000024.1, on the reverse strand, counting down.
TGCCTACGCAGGGGTAGAGTTCTTCATTGCTCATGGTTTGCAGTCGCAGCGGAGTTCGCCGTCCCAGGGGTCCAGTTCCTGCCGCCGTTTGGCGACGGCGGCCAGGATGATGATGCGGGCGGCGTCATCGGCCTGGCCCCAGGCAGCAATTTCGTCGACATTGCGCAGGCAACCTTGGCAGAGGCCAGTCGCCCGGTCCAGGCGGCATACGTCGATGCAGGGAGAAGGAACCATCAGATGATCACGAAACGGTGACGGAAATCGAGTACCGAGGCGACGGCTTCCTCGGCCTGGGCTCGGGCGACCCGGACGAGCGTCACCATATAGCGGCGCTTGTCGCGGGCAATGAGTTCGGGAAAGCTCAGGGTGTCCCCGGCTTCTGCTGTCTGAGTCACGACGCCCATCCGATCCAACGCCACGGTGTAGGGTTGCAGGGCGAGAGAGAGTTCGGGGGCCAGGAGAAATTCGGCGAGGGCACGGACCAGAGGTTCGGGTTCGAGGGCTGCCGCGACCGAGCGCAGGTGGGCATCGAGTTCCGCCAAACGGCGCGTATGCACCGCGTACTCCGGGCCGGGGGTGCTCCCCTTGAGGAGTGCCAGGTGAGCCCGCTCGCTGGTGCTGTCGCCTTGGGTTTCCGCGCGTTCGATACGCAGCCCTTCGAGGTGGGCATGGAAATTTCTCAAGAGACTGTCATAGGCGCTGGCCCGCAGGGCCTGGCGGGTTTCGTGCAATTCACAGTGAGGCTCGACCAGGGTGTGGTCGGTAAAGTAGAGCACGGTTTGCGGGACGTTCGCCCGCAGGGTATCGCCCTGGAGCGCCGGGCCGAGCTGCTTCTTCTCCTGCCGTCGCGCGGCGAGCAGGGCATAGAAACTATCGCTGCGGCGGCATTCCGGATTTGCCAGGTAGTCGCGCACGGCCTGGCTACGGCCGAGCATGCCGCGAATGTCATCGGCGGTGGCGAAGAGGGCGTGGACGAGCGGATCGGAAACGAAGGCGCGGGAATCGACGGTGTGGGGTCCGGGCAGGCTGTCCACGAGGCCTTCGCAATAGCCCAGGGCGCAATCCACCGGGGATTTCAAATGAGAGTCGAAATCGGGGGCGACCGTGAGCAGGGGGTCGACCAGTTCGCCAATCCGGGCCAGGGCCAGGCGAGTGCCGGTGTCGGCGGGCGGAGTGCGGTGCAGCATTCCGGCGATGGCGGAGAGCAGTCCCATCAGCCCGCCCTTGCCAGGAGAGCCCGGCCGGCCCGGGAATTGCCCGGCCGGCCGAGGATCTCTCCGATCCAGGCGCCCACGGCCACCAGCGCCGGCAAGTCGACGCCCGTTTCGATGCCCAGGCCCTCCAGGAGGTAGGCCAGATCCTCGGTCGCCAGATTGCCTGAGGCGCCGGGGGCGTAGGGGCAGCCGCCGAGACCGGCGACGGAACTGTCGAAGACCGCGACGCCCGCTTCCAATGCGGCATAGACGTTGGCTACCGCCATGCCGTAAGTGTCGTGGAAATGGCCTGCGAGGCGGGCGACCGGCAGCTGGCGTGCGCATGCCTCGATCAGGCGGCCGATTGCCGCCGGCGTCCCGACGCCTACGGTGTCGCCGAGGGAGACCTCGTAGCACCCCATTTCCGCCAGCCGGGAGGCGACGGCAGCGACGGCCCCGGGGGCTATGGGCCCCTCGTAGGGGCAGCCGACGACGCAGGAGACGTAGCCTCGCACCTTGAGATCGAGGGCGGTGGCGGCGCAGATGACCGGTTCGAAACGCTTCAGGCTTTCGGCGACCGAGCAATTGATGTTCTTCTGCGAAAAGGTTTCCGAAGCGGCAGCAAAAATGGCGACCTCGGTGGCGCCGGCTTCGACGGCGGCGTCGAAGCCTTTGAGGTTAGGGACCAGGACCGGGTAGGCGACGCCGGGGCGGCGGCGTATGCCACGGAGCACTTCCGCATGATCGGCCATCTGGGGAACCCACTTGGGGGAGACGAAAGCGGTGGCCTCCACCACCGGCACACCCGTAGCGGCGAGGCGCTCGATGAGTTCGATCTTGGTTGCCGTGGGGACGAGCTGTTTTTCGTTTTGCAGGCCGTCCCGGGGGCCGACCTCGACGATGCGCACGCGGGAGGGGAAGGTCATGGCGCCCAATCAAAATCGAGCAGCGCGCTTCCCTCCTTCACCAGCGTGCCGGGGGGGAAATGGAAAGCCGCGACGCTCCCGGTAGCGGGGGCCGTGATGGTGTGCTCCATCTTCATGGCCTCCAGTATAAGCAGAGGCGTCCCTTTTTCCACCTGTTGGCCAGGATTGACGAGGAGGGCCACCACTTTGCCGGGCATGGGCGAGATCAGGCCGCCGCCCGCGTCCCTGGCGTCCTCGACCCCATGGCGGGGATCGTCGCGGACCAGCAGGTAGGTCGTTCCCTCAAGGAATACATGGCGCTTGTCGTCCTCGGCGACGATGCCGGCCGACAGCCGCCGGTCGTCGATTTCCACCGTCAGGTCCCGGCCACCCTGCCGGTGACCGCAAACGACGGTCGCGACGCCCTGGACTGTGAGTATCCATCGCTCCCGGTCGCAGAGCACATGCACTTCGATCGGGCCATCACGGTCCCGGAAAGCCAGGCTGCGGGGGTTGGAATGATTCATCCGCCAACCGTCCTGAGCATGCCAGGGCGAATGGGGGTCGCTGCTGCGGAGCGCCGCCTCCCGAGCTCTTTCCCGCTCGCCGAGCAGTTCGCCGAGGGCGGCGATCAACACGACGTCCCGGGGAATCGGCCCGGGTATAGGAAAGAGTAGGGGTCGCTGGCGCTCGATGAAGCCGGTATCGAGGTCCGCACTGGCGTAGGCCGGACAGCTTGCCAGCCGGGACAGGAATGCGGCGTTGCTGGCCACGCCTGCCACCTGGATTTCGGCCAGAGCAAGGCGCAGGCGGCCAAGGGCGCGGGTGCGGTCGGCGTCCCAGACGATGAGCTTGGCGATCATGGGATCGTAGTCGGGAGTGATCTCGTCGCCCTCCTCGACCCCCGCGTCGACCCGCACGTGCAGGGTTTCCCGCGGCAGCTTCAGCCGCAGCAGGCGGCCCGCGGCCGGAAGGAAGCCGCGATCGGCGTCCTCGGCGTAGAGGCGGGCTTCGATGGCGTGGCCCCGCATGACCAACTGTTCCTGGGCGAGGGGCAACTGCTCCCCCGCAGCGACCCGCAACTGCCATTCCACCAGATCCAGGCCGGTAATCATTTCGCTGACCGGGTGCTCCACTTGCAGGCGGGTATTCATCTCCATGAAGTAGAAACTGCCGTCATCCCGGGCGATGAATTCGACCGTGCCGGCGCCCACATACCCCACGGCCCGAGCCGCCGCGACGGCCGCAGCGCCCATGCGCTGACGCTGTTCCGGGCTCATGCCCGGGGCGGGGGCTTCCTCCAGCACCTTCTGGTGCCGGCGCTGGACCGAACAGTCCCGTTCGAAGAGATGGACGCAATGGCCCTGACGGTCAGCGAACACCTGCATCTCGATGTGGCGGGCGCGGGCCACATATTGCTCCACCAGCACCCGGGCGTCGCCGAAGCTGGCGGCGGCTTCCCGCTGACAGGCAGCCAGGGCGGCGAGGAAATCGTCGCCCTTGTCCACCCGGCGCATACCCTTGCCGCCGCCTCCCGCGACCGCCTTGATGAGCACCGGGTAACCGAGGGCCTCCGCTTCCTGATGCAGGCGGCCGGGATCCTGATCATCGCCGTGGTAGCCGGGGGTGAGGGGCACGCCAGCGGCGTCCATCAGGGTCTTGGCCGCCGCTTTCGACCCCATGGCGCGAATCGCGCCGGGGGGCGGGCCGATGAATACGATACCCGCCGCTGCGCAGGCCTCCGCGAAATCGGCGTTCTCCGACAGGAAGCCGTAACCGGGGTGGATGGCCTGGGCTCCGGTGCGTCGGGCGGCTGCGATGATCTTTTCGCCGGCCAGGTAGGACTCGCTCGCCGCCGCTGCCCCGAGCCGCACGGCCTCGTCGGCCAGCCGGACGTGGCGAGCCCCGGCGTCGGCTTCGGAATAGACGGCGACGGTACGCATCCCCAGCCGGTGGGCGGTCTTCATCACCCGGCAGGCGATTTCCCCGCGGTTGGCGATGAGTATCCTTTCAAACATGGGCCATCCCCGGCGGCGCGACCGCCGGAGCGCATCCTGCTCCCGGGGCAGGGCGCGCCGTTCCCGCGCGTCTGCGCGCCTGGGCGCGCCGCTCGCCGAGGAGAATCCGCCCCGCCATCGTCAGGCTTTCTGTGCCCACCGCGGGGAGCGCTTTTCCAGGAACGCCGCGATCCCTTCCCGGGCTTCCGGTGTGGCCCGCAGGTAGCCGATGCGATGGGCGGTGTCCTCCAGCAGGCTGTCGTTCACCGGCTGGTGATCGACGGCCCGGATCAGCTCCTTGGCAGCGGTCTGGGCCAGAGGGCCGCCAAGGAGGAGGGCGGCGGCGATGTTCGCCACGGTGGCATCGAGCTGCTCCGGCGCGACCGCCTCATGCACCAGGCCGATTTCCCTTGCCCGCGCGGCATCGATTCGTTCTCCCGTCTGGAAATAGCGCAGCGCCTGGCGGGACCCGATGGCGCGGAGCACATAGGGCGAGATGGCCGCAGGAATAATGCCCAGACGCGCTTCGGAGGTGGCGAAGACGGCGTCAATCGACGCCACGGCGATGTCGCAGGCGGCCACCAGCCCCATGCCGCCGCCCAAGGCGGCGCCATGGACCCGGGCGATGGTGGGCTTCTTCGAGTCCGCCAGGGTGCGCAGCATGCGGGCCAGGGCGCGGGCATCGGCGAGATTGTCATCGACGCCTTGGGCGGAGGCCCATTGCATCCACTTGAGGTCCGCCCCGGCGGAAAAACTCTTGCCGCGGCCGCCGAGGACGACGACGCGCACGGCGGGATCGGCATCGAGAGTACGGTAAGCCTCGGTCAGCTCGGCGACCAGGGTTTCGTCGAAGGCGTTATGGACGACGGGGCGGTTCATCCACAGCGTGGCAACGGATTCTTGAATCTGGAGTTCCAGGGATTGGTAGGGCATGGGGTCTCCTGCTTCTCTGCAGCGGTTCAGAATACCTCAACCCCTCATTTCCCGGACAAGCCCTGCCATGACCGGATTCTCGCCGTCCAGAGCGGTCGCCAGACTCTCGCGGTTGGCCGTGGGTTGGTTCTGGCTGACTTTCCACTTGCCCTCGAGCCGGGTGATGACGATCTCGATGCCGCAAATGGACCGCAACAGGCGATCGACGTGGTCGGTCGGGGCATCGGTCACTGCCCAGGGATGGGCCCGGTCGGCCTCGTGACTCGTGGTCAGGTGGCCGATCTGAGCGCGTATCCACTCGGGATCGGCATGGGTGCGCAAGCAGCCGTGGGCATGCACGACGGCGTAATTCCAGGTGGGCACCACCCGTCCATCCAGGGCCTTGGTCGCGTAATGGCTGGGGCTGACGTAGCACTGAGGACCATGGAAGACGGCCAGCACGGAAGCGCCGTCGGCTCCGGCCAGCGGGTTGCCGCGGGCCACATGACCGCGCAGGACGCCCCATTCGCCGATTCCTTCATGGAGGATCAGCGGGAGATGATTGGCCTCGAGTCCGCCATCGCCGTGGGTGATGAGGGTCGCGAGCGGTTGCGCTGCGATCAGGCCGTGAAGCCGGGCGCGATCGGTGACGGCGAAATGGGCAGGCAGGTACATACTTACATCCGGAAAATCCCGAAGCGGGTGTCCCCGATCGGGGCATTGAGCGCTGCCGATAGACTCAGACCCAGGACCCGCCTCGTATCCGCCGGGTCGATGATGCCGTCGTCCCAGAGCCGGGCGCTGGCGTAATAAGGATGCCCCTGGGTTTCGTATTGGGCCCGGATCGGGGTCTTGAAGGCCTCTTCCTCTTCCGTGCTCCAGGACTTGCCGGCCGCTTCCAGGCTGTCGCGCTTGACCGCCGCCAGGACGCTGGCGGCCTGCTCGCCGCCCATCACCGAGATGCGCGCGTTGGGCCAGGTCCACAGGAAGCGCGGACCGTAGGCGCGGCCCGCCATGGCGTAATTGCCGGCGCCAAAGGAGCCACCGATGATGACGGTGAATTTGGGCACCGCGGCGGTGGCGACCGCCGTGACCATCTTGGCGCCGTCCCGGGCAATGCCGGCATTCTCGGCTTTCTTGCCGACCATGAAGCCGGTGATGTTCTGCAGGAAGATCAGCGGAATGTGGCGCTGGGCGCAGAGTTCGACGAAATGCGCGCCTTTGAGGGCGGATTCGGAAAACAGGATGCCGTTGTTGGCCACGATCCCCACCGGATAGCCGTGGAGGCGTGCGAAACCGCAGACCAGGGTCGTCCCGTAGCGAGCCTTGAATTCGTCGAAATCCGAGCCATCCACCAGCCGGACGACGATCTCGTGCACGTCGTAGGGTTTGCGGGGATCGGTGGGGATGACGCCATAGATCTCTTCGCCGGCGTAGCGGGGGGCCACGGGCTCGCGCAGGTCGAGAGCGGGCGACTTGCGCCAGTTGAGGTTGGCGACGATACGGCGGACGATGGCCAGGGCGTGGGCGTCGTTTTCCGCCAGATGGTCGGCGACGCCGGAAAGCCGGGTATGGACGTCGGCGCCGCCAAGCTCCTCGGCGCTGACGACCTCTCCGGTAGCCGCCTTCACCAGGGGCGGGCCACCCAGAAAGATGGTGCCCTGGTTCCGGACGATGATCGATTCGTCGCACAGGGCCGGCACATAAGCACCGCCCGCCGTGCATGACCCGAGGACGGCGGCGATCTGAGGAATTCCCCGGGCCGACAGGTTGGCCTGGTTGTAGAAAATACGTCCGAAGTGCTCCCGGTCGGGAAAGACCTCGTCCTGCAGGGGCAGGAAAGCGCCCCCGGAATCCACCAGATAGATGCAGGGCAGGCGATTCTCGAGGGCGATCTCCTGGGCCCGCAGGTGCTTCTTGACGGTCAGCGGCGTGTACGTGCCGCCTTTCACGGTGGCATCGTTGGCGACGACCATGCACTCGACTCCGGCGACGCGGCCGATACCGGCGACCAGGGCGGCCGACGGTACCTCGTACTCGCCGCCGTAGAGCCCGTAGGCGGCGAACTGACCGATCTCCAGAAAAGGGGTGCCGGGGTCGAGGAGGGCATCCACCCGCTCCCGGGGCAGCAGCTTGCCCCGGGCGAGATGCTTCTGGCGAGCCGTTTCCGGGCCACCCAGGGCGATATGGCCGGCTTTTTCCCGCAAATCCGCCAGCAGAGCTGCCATGGCCGCAGCGTTGGCCTGGAAATCCGCCGAGCGAGGATCGATCCGCGACTGGAATTCGCCCATGGCCGCTCAGGGTTTGTGGGTGGCCCGTTCGGCCACCGGGTGGCCGGCCGCCTTCCAGGCCTTGAAGCCGCCCTCGATCTGGGCGACGGGGGCGAGGCCCATGTCCTGCAGGGCGGCGGTGGCGAGGCTGGATCGCCAGGCGGACTGGCAGTAGAGGACGAATTCCTTGCCCGACCCGAAAATTTCCTTGTAGTACGGGCTCTCCGGGTCCACCCAGAATTCGAGCATGCCGCGGGGGGCGTGGAAGGCGCCGGGGATCATGCCCTCCCGCTCCAGTTCCCTGATGTCGCGAATGTCGACGAAGACCGCCTGGCGATCGTCGAACTTGGCCCGTGCCTCCGCCAGCGAAAGGGTGCGGATGCGCTCGCGGGCTTCGGCGATCAATTGTTGGCAGCCTTTGGTGATGGCCATGGAAACCTCCTGTCTAGAAACCGCCTTCCGCCAGCCAGCGTTCGAGCTGGGGCAAGCGGTCGGCGCCGAAAAACATTTCGCCGTCGACGACCACGGTGGGCGAACCGAATACCCCCGCCGCCATGGCAGTTCCGACTTCGGCCTTCAGGCGCTCCTTCAACTCCGGACCGCCCAGGGCGGCCGCCAGGGCTTGGCGATCGACGCCCAGGCCGGCGGCGATGTCGAGGACGGTATCCGGCCCGGAAATGTCGCGGTCGTCGACGAACAGCGCCCTGTACGTCGCGTGGGCGAAAGCCCGCGCTTGCACGCAGTCCTGCTCATGGAGCCAGAGATAGGCCCGGGCGGCTTGCTGGGTCGGCAAGGGAAACTTGCTCGGAAAGCGGAAGGGGACCCCGAGGAAACGGGCAGAACGGGCAAAGTCGTGCTTGTAGTAGGCGGCCTTGGGGGGCGCCTGCAGGGTCAGGGGGGCACTGCCCGTGGATTGGAAAATGATGCCCAGCAGGATAGGCCGCCAGCGCACCTTGCGCCCGTAGCGGGCCGCGAGATCGTCGATCTTCTCGCTCATGAGGTAGCCATAGGGGCTGGAGAAGTCGAAGTAGAAGGTGATGGGGTCGGCCATGGAGGTCTCCTTCGGAATTAAAGCATCTCGAGCGCGAGAGCGGTGGCCTCGCCACCGCCGATGCATAGGGCGGCGACGCCGCGCCGGTTTCCCCTGCGGCGGAGGGCACCGAGGAGCGTAGCCACCAGCCGTGCCCCCGTCGCACCGATGGGATGCCCGAGGGCACACGCGCCACCATGGACATTGACCCTGTCTGGCGAAAGATCGAGATGGCGCAGCGCTGCGAGGGGCACCACGGCGAAGGCCTCGTTGATTTCGAATAGATCGACCTTGTCCTTGGTCCAGCCGCTGCGAAGGAGCAGCTTTTCGATGGCTTTTCCGGGGGCGGTGGGGTAATCGGCGGGTGCCTGAGCATGGGTGGCGTGGGCGACGATGCGAGCCAAAGGGGCGATACCGAGGCTGCCGGCCTGGGATTCGCGCATCAGGACGACGGCGGCGGCGCCATCGGCGATCGAGGACGCATTGGCCGCGGTGATCGTACCGCCTACCCGGAAGGCGGGCTCCAGGCTCGGGATTCTGGCGGGATCGATGCGCTCCGGACCCTCGTCGCGGCCGATCCGCCGTTCGCCGGCCTTGCCGGGAACGAGCACCGGTTCGATCTCCCAGGCGAAGGCGCCGTCCGCAGCCGCCTGTTGTGCGCGGGAGGCGGAACGCAAAGCCCAGGCATCCTGTTCCTCGCGGGAAATCCCCAGCCGGGAGGCACAGTCCTCGGCAAAGCAGCCCATGAGTTTGCCGCGCGTCTCGGGCCCATACGCATCCTCCAGCCCATCGAGGAACATGTGGTCGAGGACCTGGTCGTGCCCCAGGCGGTAACCGGACCGGGCTCGGGGCAACAAGTAGGGCGCGTTGCTCATCGATTCCATACCCCCGGCGATGACCACCGCCGCAGAACCGGCAACGATGGCGTCGTGACCCAGCATGATTGCCTTGAGCGCCGATCCGCAGACCTTGTTTACCGTGGTGCAAGCCACCGACTGGGGCAGTCCGGCGGCCAGGGCGGCCTGCCGGGCTGGGGCCTGGCCGAGTCCCGCGGTGAGGATGCAACCCAGGATCGCCTCATCCAGAATCGCCGGGTCGATTCCGGCTCGGCGGACCGCAGCTTGTACGGCGGCAGCCCCGAGCTCGATCGCCGTCAGTCCCGCCAGGGCACCCTGGAACGCCCCGATGGGGGTACGGGCGGCCGAGACGATGACGACGGGATCGATCATGGGATCATAGGGGCGGAGTCACGTCGAGGGCGGCCAGGGCCTCGACGTAGCGGCGTTCCAGGGCGTCGGTACCCTGAGCGGTGAGGCCCAGATTCTTGATCCGTCCGTCCTTGAGGCCGTAGATCCAGCCATGCACGGTGAGCTTCTGATTGCGGTTCCAGGCGTCCTGGACCACATTGGTGCGGGACAGATTCACTACCTGCTCGATGACGTTCAATTCGCAGAGGCGGTCGTAGCGTTGTTCCAGGGGCAGGGCTTCGAGAGCGCGGCGATGCTTGTTGCGCACGTCCTCCACATGACGCAGCCAAAGGTTGACCAGGCCGACCCACTGGTTGTCCACCACGGCCCGCACGCCGCCGCATCCGTAGTGGCCGACGATCATGATGTGCTTGACCCGCAGCACGTCGACGGCGAACTGAATCACCGATTGGCAATTGAGGTCGGTATGCACCACCACGTTGGCGATATTGCGGTGGACGAACACCTCCCCCGGCAGCAAGCCGACAATCTGGTTCGCCGGCACGCGGGAATCGGAACATCCGATCCACAGGTAGTCCGGAGCCTGGAGCTGGGAAAGGCGGTCAAAGTATTCCGGGTCCCGCTCCTGCATCTGACGAGCCCAGCTGCGGTTGAAATCGAAGAGATGATCCAGGTTCTCGTTGTGCTTCTCTTCCGGAGTCCAGTTCTCCAGGTCGAGGGCCAGGAACATCATGCCCTCCACCGGGGTCTGGTAGTAACAGGGCGTTTCGGTGAAACCCAATTCCCGGTAGAGGCGCACCGCCATGCGCATGCCGGGCATGGTATCCACCAAGAGGCGACGATAGCCCATGTCCTTGGCGGCGCTGATTGCAGCTTGCGCGAGGAGCTTCCCGATCCCCCGATTGCGGTACTCGGGACTGACGTAGAGACGCTTCATCTCGCAGCTGCCTCCCTCGCCGTAAGGGCGCACGCCGACGCAGCCGGCAGGGTTGCCGTCGACCTCGGCGTAGAACAGGCGCCCCGCGGGCTCGGCGTAGCTGCCGGGCAGTGCCGCCATCTCGCGGTCGAAATTCTCGTAATTGAGGTCTACGCCCAGCCAGGCTACGTAGCTCCGGAAGAACTGGCGGACGTGGTCCAGGGCGGCGGTGTCGGCGATGCTCAGGGTGCGCAGGCGAAGCATGGTCGTTCCAAGGATGGGAAGTGACGGATTCTACCGTCCTCCGGACCCCTTGCCGGCAGCGATGGAACGGTGGCTTCCGGGCCAAGAGTGTGATGCGGGCGCGGTAACGCTACTTTGACCTTTGCTAACCGGAAAAGGTCTCATGGGCGGCACCCGGTGACATCGAACAACTCCCGCCCGATCAGCATGCGTCGGATTTCCGAAGTCCCAGCACCGATTTCGTAGAGCTTGGCATCGCGCCACAGGCGGCCCGTGGGATAGTCATTGACGTAGCCGTTTCCGCCCAGGGCCTGGATCGCTTCGCCGGCCATCCAGGTAGCCTTCTCGGCGGCGTAGAGTATGGCGCCGGCGGCATCCCGGCGCGTCACCGCTCCCCGGTCGCAGGCCTGACCGACGGCGTAAACGTAAGCCCGGGCCGCATTAAAGGTGACGTACATGTCCGCCAGTTTGGCCTGCATGAGCTGAAATTCGCCGATCGCGCTGCCGAACTGCCGCCGCTCGTGCAGGTAGGGGACCACCACGTCGAGGCAGGCGGCCATGATCCCCAGAGGCCCTCCCGCCAGGACGGCCCGTTCATAGTCGAGGCCGCTCATCAGGACACGGACACCGGCTCCGACCTGGCCGAGGACGTTTTCCTGCGGGACCTCGACGTCGTCGAAGAACAGGGGATAGGTATTGGATCCCCGCATCCCGAGCTTGTCCAGGTGAGCGCCGTGGGTGAATCCGGGCATCCCCTTCTCGACCAGGAAGGCCGTGATGCCGTGAGCGCCGGCCGCCGGGTCGGTCTTGCCATAAACGACCAGAACGTCGGCGTCGCCGCCGTTGGTGATCCACAGCTTGGAACCGTTCAGGACGTAGCGATCCCCGGCCCTGTCCGCCCGCAACTGCATCGAGATCACATCGGATCCGGCGTTGGGCTCGGACATCGCCAATGCCCCCACGTGCTCCCCGCTCATCAGCCGGGGCAGGAAACGGGCGCGTTGAGCGTCGTTACCGTTGCGGTAGATCTGGTTGACGCACAGATTGGAGTGGGCTCCGTAGGACAGGGCGACGCTCGCGGACGCGCGCGAAAGTTCTTCCATCGCCACGATGTGGGCGAGATAGCCGAGGCCGGTGCCGCCCAGCGCTTCGGGAACGGTGAGGCCGAGAAGGCCCATGCTGCCCAGCTTGGGCCAGAGGTCGGTGGGAAAGCGGTTGTCGCGGTCTATGGCTGCGGCCCGCGGTGCGATTTCCCGGTCGGCGAAGGTCCGCACCGCCTCCCTGAGCTCGGCGACGCTCTCTTCATGGTCGAAGGCGAGACACGGAAGTTCCACGACACACCTTTCTTGACCGTTCAATTGCCCCCAGTACAGCAGAGCAGCGGGGTTTTTTCAATCCGGTACCGTATGGTAAGGTGACTCCGGATTCCATGGCGCTCGAGTTCCCCCACCTTCTTCCTCCTCCCAGCGGTACGACCGTCGAGGTCGCCCCAGGCGTGCTGTGGCTACGCATGCCCCTGCCTTTTCAGCTCGACCACATCAACCTTTGGGCATTGCGGGACGGAGACGGCTGGACCCTGGTCGATACGGGATTTGCCGACGAGGGGACCCGATCGGCCTGGGTGGCGGTCCTCGCCGGGTTGGCCGGGCCGGTGCGCAATCTGTTGGTGACCCATTTTCATCCCGATCACCTGGGATTGGCGACCTGGCTTCTGGAGCAGACCGGTGCGCAGCTCTGGATGACCGCCGCCGAATTTCTGACTGCCCACGCCGTCTGGCACGAGGTCGGCGGTCACGGTGCGCGTTTCATGACCGAACAGTTCCGTCAGCACGGTCTTTCAGCGGACCTCCTCGATCGCTTTGCCCGCCGAGGATCGGGATATACGCGGTCGGTTCCGGCGCTTCCGGAGCGTTACAACCGGCTTCAAGCGGGGGACAGTCGGGCCATAGGCGGACGCGAGTGGAAGGTCGTCATCGGCCACGGCCATTCGCCCGAGCATGCTGCGCTTTACTGCCAGGAACTCGCCGTGTTAATTTCGGGAGACATGCTTTTGCCGCGGATTTCCACCAATATCAGTGTGATGGCAGTCACCCCGGCGGCCGATGCCTTGGGAAGCTATCTCGCTTCTCTGGACGCAATGGCCCGGGAAATTCCCGACTCCACCCTGGTATTGCCCTCCCACGGTCTGCCCTTCGTCGGGCTGTCGGAGCGGATTGCGGCTTTGCATGCCCACCATGGAGAACGCCTGCAGGCGGTGGAAGACGATTGTGAGGCGCCAAAGAGCGCCGCCGAGTTGCTCGCGACGCTGTTTCCGCGGCCGCTCGACACGCATCAGACGATGTTTGCGATGGGCGAGGCAATCGCCCATCTCAATCATCTGG
>DAORDK010000023.1:0-35305 GCA_035345935.1 Rhodocyclaceae bacterium | reverse complement strand
GATGATCTCGTCCTCGACCAGCAAGATCCGGCGACCACCGAAACGATCCAGCACTTGAGCCTCGACGGGAACCTCCGGCGCTTGGGGAGCGGGAACAGAGTCGTCGGACGCCCGCGCAAGCCGGGCAGTGAACCAGAAGGTACTGCCCTCGCCGAAAGCACTGTCCACGCCGGCCTGCCCCCCCATCAGCTCGGCGAGTTTGCGGGTAATGGCGAGTCCCAGGCCGGTACCGCCATACTTGCGGGTCGTCGAGTTGTCCGCCTGCTCGAAGGCACCGAAGAGACGAGGCAGGACGTCCGCCGCAATGCCGATGCCGGTATCGGTCACTGCAAAGCGCAGCAGCACATCCGTGGACCGCTCGACCAGCACCTCGACCCGAACGACGATCCGCCCGTGATCGGTAAATTTGATGGCATTCCCAAGGAAATTGAACAGCGCTTGCTGCAAGCGAGTGGCGTCTCCCCGCAGCGGTGTCGGGGGGACTTGGACTTCGCTGACCACTTGCAGGTGCTTGGCCTGCGCCCGCTCCTGGAGCAGCGCGATGACGTTGGATACCAGGCTGGGGAGGTTGACCTGCGTCTCCTCAAGGTCGAATTTGCCGGCCTCGATCTTCGAGAGGTCGAGGATGGCACCGATGATGTCCAGGAGGTGATTGCCCGCAGCCTCGATCTTTGCCAGACGGTCGCCCTGCTCGCGCGTGACACCGGAACGGCGGAGCAAGTACGCCATACCAAGAATGCCGTTCAGAGGGGTTCGGATCTCGTGGCTCATATTCGCCAGGAAGGCGCTCTTGGCCAGGTTCGCCGCCTCGGCGGCCTCCTTGGCGCGGCGTAGAGTGCGCTCGGCTTCCTTACGCTGGGTCAGATCGGTGAGAAAAGCAATGAAACGCCCGCGCTGGCCCTCCTCCCCCGGTAAAAGGTAAGCGACCACCTCGACCGGTATCAAACGGCCGTCCTTGCCCCTGGCTTCGCTGTCGAATCGCGCGCGGCCATCCACGAAGCGTTCGCCATTGGTGGGTAGATTTTCTCCGGGGATCCGAGCATAGAGCTCGGCGACTCCCATCTCCAGCAACTCCTCGATGGCATAGCCGAACATCGCGGCGCCGTACTCGTTGACGTAGAGAAAGCGACCGCTCTCGCTCTCCACCCAGTGGATGCCGATCCCTGCCCGGTCCATGGCAAAGCGGGTATCCACAAGGCGGGCATTGACGGCAGAAAGTTCGGCGGTACGGGCGTCAACCAACTGCTCGAGCCGCAATCTATGGGCTTCCAGCTCGGCCTCCACCGCCTTGAGAGCAGAAATATCGCGCCCCGAGATCACCAGGCAGGGCACCCCGTCGATCTCCAGTTCGGCCAGCGACATCATGGCGTGAAAGACTTCGCCGTTCTTGCGTCGGAACAGGGTTTCGTGATTCAACAGGAGAGGCGCGTCGCCCAAAGCCTTGAGCATGGCCTCGCGATCCTCTGGCGATCCCCAGGTGCCCACCTCCAGGGAGGTCCGCCCAATCACCTCGGAGGGCGAATAGCCGAGAATGCGCCCGAAAGCTTCGTTCACAACCCGGAAGCGCCCGGAGGCACGTTCGGAAATGGCCATCAGGTCGGGCGTTGCGCGGAAGATCGCGGCAAACATTGCTTGTGATTTGCGCAATTCGCGCCGACTGGCCACGAGCCGCAAGAACACTCCGACCACGGTCAGCATGAGGGCAAGCGAGGACAACGTCAGGATCGCCTGACCGTGTTTCTCGATAAATCCGGGCGGCCGGTTGATGATCCGGCTTCCCGCCGGCAGTGCGTCCGCGGCCACGCCGAAACGCACCATTTGGGCATAATCGAACAGGTAGGCATTGGGACTGGGCAGCACCCCGCCCAGGTTCTTGCGATCGACGCCGTTGAGGATGCGCAGCGCGAGTTCCCCCGCCGCTCGGCCGTGCCCGCGCAGGTCTATCAGTCGCCCTCCGACAATGCCGTGGCCGAGGTTGAACTCCCAGCCGCCATAGAGCGGAACCGGGCTTGCCGAAGCCAGTCGCGACAAGGCTTCGTTGCTCGACAACGCACGGCCATCGGTATCGCGGACCACGGAAGCGAAATAGACGGCGACGGTTCCAGGCTCCAGGCTCCAGGCTCCAGGCGGGACACGTTGCGCAACAAATCATCCAGCGAGAGTCCTGCCAGAGCGCTGAACGCCACCCGCCCGGCGACGGCTTTCGCCGCATCGTCGAAAGCCCGCCGGTTCAGGCGCCCGGTCTCGGTATCGTCATGAATGGCGACGATGCTCCGGGTACCCGGATGGAGGCGCAGGATGAGCCTCAAGGTATCGGCAAAACTGGGACTCTCGTCGATACCCACGAAATCCGGGTGTCCGGCAAGCCGGGCGCGATCGAAATAGTTTGTGCCGCAAAACACCACCGGCACCGAGCCGAAGAGGGCATCGCGCTGGCCCTCGATGAGGTCGAAGGCATAGTCGTCGGTCGTCACCAGAAGATCGTAGGGATGCTTGCGGTATTTCGCCCGCAGCGCGTCCAGCATCCGTTTGCGGTGTTCCTCCTCGGGAAACTCTTTGCTATCGAGGTACTCGACTTTCACCACCACCCGTTTCCCAGACTCGGCCAGGGAAGCACGGATGCCGTCCACGAGGTCGTCCGAACCCTTGTAGCCGGCGTGGTAGGAATTGAGGATCAATACCTTCCGCAACTCATCGGTCTGCGCAGTCATCGGCGCCAGACCGGCGGCCGCGCTGCACGCCGCCAGCACGGCGGCCATGCCCACGACCCACGTTCGGAATTCCCCCAACCTGACCATCTATCCCGCTCCTGCTGGAAGAGCCCGAGGCCTGGCGGCTCAATAGCTGCCCCGGAACCTCCGGCCGGTGGCGGTAGCGTAACCGTGGCGGCACGGCTAGGGAAGCCTAGACCTAGAAAACTGAATGTCGGGGCTGGCGTCATTCGGCGACTTCGGCGGGCTACCCGTCGCCCCCGCGAGCCCATCGGTTAAACTGCCGCATTCCTTCCTCCGGATTTCTCCGCCGTGACCGCCGCCGAGACTTCGCCCACCGTGCACTTCTTCCGCGCCAACCTGGTCTGGCCGCTGCAGTTGGAGCCCATCGCGTCGCCCCACACCGAGGGCCGGCATTGGGAGGTCTTCGAGGCCAGACTGGCGGAAACGCCTTGGCGGCGAGTGGACGACGAATTCACCTCCGATGCTCGGGATTTCAAGGAGCGGCATTATCGGGAATTCGTCTCCTTTCTGCCCTACGTCCAGCGCTTCCTTTATGGCGAGGGGAGATCCCGCAATCCGCGTCCGGACGACCCGCCCGGCGGCTCGCCGATGCACGTGTTCCGGCGCGCCGATGTGGCTCGCCTGCGCATCACCCTGCGCAAGGACGAGACGCCTCTGATTCTCGATGTGGTCCATCTGGACCTCTACTTCTTCCACGACTTGGATCTTGTCCTCCTCAATCTGGAAGTGAAGGCCAGCGACCTCTCCCTCGACACCACGCGCGATCTGCTCTTCCGCTTTGGCCGCGCCTACCCGTCGGGTTGGGATGAAGAAGGCGAAGGCTTGCACAACTCTCACCTCGCGGAGTGGCTGGGAGCCGACGGCCAGGTGCTCGCCCGATCCGACGCGCGGCGCCGGGAGAAATTCCTCAGCTACGTCTGCGCCCACCGCAGCCCCTGTATTTCCGAGCACTGGGCCTGCCTCCTGCGTCCGCTGGTGATCGCCCATTCCGACGAGCCCGGGGATCTGCGCTACCGGCTGATCGAATACCATCGCATGCCGGTCACCGCCTATCTGGCCGTGGACGAGCCGCGCCGCCTGAGCCGGGAAGACTGGGTGCGCATCGGACTCGCCACGTCGCTCCACCCCGATGAGGCGCTGCCGGCCAACGACCCGGCGGTCGCCGAATTCGAGCGCCGCTACTGCCAGGACCGCTTCTGGAACGACAGCGATGCCGGCCCCAATACCCGTTTCCTGTGCACCGGCAATACCCTGACCGTGGTCGGCGACGCGGCACGTCCTTTTTTCATCGACGGGGAGCGGGGCGTGCTGGCCCAATTCCGCCACCAGTACTTCCTTGTCTTCCTCATCGCCCACCTGCACCGGGGAGCACTGCTCGTCTTCGCCGACCTGCTGGTCGATGCGGTGAATGACCTCGACATCCGCGACGACCATTCGGTCCGCCGGTTCAAGCGCCGCATCCGGGCCAATTTCGAAACCTTCCTGCGCTTCACCCACCGCTACTGGTTCCACGAGATTTCCGAGCGGCCCCATGTCCAGGCCATCTTCCGGCTCTGTGCCGGCCATCTGCGCAACGACGACCTCTACGACGAGGTGCGGGACGAAATCCGCGAAATGTCCCAGTATCTGGACAGCGATTCCCAGCGGCGCCAGTCGAACACGGTCGTGCGTCTTACCGTAATCACCATCCTCGGCCTGATCGCCACCGTGACCACGGGTTACTTCGGCATGAACATCATTCCCTTCGGGGAAGGATCGATCGGGGAGCGGGTCATGCACGGCCTCGTCGCCACGGTGGTCTTCGTCTGCCTCGTGCTCTTCGCTGTCGCCCGCTCCAAGCGCCTCTCGGACTTTCTCGAAGACCTCGCCGACGAGCGTCTCGGATTCACTGCCAAGCTGGCCTCCCTGGGCCGCGTCCTCACTGGCCGCCCCAACTCCTGACGATCTGCAAGCTTGGGCGTCTCTCCCCGGTTTCTCCCGCCGCCACTGTTGATCGGTCGGCGGCAGCGCTTCGGCACGTCGCTTGATCGCAAAGGGAACTGCCTGAGACCGTTCGCCTTCTCTATTGCAGCGCCCCGTTAAAGGGTCATTGCTTCGCCATCCGGGCTACCCTCCTGCAGCGCAAAGCGCAGGGAGACTACCGTGCCAGCCCCGGGCGCGCTTTCCACCTGCAATTCCCCACCCGCTGCGGCGGCACGTTCGCGCATGCCTAGCAGGCCGAGGGAACGGAGACGGCGACTGCGCTCCTCGGCCTCGGCAAGATCGAATCCCACTCCGTCATCCTGTACTGTGACGCGCAATGCTCCGTCCTCTACCCACAGGCCGACGACGACGGCCCGCGCCTGGGCGTGGCGCAGGGCATTGGACACCGCTTCCTGGACCGTGCGAAAGGCGGCCATTTCCAGTTGGGGCGGAAAGCGCCGGCTGCCAATGGCTTGCTCGAGCCGCAGGATGGGCGACTCGGCCCGGGGAAGCTGGCCGACGTACCAGCGCAGACTGGCGGCCAGGCCCAGGTCGTCCAGAATCGGCGGCCGCAGTCCGCGGGCGATGTCTTTGGTGAAATCCACCAGACCGGCCACGATGCCGATGGCAGTACGCAAATCGGTGACCGCGGCGGCGTTGCCGGCGAGCTTGCGGCGCAGGGATTCGAGGGCGAACTGGAGGGCAGCGAGGGACTGCCCCACCTCGTCGTGGAGTTCCCGGGAAAGGAATTTGCGTTCGTTCTCCAAGGCGTCGAATTGAATGGCCGCCAATTCCTTGAGCTGGCGCACGGCCCGCCGTTCCGATTCCTCCGCGACCTTGCGCGCGGTGATGTCGATGCAGATACCCCGCATCGCCAGGGGCCGCCCGGACTCGTCATAGCTCGTACTGCCGCTGACGGAAATCCAGCGCAGCTCGCCGGAAGCCAGGAGCAGACGGTGTTCGTTGGACAATACTCCCCCGGCGACGGCAGCCTCGACGCGGGCTTCCGCTTCCGCCAGATCGTCAGGATGGACAACGCGCCTCCAGGTCTCGACGGTGGCCGTATCGCGCCCGGGATCGAGACCGAAAAGCCGGAAAAATTCCGCCGACCAAGTGAGTTTTCCGGTGACCATGTTCCAGGTCCAGATCCCCGCACCGGCGGCTTTCTGAGCCAGGGTCAGGCTGTCGAGGGCCTGGCGCAACTCGCTTTCGCGGCGCTTGGCCCCGGTCAGGACGTCGAAGACCGCCAGCACGTATTCCCGGCGGGGGCTGGAGAGAGACACTGCAAACCACTCGCCGAGACCCGGAACGAACATCTCGAACGTCTCAGGCCCACCTCCCCGGGCCACGCGCCCCAGGGCTTCGAGGACTTCGCCGTTGCTCGCCGGAAAATCGGGCAGCAGATGACAAAGCCTCCGGCCGAGCACATTGCGCATGCGAGTGATCCGGGTATGAGCGGGATTGACGTAGAGGTGCACGAGGTCTATTGGGCGGCCTCGATGGAAGAGGACTCTGCCCAAGACGACCCCGTTGAAGACGTGGTCGAGGGCGCCGACGAGGAGTTCGGGACTCATTTCTCGGACGCGGCGTTCCGCCGCGGGCCCGGCCTTTTTGCCTACCGCTCCCGCCCCGCGACTGCTCATTGCCGAAAATGTTCGCGCAGGACCTTGACCATCGCCGCCTGATCGAGGACCCCGGCACTCTCCCGCAGACTGTGCATGGCCCACATGGGATTCCCCACATCCACCGTCGGAACGCCCAGACGGGCGGCCACCTGGGGACCGATGGTGCTGCCGCATCCGAGGTCGCTGCGATGGACGTAGCGTTGACAGGGGACTCCGGCGTCGGCGCAGAGTCGGGCAAAGCGGGCCGCAGTGTCGGCACCGGTGGCGTAGCGCTGGCTGGCGTTGATCTTGATCGCCGGACCGCCATTGACCAGCACCCGATGGCCAGGTTCGTAGGCGGCCGGATAATTGGGATTCCAGGCGTGAGCCATGTCGGCGCTTACAAAGAAGCTGCGTGCGCGGGCACAGCGCTCGCCCTCCGCGTCTACCCCCAGGGCAGCGGCAAGTCTTGCCAGGACATCGCCGACGAAGGAACCGCCGGCCCCGACGGCGCTTTCGCTGCCCACCTCCTCATGGTCGAACAGCGCCACCACGGCGGTGGCATCCGAAGTCTCGGTCGCCAGCAGCGCGCTGAGCGCCGCATGGCAGGACGCCAGATTGTCGAGGCGACCGGAGGCGACGAATTCCCGGTCGGCGCCCCAGAAGGCCGCCGGCTGGGTGTCATGGGCGGCCAGGTCCCAGGCCAGGAGGGATTCCGGCTCGACGCCCAGGGTATCGGCAAGCAGGCGGCGAAACTGCCCTTCGCCGTCCGCAATCCCGCCTACCGCAAGGAGCAAGGGCAGCTCGCTCTGGCGATTGAACTTCAGTCCCTGCTCGTTCACCTCCCGGTTCATGTGGATGGCCAGATTGGGCAGGCGGACGAGGGGACGGCCGAAGGCCAGAAGCCGCGTCTCCGGTCCACCCGCCGTTCCCACGACGACCCGGCCGGCCAGAGAAAGATCCCGGTCGGCAAAAGTGGCCAGGATGGGGCCTCCATAGACTTCGACCGCCAGGCGCAAGGCAGAGTCGCCGGCAAGTACCGGCTGCGGCTTGATCCGGAGCCCGGGCGAGTCTGTGTGGGCGCCGACCAGGCGCCAGCCGGAACGATCTGGACTCGCGCCACCCAGGGAGAAGGCGATCAGGGACGAGCCCCCGCGCACCACGTAGTAACGCCCCCCGGGTTGCAGTGACCAGCGCTCCCCCTCGTCGAGGGAGGCAAACCCGGCCGCCGCGAGGCGGGTGGTGGTGACGGCCACCGCATGCCAGGGGCTGGGGCTGGCATCCAGGAAGGCCAGCAGATCCGCAGCCAGGGCGTGATCGATACTCAAAGGAGAGGAGCTCCGATCATCCGTTCGCCCCGTTCGTACACCACGTGAGCTCGCCCGACGATCAGGGGATCGAGATTGCCGATGCGGGCCGGATCCTTGCTGGCATAGGGCAGGCGGTGAAGGATGTAGCGCATGGCATTGAGGCGGGCCCGTTTCTTACAGTCGGACTTGATCACCGTCCACGGAGAATCGGCGGTATCGGTGTAGAAGAACATCGCTTCCTTGGCCTTGGTGTAGTCATCCCACTTGTCGAGGGAGGCCTTGTCGATGGGCGACAGTTTCCACTGCTTGAGGGGATGCACTGCCCGCTCCCGAAAGCGTCTCCTCTGTTCCTGCCGACTGACCGAGAACCAGAATTTGACAAGGTGGGTTCCGTTCCTGACCAGCATGCGCTCGAATTCCGGCACCTGGCGCATGAACTCCCCATACTCCTGCTCGCTGCAAAAACCCATGACCCGTTCGACTCCGGCCCGGTTGTACCAGGAGCGGTCGAAGAGGACGATTTCGCCGTGGGAGGGCAGATGCTGCACATAGCGTTGGAAATACCACTGGCCGCGTTCGGTCTCGGTCGGCTTCTCCAGGGCCACCACCCGGGCTCCCCGAGGATTGAGGTTTTCCATGAAGCGCTTGATGGTCCCCCCCTTGCCTGCCGCGTCGCGCCCCTCGAAGAGGATCACCACCTTCTGGCCGGTCTCCTTGACCCAGGCCTGGAGCTTGAGCAACTCCACCTGCAGGCGGTATTTCTGCCGCTCGTAGTTGCGCCTCAGCATGAGGTTCTTGTAGGGGTAGCCACCTTCCCGCCAGTCGGGCACCAACTCGTCGTCGGGATTCGGCGTCATCAGTCCGGCAGCCATCCGCTGCTGTTTGAGCAAACCCTTGAGGAGTGCCACCGACTCTTCCTGGGAAACCCCGGAAATGAGGTCGCGCATGGCGGCCAGCCGGGCCTCCTGCGCCGCGTCCAAGGCCTCTCCAACGGTGAAGCCTTCGATATGGGCAGCAGAATCGATGGGACCCGTATCCCCCGCCTTAACCCCACGCCGCCCTGAGCGCCGGGTCGGCGCGCCGGATTTGCTGGCCGCCGGCCCAGAGCTACGCTCTGAACCCGTCGATGAGTCCGCCATGATTCTCTCCCTTTAGGCGCTCCCGCTGGAGCATCAGCGGTCGATTATGAGACCGCTGCGGGCGGGTGTAAATGTCGGGCGCCTACGCCACCCGGACTGCGCCGGGGGCCCGCCACGATCAGGCGAAGCGGCCGAGAAGCACGGAACTCCAGATCGCAACCACATTGACCAGCGCCACGAAAACCGCCGCACTGCCGATATCCTTGGCCCGTTTGGACAACTGGTGCCGCTCAAGGCCAATGCGATCAATGGCCGCCTCGACTGCCGAATTCAGCAGTTCGACCACCAGGACCAGAAGGACGCTGCCGATCATCAGGGCTCGCTCGACGCCGGAGACCGGAATGAAGATGGCCACAGTCACCAGGATCAGCGCCAGCCAGAATTCCTGCCGGAAGGCATCTTCGCAGGTGTAGGCCGCCCGCAGCCCGTCGAGGGAATAGTGGAAGGCGTTCCACACCCGGCGCAGGCCAGTCTTGCCCTTGAAGGGAGATTCGCCGTGGGGATGTTCGGCTCCGCCTACGGGCGAACGTGGGCGCGGGTCGTCATTCATGGATACTCCCTGGGGATTCGATTCGAGGCGCGCAAGCTTAACCTCGTTGGACGGAATCGTCACCGTCCCGTCTCAATCAAGCAAGTTCAGCAGCCCATCGATCTGCGCAAATCGCTTGCCGGATCACCGCCTCGAATTGGTCCACCGCAGCGTCCCAATTGCGCGGCATCACTGCCGTCCGCGCATCCCGCCCCATTCTTTGACGTAAGCCACTGTTCGTCGCAAGCATGATGGCGGCCGCTTTGAATGCGCTTTCCTCGCCGGGCGGAACAAGCAATCCATTCGTCCCGGGAGAGATGAGTTCGGCCGCGGCAGCGGTCTTATAGGCAACGACGGCCAATCCGCTGGCCATGGCTTCGGCCACCACGTTGCCGTAGGTTTCGGTCAGGCTAGGGAAGAGAAAAACATCGGCGCTCGCGTAGTACTCGGCCAGTTCTTCCCCACGGCGCACGCCGGCGAAGATGTGATGCCCGTTCATCCGGGATAGTCCTTCGCGAGCCGGTCCGTCACCGACCCAGACCATGCGCGCATCGTTGCCCAATCCTTCGATACACCGGCAGACCAGCCCCAGATTCTTTTCGGGCGCCATTCTGCCGACATAAAGATAGACGACGCTTTGCGAATCGGCTCCCCAGGTGGCCCGCAGGCGGTCGCTGCGCTTTTGCGGATCGAAGAGGTCCGTATCCACCCCCCGACCCACCACGCGGACCCCGGGAATGCCCGCGCCGGTCAGGGTTTTTGCCAGCGCCGACGTGGGAACCAGGGTTGCGCGGGTGCGTCGGTGCAATCTGCGCAAGTAGGCAGCGACGAGAGGGCGCAACCAGCCGAGACCGTAGTAGGTGCTGTAGTGATCGAAATTGGTATGAAACCCGGACGTCACTGGAATTCCCAGACTGCGGGCGCAATTCACCGCAGACCACCCCAGAGGACCCTCGGTGACGACATGAACGAGGTCCGGCCGGTGCTCCCGCCAACGGTTGCGCAGCCTCCCACCCGCCGGTAGGCCGAGGCGAAGGCCGGGATAGCCGGGCAGCGGAATTCCCGAGAAGAAGATGTCCTCGGGTGTTCCCCTATCCCCCGCATGCTGCCGGGGACGCAAGACCGAGACGGCGTGACCGCGCGAGCGCAATCCGTCGACCAGTCGGCCGACGGTCATCGCCACACCGTTCACCTCGGGCGGATAGGTTTCGCTGACGACATCGATGGCCAGCATCATGCGGCCCGATCGACCAAGGCAGCCGTCCACACGACCAGGAGGTTCAGCATGGCGAGGAGAAGCGCCGCGCCGCCGATGTCGTTCGTCCTCTCGGCCCGAGCAGTCCAGCCCGGGCCGCCGGCTTGGGCCAGCGTCCGGATTGCGTTGCTCAGGAGATCAACCACCAGCACCAGGAACACGCTGGCGATCATCATCGCCCGATCGACGACGCTCACCTGAAGGAGAAAGGCCGTACCGCTCAGGGCGATCGCGAGCCACCAGCATTCCTGGCCGAAGGCGCCGCGCACCAGCTCGACACTACGCCAGGGGGTGATGGGGCGGCGAAACGATTTCCGGATTCGCCATGGACGAATTGAGCCCCTGAAATGGGGCTCGTTTCTGGCGAATTGCTCGCTTCCGGGATGGGAATGCTGGTGTGATTTCATCGTCTCGTTATCCCAGTCAGGTCTAGCCCTACGAGTTGTTTCTTCCGAGAGTCGGCGCCATGGCCGCTTGACCACAATGAATCAGCCGGCCCCACGCCAACCTCGCTCATGACGACGGGCAAGCGCCGAGGGCGGCCGGAGCCGGATCGCATCGCGCGACGGCCAGACTCCGATAGAGCGCGGCGAGCCTGACGGCCATCGCCTCATCCGACCACTCGAGCGCGTGCGCTCTGGCCGCTGCGGCCAGACGGCTCCACGCGTCGCGGCGGGCAAAAAAGTCGGCCAGCGTCTCGCCGAAAGCCTGCGGATCATCTGGAGGGACCACGCAGCCACGGCCTGGGGCGAGAATATCGGCAGTTCCCATGATTGAGAGGGCCAGAACCGGTAAGCCGGCAGCCATGGCCTCCAGGAGAACGAGCCCTTGAGTTTCGGTTCGCGAGGCGAATACGAAAGCGTCGGCACCCGCGTAGCAATCGGGCAGTTCCCTTCCGCGATCGAGATAGCCCAGGAAACGCACGCTGTCAGCGATTCCGAGTTCTGTTGCCTGGCTTCGCAGATCGGCCGACGCCGGGCCATCGCCCGTAATCAGCAGCAGCGCCTGGGGAGATGCGGCCAGCGTGTAGCGAAAGGCTTCGAGCAGGAAACCGATATTCTTCTCATGGGCCACGCGGCCGACGAAAAGCGCCACCGGCCGGCCGTCATCGATGCCATGGCGGCGCCGGAAGGCCTCACCGTCGCCTCCACCGAAATTGGCCAGGGGTATCCCGGTGGGCAGCACGTGGCGGGGGCGCACGACCCCATACTCGGCGAGTCGTCCCGCCATCGCTTCCGAGGGAACGATGACCGCATCCAGGGCATTGCACTGGCGGCGCGAAAAACTTCGGGCGAGGGCCCGAAGCCAGCGCACCGGCAACCAGGGCGCGTAGTGCTGGAAATATTCCTCGAACAGGGTGTGGTAAGTCGCCAACACGGGGAGCCCGAGGCTCCGGGCGGCTGCGAGTCCCGCGTAATGGGCGGCAAAGGGAGTCTGGATGTGGATCAGGTCGCAATCCTGCGCCGCGGTGAGCACCGCCGCCTTCATGGCCCGCCAGCGCACCAGCCTGTCCTCCGGATCCTTCGGCACGGGCCGTCCGGGTACGCGCACCACTCCCGGCTCGGCCGGCTCGCCGTCATAGTCGGGAACCACCAGCCGCACCTCGATGCCTTGCTGGGCGAGGCAGCGTCTAAAGGTCTCGATCGAAGTCGAGACACCATTGACTCTCGGAAAATAAACGTCGGAAACCATCAAGACGCGCATCAGAAGGCCTTTTCCTCTTGAATATCGGGGAGCGCAAGAGGAAGCAGGCTGCGAGCTCCCCAGCGCACGAGTTCGAGGCGACCGTCGTTCAGCTCGACGATGGCCGTGCAGGAATCGACCCAGTCGCCGCAATTCACATAGGTCATCCCGCCGACTTCCTTGATCGCCGCCCAGTGGATGTGGCCGCAGATCACGCCGTCCAGACCGCGCGCGCGGGCGTGGTGGAGGGCGGACTCCTCGAAATCGAAGATGAAATTGAGGGCCGTCTTGACCTTGCGTTTGGCGAAACCGGCCAGGGACCAATACCCCGGAATACCCAGCTTGCGGCGTACCCAGGAGAGCCCGTGGTTGAGGCGTACCAGGGCGTTGTACCCGATGTCGCCGATGACGGCCAACCAGCGATGGTGGCGGGTCACCTGGTCGAAGGCATCGCCATGGATCAGGAGAAAACGTCGGCCGTCAGCCGTTTCGTGCACCGCCTCCTCGACGATCGGGATGTCGCCGAAAGCGATCCCGCAATAGTCCCGTAGCGCCTCGTCGTGATTGCCAGGGATGAAGACCACCCGGTCGCCATGGCGGGCACGGCGCAAGATCTTCTGTACCACCGTATTCTGGGCCGCGGTCCAGGAGATGCTGCGACGCATCGCCCAGAAATCGATGATGTCGCCGATGAGGTAGGTCTGGTCGGCAGGGTACTCCCGCAGAAAATCCAGGAGCCGCTGCGCCTGGCAGGCGCGGGTGCCGAGGTGGATGTCCGACATGAAGACAGTACGTACGCGGGGCATGGCGCCACCATAGCGCCGCGGTGTTAAGCCTCGGTGAAGCTGAGGTTACGGGAAGATTATGGGCCTACCAAGCGGGCCGTCGGGAAGCGGACCGCGAATCGACTGCCCTTCCCGGGGGTGCTGGTAATGTCCAGGCCGGCCTGATGGCGCACCAGCGCGTGCTTGACGATGGCCAGGCCCAGGCCGGTGCCGCCGGTATCGCGGGAACGGCCCCGATCCACCCGGTAGAAGCGTTCCGTCAGGCGGGGAATGTGCTGAGGGTCGATGCCTATGCCTGTGTCCTGAACCGCGAATTCCCCACCCTCGGAGCCGGAGCGCCAGCTAATGGTGACCGTACCCCCTTCGGGGGTGTAGCGCACGGCATTGGTGACAAGATTCGCCATGGCGCTGATCAATTCACCCTCGGCCCCCCGCAGGTCGCCGCCCTCGGCTTCCAGAACGATCCGATGGCGTCCTCCGGAGAGCGCCTCGGCGTCACGCTTCAGCTTATCGAGGAGAGTAGCCATGTCAATGACCTCATTCTCCGGCGGCGGAGCAGCTTCCAGGGAAGAAAGGGTCAGCAGGTCGCGCACGATGCGTTGCATGCGCTGCGACTGATCGGACATAAGCTCCAGATAGTGCCGCTGCTCGTAGGGCTCCAGTTCGATCTCCTGGAGAGTTTCCAGGAAGCCGGCGAGCACCGTGAGCGGCGTGCGCAATTCGTGGGAGACGTTGGCGACAAAATCCCGTCGCATGCGGTCGAGGAGGTCGGCCTGGGTGACATCCTTCACCTGCATCAGGCGGTTGCCGCGGCCGTAAGGCAGGACGTGAACGGAAAGGACGCGGTCGCCACTGCGGTCGGAACGCAGGGTCAGCGGACGGACGAAATCGCCGGCCGCCATGTAATCGACGAATTCCGGCCGGCGCACAAGGTTGGCCAAGTGCTGGCCAAGGTCGGTGCGCAGGGTGATCCCGAACTGCGTCTCGGCGGTGACATTGCACCAGGTAATGCGGTTGTCGCCGTCCAGGAGCACGATGCCGTCGGTCAACGCCTGGATGGCCGACGAAAACTCGGCAACTTCCGTTTCCCGCTGGGCGACGAGCGAAAGCAATTTCTTTTCGTGGCGGTAGATGCGGGCGAACACGTCGTCCCACATGCCCTCGCCCTCCAGGGCTTCCGTATTGGCGGGCTGCCGCGACCACCGCTCCAGGCGGGAAAAATAGATCAGGTGGTAAGCCACCTGGCCGAGCAAGGCCAGCGTCCAAACCAGCCAGCCGACCCAGGGCTTGAGGACGCCGCCCAGGAAGGCAGCGAAGGCCACTGCAATGACGAGATAAGCGATTCCCCGCGCCATGGGCGGGGGCATGCCCACAGCCGTCTCAGTCCCCACGGAAACGATAGCCTGTGCCGCGGACGGTTTCCACGCGATCGTCGTGGCCCGAGGGCTCCAGGGCCGCACGCAAGCGGCGGATATGGACGTCCACCGTTCGCTCTTCGATGAAGACGTGGTCGCCCCACACTTCATCGAGCAACTGCGCCCGGGTATAGACGCGCTCCGGATGAGTCATGAAGAAGAACAGCAGCCGGAATTCCGTGGGCCCCAATTCGATGGGCTGGTCCGCCGCCGCCACGCGATGGGTTGCCGGATTCAGCAGCAGACCCTTGATATCCACGGTTTCACCCGCCAGATGGGGCGACCGGCGGCGCAGTACCGCACGTACCCGGGCCACCAGTTCCTTGGGCGAGAAGGGCTTGGTCACGTAGTCGTCGGCACCCGCCTCCAGTCCCTGGATCTTGTCTTCCTCATGAACCCGGGCTGTAAGCATGATGATCGGCAGTTCTCGGGTGCGGTCGTCGGCCCGCAGCTTCTTGGCCAGGGCCACGCCGGACTGGCCAGCCAGCATCCAGTCGAGAATGACCAGGTCCGGCAGGGCAGCACGAATGGCGGATTCGCCCTCTTCGGCGCTGCCCGCACGAACCACGAGAAATCCGGCATGCTTGAGGTTGATGGCCACCAATTCCTGGATAGCCGGCTCGTCCTCGACAACAAGGATGGTCGGGTTCATGCGACGTCCTCTTTCGGCGGATGACGGATGTCGCGACCCTCGACGATGTAGATCACGTGCTCGCCCACGTTCTTGGCATGGTCGCCGATGCGCTCGATGGCCCGGGCAATCCAGATGATGTCCATGGAGGTGGTGATGGTCCGGGGATCTTCCATCATGTGAGTAATGAGCTGGCGGAGAATGGACTTGAATTCGACATCCACCTCGTTGTCGGCCCGAATGACGTCTACCGCCGCAGAGGTATCCAAGCGGGCGAAGGCATCCAATGCCTGGCGCAGCATGTTCAGAGCGGCATCGGCCACGTGGCGGACGCCGACGCCGTACTGAATGGGCATGTGGCCCGCCTCGTAGATGCGGCGCACACCCTTGGCAATCTTCTTGGCCTCGTCGCCGGCGCGTTCCAGGTCGGTGACGATCTTGCTGACCCCGAACACCAGGCGCAGGTCGGAGGCGGCGGGCTGGCGCTTGGCGAGCACATGGGCGCAGTCGTCGTCGATGGCCTTCTCCAGGTCGTTCACCTTGCGATCCGTCTCGACGATGGATTTGACGCTGGCGATCTCGCCCGTGTTGTAGGCCTCGATGGCGTCGGATATCTGGCTCTCGACCAGGCCGCCCATCTGCAGCACCATACTGCGCAGGCGTGAGAGGTCTTCGTCGAACTTGCTGGAAACGTGGGAGGTTTCGTTCATGATGTGTCTCGCAATCAGCCCATGCGGCCGGTAATGTAGTCTTCGGTCCGCTTGTCCTGCGGCTTGATGAAGATGTCGTCGGTCTTGCCAAATTCCACGAGTTCGCCCAGGTACATGTAGGCGGTAAAGTCCGAAACCCGGGCCGCCTGTTGCATGTTGTGGGTGACGATGGCGATGGTGAATTCCCGCTTGAGTTCGTAGATCAGTTCTTCGATGCGCATGGTGGAGATGGGGTCCAGGGCCGAAGTGGGCTCGTCCAGCAGCAACACCTCCGGCTTCACCGCAACGCCCCGGGCGATGCACAGGCGCTGCTGCTGCCCTCCGGAAAGGCCCGTACCAGGCTGCCTGAGCTTCTCCTTCACCTCGTCCCACAGGGCAGCCTTGGTCAGCGCCCACTCGACGCGGTCGTCCATCTGGTTGCGGGTCAGCTTCTCATGCATCTTCACGCCAAAGGCGATATTGTCGTAAATCGACATGGGGAAAGGCGTCGGCTTCTGGAACACCATGCCCACCTTGGCCCGCAGCCCGATGGTGTCGACACCCTTGTCCAGGATGTTGCGGCCGCCGACGAACAGTTCTCCCTCGGCCCGCTGGCCGGGGTAGAGATCGTACATGCGGTTGATCGTCCGCAGCAGTGTGGACTTCCCACAACCCGATGGACCGATAAAGGCGGTGACCTTGCCCTTGAAGACATCCAGGTTGATGTTTTTCAGAGCGGGCTCACCCTTACCGTAATAGAAGTTCAGGTTTCTGATGCTGATCTGGGGCGTCAGGTTTTCAATGGCTTGTTCGACGGGCATCATGAAATTATCCGGGGAAAGGTCAGCGCTGGGTGGTCTGGCGGAACATCACGCGAGCGGCGATGTTGAGGGCCAGAACGCCGAGGGTGATGATGAAGACTCCCGCCCAGGCAAGTTCCTGCCAATCCTTGAAGGGGCTCATCGCGAACTTGAAGATGGTGACCGGCAGGTTGGCCATGGGTTCGGAGAGGTCGGTGCTCCAGAACTGGTTGGAAAGGGCGGTGAAGAGGAGCGGTGCCGTTTCGCCGGAAATGCGGGCGAGGGCGAGCAGGATACCGGTCACGACACCGGTCTTGGCGGAACGCAGAGTGACCAGCATGATCACCTTCCACTTCGGCGCCCCCAGAGCAAACGCTGCCTCCCGTAAGGTATTGGGCACCAATGCGAGCATGTCCTCGGTCGTCCGGACCACCACGGGAATCACCAGGAGCGCCAGGGCGACGGCCCCGGACATGGCGGAAAACTTGCCCACCTGGGCCACGTAGACGGCATAGACGAAGAGGCCGATGACAATGGATGGCGCCGACAGGAGGATGTCATTGACGAAGCGGGTGATCTTGCCCAGCCAGGTGCGGCGCCCGTATTCGGCCAGGTAGATGCCGGCGAGAATGGCTATCGGGGTGGCCATGAGCATGGCCAATCCCACCATGATGATGCTTCCGACGATGGCATTCTTGAGACCGCCGGCACTGCCCGGCGGCGGCGTCATTTCGGTGAACAGCCGCAGGGACAGGGCGCCAACGCCAAGGTCGATGACCATCCAGAGAATCCAGATCAGCCAGACCAGACCGAATGCCATGGCGGCAAGGGAAAGGGAGAGGGCGAAAGCGTTGATCGCCTTGCGCCGCATCACGAGATTCACGGCCGCCTCCTTAGTGTCCGCCGCCGGAATTTTTCTCCAGCGACATGAGCAGCAGTTTGGATAAGGTGAGCACGATGAAGGTGATCAGGAAAAGAATGAGTCCCAGCTCCACCAAGGATGAGGTATACAGCCCCGGGGAAGCCTCGGCAAATTCGTTGGCGAGCGCCGACGTGATGCTGTTGCCCGGCAAGAAGAGAGAGAAGTTGGACAGCAGGCTCGCGTTGCCGATGACGAAGGTTACCGCCATCGTTTCTCCCAGGGCGCGGCCCAGGCCGAGCATGATGCCGCCGATGACGCCCACTCGGGTATACGGCAGGACCACATTCCACACCACTTCCCAAGTCGTGCCGCCAAGGCCGTAGCAGGATTCCTTCAACATAGGCGGCGTCAATTCGAAGACGTCGCGCATCACCGAGGTGATGAAGGGAATGATCATGATGGCCAGGATGATGCCGGCGGCCAGGATGCCAATGCCGAGGGACGGCCCGCTGAAGAGGGAACCGATGAGCGGCACCTGGCCCAGGGTCTTGGCGATCAGGGGCTGTACGTGCTCGCCGAACATCGGCGCGAAGACCAGCAGACCCCAGATGCCGTAGACGATGCTGGGAATGCCGGCCAGCAACTCGATGGCGATTCCCAGCGGGCGGCGTAACCAGACGGGGGAGAGTTCGGTCAGGAAGAGGGCGATCCCGAAGCTGATGGGCAGCGCGATGAAGAGAGCGATCAGCGAGGTCACCACGGTGCCGTACATGGGCACTAAGGCGCCGAAGCGCTCAGCCGGGGGATTCCATTCCGAACTCGTCAGAAATCCGAAACCGAACTGCTTGATCGACGGCAGAGCACTCCAGGTCAATGAAACGACAATGCCGACCAGAAGCGCCAGGGTGATGGCTGCGAAAGCGCGCGTCAGGTTGAAGAACAGCAGGTCGCCGAACTGCCCCTTGGTCTTGCGGGTTGGTGTCATGGCCTGATCTGAGTGGTCGCGAAGTGTAGCCGGCAGCTCCCGGTGGGAAAAACGCAGCCTCCGCCCTGCGGCGGAGGCTGCTTCAGCTGGATGGCCGACGCGATGCAATTGTATGCTTACTTGGCGACGTTATAGACGGGCTTACCGGAACCGTCTTTGATGTTGGCCCAGGAGGCGTGGATCAACTTGACCAGACTGTCGGGCAGGGCCACGTAATCCAGTTCCTCGGCCATCTTGGCGCCGTTCTTGTACGACCACTCGAAGTACTTGAGTGCTTCGGCAGCTTGGGTCGGCTTGTCCTGGACCTTGTGCATGAGAATGAAGGTGGCCCCGGTGATGGGCCAGGCATCCTTGCCGTTCTGATTGGTCAGGATTTCGCCGAAATTGGACTTGTGCCAATCCGCACCCGCAGCGGCGGCCTTGAAGGTCAGGTCGTCGGGACCGACGACGTTGCCGGCGGCGTTTTTCAGCATGACGTGAGCCAGCTTGTTCTGCTTGGCGTAAGCGTATTCGACGTAGCCGATGGAATTGGGGATGCGCTGGAGAAAGGCAG
Source organism: Rhodocyclaceae bacterium (assembly GCA_035345935.1). Taxonomy (GTDB): domain Bacteria; phylum Pseudomonadota; class Gammaproteobacteria; order Burkholderiales; family Rhodocyclaceae; genus SSSZ01. Next base: position 16,368 of record DAORDK010000023.1, on the reverse strand, counting down.
CAACGCCTTCGTTGCCCTTGCCCCCCATACCGGTGGGCCACTGCACGGCGGTACCTTCACCGACCTTGGTCTTCCACTCCTCGGAAACCTTGGAGAGATAATTGGTGAAGATGAAGCTCGTGCCGGAACCATCGGCACGGCGCACCACCGCGATATCGATATTGGGCAGGGTCACCTTCGGATTGAGATCGGCGATGGCCTTGTCGTTCCACTTGGCGATCTTGCCCAGGTAAATGTCGGCCAGGAGCGGTCCAGTCAGGACCAGCTGACCGGGCTGGACGCCGGGGACGTTGACCACGGGAACGACACCGCCGATCACGGTGGGAAACTGCATCAGGCCGCCCTTTTCCAGGTCATCGGCCTTGAGGGGCATGTCGGAAGCGCCGAAATCGACGGTCTTGGCGTTAATCTGCTTGATGCCGCCGCCGGAGCCGATGGACTGGTAGTTGACCTTGTTGCCCGTGGCTTTCTGGTAGCCGTCGGCCCATTTGGCGTAAATGGGAGCCGGGAAGGAAGCGCCAGCGCCGGTGATTTCGGCAGCCGAGGCGGAAATGCCCACTGCCCCCAGGGAAAGGGCAATGGCCGCGGTATGGAAAAGTCGGGAAGTGCGCAACATGCTGTGCTCCTTGTTGGATTGACGGAGCGCAGTCTATGGCCGATTTATTACAGCCCTGTGACAGCCGGAATACCACTAAAGTAAAAAGGGGGCCGCAGCCCCCTTGCCAACTGGCCATCGCCAACGGAATTATTTTCCGCCCTTGGCTGGCCGCCCGGTCTTGACCTTCTCGATGGCACCTACTGCCGCGAGGAGTTCGGCATCCTTCAGGGCGACAAGCAACGCCACTCCCGCTCGCAGCAATTCGCTCTTCTTGGCGGCAATCTTGAGGCCAAGAAGGCGCTTTTTGAGGCCGGCGATGCGGACGTACTCGCCTTCGGGCATGGTGAAGCTGTCACGCACCAGTTTGGCTTTCTTGGGTTTCTCGGCCTTTTCCGGCTTGGCCGCCTTGGGCGCCGGGGCGGCCGCAGTCTTTACCGGCTTGGCCGCCGCCTTCTTGGGGGCTTTACGGGGCTTACCAAGCGGTGTCGCGATCTTTGCCGCCTTCGCCTTGGCCAGCGCAGCCGCCATGGCATCCTTGGCCGCCATGGCCTTGGGCTCGGCTGCCTTGGTCCTGGGCTCCACTGGCTTGGCCTTGGGCTCTACCGGCTTGGCCTTGGGTCCGGTTGCCTTGGCAGGCTGCACCGGTTTCTTGGCCGGAGACGCTGCCGCGCCCGCCTTAGGCGCCGCAGGGGGATTGGCGGCCGGGGCGCCGGCGTCACTCGGTTTGTTGGAAGAAGCCGGGTCGGATTGGGTCATCTGGGTCTCTCCTCGTATAAACGGTATATACAGTTTATGACAAAACTCTTCGCCTCAAGATTAAGTTTTTGTGAAGGTAGAATCGCGCCTTCGATCGGAGAATTTCCATGACCCAAGACGAACTCAAGCAGGCGGTCGGTCAGGCCGCAGCCGACTACGTTGCCGCCCATGCCCCGGCGGGCTGCGTACTCGGCGTCGGGACCGGCTCGACGGCCAATTGCTTTATCGACGCCATCGCTCCTCTCAAGAATCGCTTCCGCGGCGCGGTAGCCAGTTCGGAAGCGACCCGACGCCGACTCGAAGACCATGGGGTACCGGTCCTCGACCTGAATACGGTCGAAGACATCCCGATCTACGTCGACGGTGCCGACGAGATCAACGGGTCTCTGCACATGATCAAAGGCGGTGGCGGCGCGCTGACCCGGGAGAAAATCGTCGCCGCCGTGGCCCGGAGCTTTGTGTGCATCGCCGACGCTTCCAAACAGGTCGCGACCCTCGGTCGGTTCCCGCTGCCGGTGGAAGTCATCCCTATGGCGCGCGCCCTGGTGGCGCGCGAGCTTGCCAAACTGGGCGGCCATCCACACCTGCGGGAAGGCTTCATCACGGACAACGGGAACCTGATCCTCGACGTTGCCGGCCTGACCATCGTCGATCCGCCGGCACTGGAAACGGCCATCAATCAGATCCCCGGCGTGGTCACCAACGGGCTCTTCGCCCTGCGCCCGGCCAGCGTGCTGCTATTGGGCACCGCAGAAGGTGTGCGCCGAACCGACTCGCCGACAACATCATGAAACTGACATCCGGAGGCAATGATGCGGATGTATGATCCAAGAATACGATTCTAGAGACCCGCGATGCTCCCTGATCTGGCCGAAACGCTCGCTGCGCGCAGAACTCTATTCGGCGGACGTGCCCAGCGGACGGAGAGACCATCATCCCTCGGCGAACACTTCGTACGCTTGTGGTCGGACAAAGGGCAGCAAGCACTGGCACGCGTCGGACAGGAACCGGACGCAGCCCCGCAAGAGGACTTCGCACTGATCGGCGAAGCCTGGTCGGAAATCATGCGACTGGCTCTCGAATCCTGCGCCCTTTTGTTTCAGGCCCAGGCTATTCTGATCGCCCAAAGCGAGGCTCGCACTCGCTTGTTCGACAACATCGTGCGAGTGATGCTGCGCGGCAACGCCGAGTGGTCGTCAGTCGCGGGCGGAATCGTCTTCGCCGCGCTCCATGGTTCGATCGAGCATGCCGAAAGCGCTCTTCACCACGCGACCGAAGTGGCAACACGGATCATCGCGCTGACCCAGCAGGAAAATCGCCTCCCTGCCATGGCAAACGAATTACCCGCGGTCGAAAAGACCGCCTCCCGGCGGCCACTCGACTCCCCCTGAGCGTAAGGTTTAGGCCTTGGGCGGGACGTAGCCTTGTACGCGGTCGGCACCATCGCCGAAAAAGTGCTTTTCGACCTGTTCCATGAGGTACTTGCGGTGCTTGGCATCGACCAGATTGAGCCGGTTTTCGTTGATGATCATGGTCTGCATGCGAATCCACTGCTGCCAGGCTTCCTTCGAGACATGTTCGAAGATGCGCTTGCCCAGGTCGGTGGGATAGGGAGGATGATCGAGGCCCTCGGCTTCGCGGCCGAGCTTGATGCAATTGACGGTACGTGCCATGAGCTGCTCCTGGGTTCTGAAGGGCGGATTATAACGACTCAAGGGATATCTGTACGGAGGTGAGCACAAGGCGCGACTTGCCCGGCACCTTGCAGGCATTCGCCCGGCGGCAGGCTTTTCCGACTGCAGCTCGCCGCAATCGAATTGCCAACCCAATTGCCTAAAAACCCGCCTTGAAGAAGACCGAGGTCGTGCCCCAATTCCGGCGGCGATACTTCAGTCCAAATCGCGCAGCCCGGCGAGCACTACCTTGAGATGCATCAGCGTGCGCTCCAGCGTTTCCTCGACTCTTGAACCGTCTTTGGCTTTGGCAGCCAATTCAAGCTCCGCCGCCGCTGCGCCAACCTCAGAGGCTCCGAGCGTCTGCGCAACGCCCTTAAGGGAATGAGCCAGCCGTACCTGTTCGGGCCAGTGGTTATTCGCGCGAGCTTCCTTGAACTGCGCTTCAAACTGCCCGCCTGTCTTTTCCCGGAAGCGCTTGAGCAGGCGGAGCAGCAAGGACAGATTGCTGACATGCGCCAGCCCCACTGCGACATCGAGTCCGGGGAACCTGGGAAGCGATGGCTCGTCCTGCACCGCATCCGGTGCTGCCTCTGGCGCAGTCGTTCCGGAACGGCGATCTCCGAGGACGACTGCAATCTCATCAAGCAGGGCTTCCATCTTGACCGGCTTTGTCACGAATCCATTCATCCCTGCCGCAATGCATTTTTCTTTCTCTTCGACAAGGGCATTGGCGGTCAGGGCGATGATCGGCAAGTCTTTGAACTCGGCCTGGACTCGCAAACGTCGGGTGGCTTCGTATCCATCCATTACCGGCATCTGGACATCCATCAGGACCAAATCCGGCCGCTGTTGGCGGATCTGGTCAAGCGCTTCCTGTCCGTTCCCGGCGAATCGAACCAAGAGCCCCATGGCGCCGAGCCAATCGCCGATCACCTCCTGATTGACCTCGACATCTTCCACGACGAGCACGTCGAGCCGAGCGAACGTCTTCCAGCGCCGCCTATCATCCTTGCGGAGATTTCTGGATTCTTGGGCGCGCACGTCCTTCCCCAGGCAGTTGGCTAACTCGACGTAGAGGTTTCGGGTAAAGACAGGCTTGGCCAGGACTCCGTCAACAATGCCGGCCACCTCATCCAGATCTTCATGGTGGCTATAGGCGGTCGCCAGAATCATGGGGGGGCTGGGGCGCTGGTTTCGCCCGTAGCGATCACGCAATTTCTGAATTGTTTCGATGCCGGAAATGCCCGGCATGCGCCAATCGACAAGACAACAGATGTAGTCCGGATAGCGCGCGTTTTCAACGAGCGAATTTGCCAGTTCTCCGCTGTCAGCGACATGAACTTCCAGATTCAACTGCCGCAGCATTCTTTCCAGGACGCGTAGCGCGAGCGGATTGTCATCTACCAGCAGCACTGGCCGATGGGCTTCCGCAGCCAAGCGCTCTCCGAAGCGCGCGATTCCTGCGCGCCGATCCCAACCTCTTGTCTCGAACTTGGCGTTGAAATAGAAGGTGCTGCCTTCGCCGAGACTGCTTGTAGCCCAGACCCGGCCACCCATGAGGGTCACGAGTTGACGGCAGATGCTCAGACCGAGTCCGGTGCCGCCATAGCGGCGAGTTGTCGACGTATCCGCCTGGGTAAAAGGCTCAAAAAGATGATCGACCTGCTCTTCCGTCATGCCGATACCCTGGTCGCTCACCGAGAATTGGAGTTCCACACTGTGCGCAGCCGAGGCGATCGCTGAAACTCTCACCGTCACGTCGCCGTCCGTGGAGAACTTAAGGGCGTTATTGACGAGATTGATGAGGACTTGCCCCAGGCGCAATGGGTCGCCGACGAGAATCTGGGAATCATCGGCAATGTCGCAGATCAATTCGCAACCCTGATTTTCGGCTCTCAGCCCAACGACACTCGTCACCCGTTCGAAGACTTCTTCTAGGACGAACGGAATTCTCTCCATCTCCAATCTAGCTGCCTCGATCTTGGAAAAGTCCAGGATGTCGTTGATAAGAGTCAGCAGAGAATCTCCGGCCACCTTGATCTTGCTCAGATAGTTGAGCTGCTTGGGCGTCAAGTCATCCAGCAGCGCCAAATCTGCCATCCCGATGATCGCGTTCATGGGCGTGCGAATCTCGTGGGACATGTTGGCCAGAAACGCGCCCTTCGCCCGACCGGACTGTTCCGCCTGCTCACGAGCCCTTTCGAGGTCTTCCATCAGGCGATGGGACCGCGTCACATCGCGAGCGATGCCCAGTACCCCGACCAGTCCACCGCGCGCGTCGAACATCGGTGTCTTGATCGTTTCCAACAACTCTTCGTGACCATCATCGGCAAACACAACCTTCTCTTCATTGACGCAAGGGCAGCCGGCTTCGATCGCCTTGCGATCATTTTCCCGGAACGACGTCGCCAGCTCTTCGGGGACGAAGTCGTAGTCCGTCTTGCCGATGATTTCCGCTTCAGGAGCACCCATCAACCGTTCGAATTTCTTGTTGCACGCGAGGAATCTGCCATCTGGATCCTTGAGCCAGACGAGGTCGGGAAGCGTATTGATCAGCGTCCGTAGTCTGGCCCGTTCGTTTTCGAGCCCCGCTGTACGTTCGTCGACCATGGCGGCGAGACGCTCCGATTCATGGATCTTGGAATCGTGGAGATCCAGATACGCCAATTCAACATTCTCGGTCATCTGGTTCAGCGAACGCGCCAGAGACCCGAGTTCGTCCTTGGTCTGGTCAGCAAATCGGTAGCCGTATTCGCCGGCTTCAACCCGCTTCAAGCCGGCGATGAGCAGGTTGATCCGCCGCGTGAGCAACCCTGCCAGCCAGAACGCGACGGCAATGACAATGGCGATCATGAACAGCGTGGACGAAGTCAGGTGTACCCCTAGGCTCTCGATGGCATGGTCGATGGTGTCCCTGATCGACGATTTCTGACCTTCGAGCTGCGCTTCAAAATTCCGCTCGCCCTCGTCCAGCCGCGACTTCATCGCTGAAACGGGGCGCTGAAAATCCCCGATATTGGCGCCAATGGTGACAAAACCAAATCCTCGCGGCGTCTTTCCATACTGCCCGGTGAAATAGGGAATCGCTGCCGCTGTCGTGATCTTCCAGACGCCGCTCCAAAGAATCAGGAACGATCCCGATCCGCCATTCTTGGTCAGATCGTTCCAGCCAACGCACTGCGGAGCAAAGTTCAGATACCGGCAGTCAAGCCCGACGGTTCCCGCCGCGGTCAAAACGGATGCCGGTTTCTTCTCCCTGCTTTGGGCGTCGAACTCGGGGACTTTGGCGAGAAATTTCTCGAGCGGTTCGCCGCTGGCTTGCCAGCGCTGAAAAAGCCCTTCCTCCAGCCAGGGAGTCACGCGGCGCCCAGTGATCGGATCGAATCCCGGCAGCGAGTGGTGGCGTGGGTGGGCTATCGCACGATCTTTGTAGTCCCACATGAACGCATAATTGCCACCGGAAGCGTCGGCAATGCGTGCATAGCGTTCCGGCGTTGGCAGGAGATGGTCGGTCATCGCCATCAAGTGGTCGTGGTCCAAGGCCAGAGTAACGTAACCGATGACCTTCCCCTCTTGGACCACCGGCGTCGCCCAGCGCACGATCGCCTTAAACCGCTTTCCTGCTGGATTTTCGCGGCCGGCGTAGGCCTCGTCCTCCGGCCGGAAAGGGATCCCCCGCTTTTTCGCGGCATCCGGTGTATAGGGGCCGATGATGTGAGAACCGACGTAAGCTCCGATCACCTCGGAGACAAAGATCTCTCCGGGTTTCAGATGCTTGAGTTCGCTGAAATAGGTCTCCGCCTTGCACCAGGTATTTTCCGGCTTGCTCACGTCGCGCAGATCCCGGGGCAAGAGCGAAGTACCGGAAACCTTGACCTTCTCCCGTCCATCGAGACCGATGAAGGTGATCTCGTGGTAAAGCGGTTTGCGCTTCGTCGCGACCACCGACTCGGGTGGTCGATAGTGGAACTCCTTTTGGTTCTCTGGATTACCGGGTGTGACCAAGCGGTCATTCCGGGGAGCATCCGCAGTCACGGGCACCCACTCCGCACCGTTGTCCGACAGCTTCCAGCTACCGGTGTCGACAACCGGTCTCCAGCGTCCCTGGATGAAGAGCGTATAAATGGCTTCGCCCGGAGCAATGCGCGCTGCCTGTCGCAAATCCTCGTCGCGAGCATAAAGAAACTGGGCAACGCCTCGCGCCGTATCCGTCGTCAGCCGCTCCAATTCTTCCCGTGCACGCTCGTTGAGCGCGTCCGTGACTTGACTCGCCATTTCGTCCAGCATCGCGTCAACGCGCTCATGGGCCACACCGACCATGTGATTGGCATGTCCGTGCATTTCCTCCCCCAGGAGGATGACACCGCGCCAGGCGATCAGGGCAACCAAGACCAGCGGCACGACCTTGATCACCACGAAGAGCGCGAGCAGCTTAGTGCGCACGCTGTATTGAGGTGACTCTACCTTTTGGGAATGGTCAGAGCGGCTCATACCGGGTCTCAGCGATGCAATGCCAGGTGATGATCTGGGGAAGCGACGGTAAGGAGCTCTCGTCTCCCGCGCTGCCATCCGCGTGAAACGGCAGCAGCGCCGCTGCGTGGGATGGCCCCAGAGTTGATTACGGCAACGGAAACATGGTCTGCCAAAGCGTGTCTCTCGCTAGATGGGGTCATCACAATACGCCCTTGGAGCGAGTCTCTCGCGAGTCCGGTTTACTCACACGGGATCTGCAAGAGTCGGTCGAAAGCACATGCACGGTACGCCCTCGATTCAAATGGTGGTTTCGCCCTCACCAGGAGCGGAACTGGCACCGATCGCCAGACAGAACAGCGCGCGAACACGTGAGAGACAACTCTGCTGCCGCAGCAGTTCCTACACACCCATGCGGTACTGCGCCAACCTCGACCCTTACCCCAAACCGGAATCAAGCATTTATACGATTTCGACCCTGCGGAAATCCCAAGGGCCGCGTCTAGGCTGCCGATTTAGTGATCCTGCAAACCTCAGAGCCCGTTCGGAGCAGACTTCAAAGAGGCTTGCAGAGGACCTTAGACCGCCGCTGATAGTTGTACATACCGCGTTTCTGCTCCGGAAGTTCATCGACCTTGACGATACGGAATCCACGCTCGACGAACCAGTGCTCGGTCCGGGTGGTGAGCACGAACAGGCGGTGGATGCCGGCCTTCCTGGCGCGCATCTCGACGCGCTGCATGAGCAGTTCGCCGTAGCCCCATTCCCGGTGGTCGGGATGGACCGCGAGGCAGGCCAGTTCGCCGACATCGTCCCCGTGGCAGTAAAGGGCGGCACAGCCGACGATGATGCCGTCGTGCTCCATGACCGAAAAGCGATCGATTTCCCGCTCCAGAAGCTCCCGCGGACGGTGAACCAGGATGCCCTCCTCCTCCATGGGTTCGATCAGGGCAATGAGATTGCCGATATCGTCAGGGCGCGCCTCGCGAATGTTTTCGAGGGGCTCCCGGGTGACCACGGTGCCGACGCCATCATGGGTGAAGATTTCCTGTAGCAGCGCGCCATCGCGCTCGTAGCCGATCAGGTGCACCCGGCCCACGCCCTGCCGGCTGGCGCGCACGGCGCAGGGAAGATAGCGCTTCAAATCGGTGGATAGGGTCTCGTCCTTGAGGAATTCGGCGGCGGCGTCGGCCGTCAAGGCATCCTTGAACTCGCCCTGGGAATCGGTTATCCCGCGGGTATCGGAAAGGAAGACCAGCTTGTCGGCCTTCAGCGCAGTGGCCACCGCCTCGGCGACCTCCTCCATCTGAAGGTTGAAGATTTCACCCGTGGGAGACGCGCCCTGGCACGAGAGGAGGACGATGTTGCCAATACCCAGTTGGGCCCGGAGGCCGTCGGCATCCACCTTGCGCACCTTGCCGGCATATTGGAGATCGATTCCATCCAGAACGCCAATAGGCTGGGCGGTAATGAAATTGCCCCCGATGACGCGGATCTGGGCATTGGCCATCGGCGTGTTGGGCAGTCCCTGGGAGAGCAGGGCCTCGACTTCCAGATAGACGCTGCCCACCGCATCCAGCACGCAGTCGAGCGTCGCGGCATCGGTAATGCGGTAACCGCGATGATAGTTGGACGGCAGGCCCTTCTCCTGCAATTCCTCCTCGATCTGGGGGCGAGCGCCATGAACCAGGATCAGGCGTATTCCGAGGGCAGCAAGGAGATTCACATCGTAGGCGAGCGTCTTGGTATAGCCTTCCTCGATGGCCTTGCCACCGAAAGCAATGACGAAGGTCTTGCCGCGGAATGCGTTGACGTAGGGGGTCACCGCCCGAAACCAGGCGACGAAATTTTCGTCGTATAGGTCGTCGCTCATTTGTCCTCATCACCCCGAATGGCGTGTTCGAGTCGCTCGCAGACGGTCCGCAGCACCTTGACCCGGGCAAAGTTCTTGTCGTTGGCCTCGACCAGGGTCCAGGGCGCCAATCCCGTGGAAGTCCGGTCCACCATGTCGCAGACCGCGGTGACGTACTGATCCCATTTTTCGCGATTTCGCCAATCCTCTTCGGTAATCTTGAAGCGCTTGAATTCCGTATCCTGGCGCTCCTGGAATCGCCGAAGTTGCTCGTCAGCACTGATCTGGAGCCAGAACTTGACGACCACGGCTCCAGCCGCCACCAACTGGTGTTCGAAATCGTTGATTTCGGCGTAGGCCCGCAGCCAATCCTCCTCGGTGCAGAATCCCTCGACTCGTTCGACCAGCACCCGACCGTACCAGGAGCGGTCGAAGATGGCGATGCGACCGGTACGCGGCACATGACGCCAGAAGCGCCACAGATAGGGCTGAGCGCGTTCCTCCTCGGTAGGCGCGGCGATGGGAATGATCTGGTACTGGCGGGCGTCAAGGGCTTCGACCGTGCGGCGTATGCTGCCCCCCTTGCCAGCCGCATCCGACCCCTCGAAGACCATGATCAACGAGCGGCGCTCGGTAAACCGGGGATCGTGGGCCAGCTCGAGAAGCCGACCCTGCCAATGGGCCAATTCCCGCTCATACTCCTTCTTGGCGAGCTTCTGGCCGAGATCGAGTTCGGTGAGGACATTCTTGGCATCGATGGTCTTGACGATGGGCGGCGCCACAGGAACCCTCGGTCGCTCGGCCTGCTGCAGCCGGCGGGCCATCGAATCGAGGACGATGCGACCGACGGTGAGCGAACGGTACTCGTCGTCGGTCCCTTCGACGATGATCCAGGGTGCGTGAGCGGTATTGGTGACGCGCAGCACATGGCCGGCGACCTTTTGCAGCGCGTCATAGGTCTTGAGCCGGTCGTAGCTCGCCTTGGTCACCCGCCAGGCGGTACGGGGATCCTTGGCGAGGGCCTTGAGTCGCTGCTTTTGGCCGTCCTTGGACAGGTGAAACCAGAATTTGAGGACCAGCGCGCCCTCATTCACCAGCATCGCCTCAAAGCGGTTGATATCGTCGAGAATCTGGTCGAGGTCGGACCGCCGCAGGGTCCCGGCGATGCGATCGGCGATGGGTTGGGAGTACCAGGAACCGGCGAAAATGCCTACCTCACCCTTAGGCGGAAGCGCCCGCCAATAGCGCCACATGAAGGGACGCTGGCGCTCTTCGTCACTGGGTGCCGAGAAAGCGAGTGTCGAGATGTGGCGAGGATCCATCCAGGAATAGAGCAGATTGATCGTTTCGCCCTTGCCGCTGCCGTCTACACCGCTCACCAGGATGACGACCGGAAATTCCTTCTTTTGCAGCACGTCGTATTGGACGTCGAGGAGCGCCGACCGCAGCCGGGGCACTTCCTTCCTGAAAGTTTCCCTATCGATTTTGTGGCCCAGCTCTGCCGATTCGAACATCGCTAATCCCCCTTGAAATCGCCCCACAAGACTTGCATGGCCGCCAAGGCCGCCAGGCCGGCCGTCTCGGTACGCAGCACCCGGGGTCCCAGGCGAACTGCCCGAAAGCCCGCCGACTCGGCTGCCATCATCTCGCTCGGATCGAGCCCACCCTCGGCCCCTACAAGCAACTGCACCCGCTGGGGGACAGGCAGCTCCGGCAACGCCACCGCCGCCCCCGGTGCCAGCATGAGTCGCAGCACCCCTTGCGCAGGCCGCGCCAGCCAGTTCTCCAGACGCTCCACCGAACCGACGGTCGGCACCTGATTGCGGCCGCACTGCTCACAGGCGGAAGCCGCAACGCCCTGCCAATGGGCGACCCGCCTGCCGGCGCGATCTCCGGCCAAGCGCGTGACCGAGCGCCGACTTTCCACCGGGACGATAGCCGCCACGCCCAGTTCGACAGCCTTCTGGACCGTGTAATCCATTTTTTCCCCCGCCTGGAGGGCCTGAACCAGAGTGATTTCCAAACCGGACTCGCGCTCCAGCGGTTCCCAGGCACCGACGCTGGCCATCACCCTTTCCTTTTCGATGCGTTCGATGCGGGCCTGGTATTCCCCGCCGCGACCGTCGAACAGCACGATTTCCGCCCCCGATGCCAGGCGCAGAACCCTGACCGCATGGCGAGCGACGGGCTCGGGCAGCTCGACGTGGGCACCCGGCGCCAGAGGCTCGCGGCAATAGAAACGGGGGGAATTCATCGATGCTATTATGGGTGAAATCCCCTTCCCAGGTACATTCCATGGTCGCTCTCAACCCGCCGGTGTGCGATTTCGGCTGGCCCGCTCCCAGTTTCGATCTCCCCGGCACCGACGGCCGCCGCCATACCCTCGCTTCGGTCGCCGGCCCCCGCGGATTGCTGGTGGTCTTCATGTGCAATCACTGCCCTTTCGTCAAAGCGATCATCCATAGACTCATCCGCGACGCCCGCGACCTCGCGGCGCAGGGCGTGGCGACCGTCGCCATCATGAGCAACGATACCGTCGCCTATCCCGACGACGCTTTTCCTCAGATGGTGCGCTGGGCGGAGGAACTCGACTTTCCTTTCCCGTACCTCTACGACGAAACGCAGGCCGTCGCCAGGGCCTACGGGGCCGTCTGCACCCCGGATTTCTTTGGTTTCAATGCCGACCTTGCGCTCCAGTACCGGGGGCGTCTCGATGCCTCGGGCCGCGATCCGTCACCCTCAGACACCCGCCGCGAGCTGTTCGACGCCATGTCCCTCGTGGCCTCCACCGGCCGGGGCCCGGAGAGCCAGACACCGTCCATCGGCTGCTCGATCAAGTGGCGGTCTGGCGTATGAATCCGGCCGAAATCCTGCCCCAGGTCGAAGCGGCCGTCCGCGCCGTGGCGCGGGAGGAAATCATGCCGCGCTTTCTTCAGGTCGTGCGGGAGCACAAGTCCGACGGGTCCGTACTCACCGCCGCCGATCTCGCCGCCCAGCACTTCCTTGCGCGCGCCCTGCGCGACATCGCCGATCTGCCGACCATAGGCGAGGAGATGCCGGAAGCCGATCAACGGGCGGCCCTGGCCGCAGGCGACGAGGGACTGTGGTGCTTCGACCCGGTGGATGGATCCACCAATTTCCTGGTCGGGCTTCCGTACTTTGCCGTTTCAGTCGCCTTGATCAGGCGGGGCCGCGCCGTCCTGGGTGTCACCTACGCTCCCATTGCCGACGAAATGTTCACTGCCACCCTGGGCGGTGGCGCCCGGCTCAATGGGGAAACACTTCCATTGCGAACCCCCGAACCGCTGCTCGCAAAATCGGTCGCGTTAGTGGATCTGAAACGCCTACCGCCTGCCCTCGCCGCCACCCTGGCCAGCCACAGCCCCTATTATTCCCAACGCAATTTTGGCGCCAGCGTACTGGAGTGGTGCTATCTGGCTGCCGGGCGAGCCGATCTGCTCCTGCACGGTGGCCAACTGCTCTGGGACTACTCCGCCGGCGCTCTGTTGCTGCGGGAAGCCGGTGGCGCGGCTTCCACCCTCGACGATGACGATTTCGACGACGCGCCACCTTGGCGGCGCTCGGTCGTCGCGGCGCTCGACCCGAAAGTGCAGGATCAGTGGCGAGATTGGGTTCGGCAGCATCGCTGAATTTGGGACAACGCTGACAGATTCAGGATTTCCCGGGGAATTTCCGGATTTCCGGCGCCGCGATGGCGAAGGCCAGGGTATCATTGGCCCGTTCTGGATTGCGAAACTCGATCTTGGCAACTCCCCCTCCTCTGCTGGCTGCGCTCGGCATTGACAACGACACTGGCAAGGGCTCCGCTTCGGCCTTGCCCATCGACGAGCGCCACCTCCTTCTCCTGCTCGAAGCCCAGAGGATAGGGCGCATAGGGAACTGGGAAAGGGACTTGCTGACCAACCAGCTGTGGTGGTCCGACGAGTGCTATCGCCTGTTCGATCTGACTCCCGGCACCGTCGTTCCCACTCCCAGCCTCTTCTTCCAGCAGGTGCACCCGGATGACCGCGAGCGCGTGGCGAACGCCATGACCCGCGGCCACACGCTGGCACTCCCCTACCAAATCGAGTTCCGCGTCTTGCTTTCCGGCGGCGAGTGCCGGCAGATGCTTATCCACGGTCGCACCACCCTCGGCAAGGATGGAGTTCCGTTGCGCGCCAGCGGAACCTGCCAGGACATCACCGAGCGCAAGGCGATCGAGCAGGAACTTCATCGGCAGCACGCCTATCTTGCCGCGGTCCTCGCCCACATTCCCCAGGGCATCAGTGTCTTTGACGAAAACCTGCGTCTACGATTGTGGAATTCAGCGTTTCTTTCGGTTCTCGAACTCAGTCCCACGGACGTTTTCGAGGGTGCCGCCTTTGAAGACTTGATCCGGGTCGCCGCCAACCGCGGCGAGTACGGTCCCGGCGACCCCGAGGAACATGTTGCCCGCGTCGTCGAACTGGCGCGGCGTTTCGAACCTCACCGCATCGAGCGCACCCGTCCTTCCGGCCGCTCGCATCTGGTGCACGGCCAACCCTTGCTGGTCGAAGGGCGCATTGCCGGATTTGTCACCACGTACACCGACATCACCGAATCCAAGGCTGCCGAGACCGCGCTGCGCAAGCAGCACGACCTTCTGGACACCGTCGTGTCGAATTTTCCCGGCGGGTTGTCGCTGTTCGATGCCGATCTCGTTCTCGCCGTCCATAACGCCGAGTTCCGCCGCCTGTTGGACTTCCCGGATGAACTCTTCGCCGAAGGGACGCCCCCCTTCGAGCGGCTGATCGCGTACAACGCGGCCCGGGGCGAGTATGGCCCGGGTGATCCAGAGACCCTGACCCAGGAAATCGTCGCCCGAGCCCGGGAGGGAAAGGCCCATCTGATCGAAAGGGTTCGCCCCAATGGGCTGGCCCTGGAGATACGCGGAACGCCCCTGCCCGATGGCAGCTTCGTCACCGTCTATACCGACATCACCGAGCGGAAGCGGGCGGAATCCCGTCTGCAACTCGCAGACCTGGTGTTCGCCAACAGCCCGACCGCCATCGTCATTGCCGACGAATCCCAGCGCGTCGTTTCGGCCAACCCTGCCTTCACGGCCATCACGGGCCACGAGAGTTACGAACTGCTCGGCCTGCCCGCGGACAGTCTCTTGCTGGCCAGCTCCGGGAGCGATCTGAGCGGACTGCACGACGCCTTGGCGGGAGATGGAGCCTGGCACGGTGAAGCGGAAATCCACCGCAAGAATGGCGAATCGTTCATCGCCAGCCTAGGCGTCACCCGGGTGAACGACCGACTCACCGGCGCAGCCACCCACCACATCTGGCTGATCACCGACATTACCCAGCGCCGCCGGGCCGAGGATCGGGTTCGTCATATGGCCCAGCACGATCCGCTGACCGGATTGCCGAACCGCCTCGCCCTTCACATGCGGCTCGCCCAGGTCTTGCCCGAAGCCCGCCGGCACGGCTGGAAGATCGCGGTCATGTTCCTCGACCTCGACCGCTTCAAAGTGATCAACGATACCCTCGGCCACCAGGTGGGCGACGAACTCTTGCGTGAAGTGGCCTGCCGCCTTGCGGCGACCATCCGGGAGACCGACACCGTCGCGCGCATCGGCGGCGACGAATTCGTCATTCTTCTGCCCGACATCAGCCACGTCACCGATGCGGCCATCGTCGCCGGCAAGATCATTGGCGCCCTCTCGTCGGCCATCAATGTCGATCAACACGAGCTGCACACTTCACCCTCCATCGGCATCAGCGTCTTCCCCGCCGATGGCAGCGATGGCGACACGATCCTCAAGAACGCCGACACGGCGATGTACCACGCCAAGGCCGCCGGACGAAACAACTACCAGTTCTTTGCCGAGGAGATGAACCGCTCGGCCATCGAACGCCTGGGAATCGAGAACAAGCTCCGCCAGGCAGTGAGTCGCAATGAATTCGCCCTCGTCTTCCAACCCCAGTTCGGAGCCGCCGACGGCCGCCCGACCGGCGTCGAGGCCCTCCTGCGCTGGCACCATCCCAGCGAAGGCACCATCTCTCCCGACCGCTTCATCCCCATCGCCGAGGAAACGGGCCTCATCGTCCCCATCGGCGAATGGGTGCTCCTGAACGCCTGTCGCGAGATGCGCCACTGGATCGATTCCGGTTTGCCGCCCCTGCGCATCGCAGTGAACGTCTCGGCCCGTCAGCTGCGCAGGCGGGATTTCTGCGAAATGGTCGCCGGAGCCCTGGCCGAATCCGGGTTGCCGGCTGAGCTTCTGGAACTTGAAATCACCGAGAGCGCGGTGATGGAGAGCCCCCAGGAGGCCGTCGGAATTCTGGACGTGCTCGGCCGCATGGGCGTCACGCTGGCCATCGACGATTTCGGCACCGGCTACTCTTCCCTCGCCTACCTCAAGCTCTTTCACATCGACCATCTCAAGATCGACCGTTCCTTCGTCCGCGACATCGAGCACGATCTCAACGACCGCGCCATCGCCATGGGCACCATTGCCCTGGCCCACTCCCTCGGACTGAAGGTGATCGCCGAAGGGGTGGAGACCCAGGACCAACTTGAACTCCTCGCCGCCAATGCTTGCGACGAAGTCCAGGGCTACCTGTTCAGCGAGCCGATGACCAGCGCAGCGGCCTTTGCATTCCTCCATGCCCGCGCGACAACCCGGTAAAATCGCTGGTTTTCACCGCCAACCACCGGAGCCTCCATGGCGCGCATGACACTGTCCCGTTACCTGATCGAGCAGCAACGGGAAAAAGGCATCATCACCGCGGACCTGAAACTTCTCATCGAAGTCGTCTCGAGAGCCTGCAAGGCCATTTCGATTGCGATCGGCAAAGGAGGTTTGGGGGGCATCCTGGGCGAGGCCGGCAGCGACAATGTACAGGGCGAGGCCCAGAAGAAGCTGGACGTTCTTTCCAATGAGATTCTGCTCGAAGCGAACGAGTGGGGCGGGCATCTGGCGGCCATGGCTTCCGAGGAAATGGACCTACCGCACACGATTCCCCATC
>DAORDK010000022.1:0-36266 GCA_035345935.1 Rhodocyclaceae bacterium | reverse complement strand
TCACAACTACGAACGCGAGCACCGCTACAACCTGTGGTTCGTCGTCACCGCCGGTAGCGAAGGCCGCCTCCAGGCAACCTTGGGGGCCATCGAGCAGGCGGCGGGCTATCCTGTGCTGGCATTGCCTTTGTTGGAAGAATTCCACATCGACCTGGGCTTCCCCCTCAAGGAGGCGGCCCCTACCCGTCGCCACGCCGAAGCCCGTCCGGTTCGTCCGCTGGCCCCCATCGACGAGGCGGAACGTCGGCTCGTCTCGGTGCTGCAGGAAGGCTTGCCTCTGTTCATTCGCCCCTTCGCCCTCATCGCCGAGCGCATCGGCGCTTCCGAGAGCGAAGTGCTCTCGCGCATCGGCCAGTGGCTGGAAAACGGCGCCATCAAGCGCTTCGGCGTCGTCGTCCGCCATCGGGAACTGGGCTTCACCGCCAATGGCATGCTGGTGCACGACATTCCCGATGATCGGGTGAGCGCCCTCGGCCGGGCTCTGGCCGAGGAACCGGCGGTCACCCTCTGCTACCGTCGCCCCAGGGTGCTGCCCGATTGGCCCTACAACCTCTTCTGCATGATCCACGGCCGGGAACGCAGCGAAGTGGAAGCCACCATCGCCGATCTGCGGCGTCGCCACGGCCTGGAAGACTGCGCCCACGACGTCCTCTTCTCCCTCACCCGCTACAAGCAGAATGGTGCCCGCTATGCGTGAGAGGCCGGCGGCCGAGTTGGACGCAGTCGACCGGCGCATCATAGACACCCTCCAGGGCGGCTTCCCCATCAGCGAGCACCCCTATGCCGAAGCCGCTGCGGGTCTGGGGGTCGCCGAGGGCGAATTGATCGCCCGTCTGCAACGGCTGCTGGAGGCCAAGGTGCTGACCCGATTCGGCCCCATGGTGCACATCGAACGTCTGGGGGGCGCCTTCGTTCTGGCTGCCCTGGCCGTGCCGGAAGCGCGTTACGAGGAGGTCGCTGCGGCGGTCAACGCTTTGCCGGAAGTGGCCCACAACTACCGTCGCGAACACGCGCTCAACATGTGGTTCGTGCTGGCCACCGAGACGCCGGAGGGCATTCCTGCCGCCATTGCCAAGATCGAAGCGGACACCGGCCTGCCGGTCCACGCCTTCCCCAAGGAGGCGGAATACTTCGTGGAAATGATGCTGGAGTCCCGGGTGTGAGCACCTCCTCTTTCGATGCCGCAGACCGCGCCATCATCGTCGCCACCCAGGGCGGTTTGCCCCTGGTGCCCCGGCCCTACCACGCCATCGCCGAACAGACGGGATTATCGGTGGAAGAGGTCATGGCCCGTTTACGGGCCATGCTGGCGGCCGGCGTCATCCGGCGCATCGGCGCCGTCCCCAACCACTACGCCATCGGTTGGACCGCCAACGGGATGACCGTGTGGGACGTGGCCGACGAGCGCATAGACGCCCTCGGTTCCCAGGTCGGGGCGCTGGAGTGCGTGACCCACTGTTACCGCCGCCCCCGCGCCCTTCCGACCTGGCCCTACAACCTCTTCGCCATGGTCCACGGCAGCAGCCGGGAGGAGGTCCTCGCCAAGGCGGAAGACATCCGGACCTTGCTCGGCGACGCCTGCCGCGGCAGCGACGTGCTCTTCTCGACCCGCATCCTCAAGAAAAGCGGGCTGCGGATCTGAGTGTGGGGTCGGGCGCCCTGCCACCCCGTTTTCTCTGCGACGAGATGCTCGGCCGGCTGGCCCGTTATCTGCGCGCCGCCGGTTACGACACCCGTCTGGCCGTCGCCGGACAGCCGGACCGGGATCTGCTTCGACTGGCACAAGCCGAAGACCGCCACTTCCTTACCTGCGATCGATTGATCCTGCAGCATCGGGCCGCCGCCGGCGTGGCCCATCTGCTGGTCCATGGCGATCTGGAAGCGCTGGCCGCCTCGGTTGCCGAATCCTTCGGACTGAATTGGCTGCACGACCCCTTTTCCCGCTGTCTGGTGGATAACACGCCGCTCGAAGCGACTCTTCATGCCGTCCATCCCGAGTTACCCGCCGATCTGGCCGGCCGGGCCATCAGTCGCTGCCCGGTCTGCGGGCGAGTGTATTGGTTCGGCGCCCACTGCCGGCGCATGCGGCAACGCCTGGCAGCCTGGCAAGCGGCCCAAGCTATTCGGTCCGCAGGGCCACCACCGGATCGAGACGAGCGGCCCGACGGGCCGGCATGACCCCGGCCACGAGGCCGATGGCGATGGCCACGGCTTCGGCCAGGACGACGAAGGCGACGGGGGTGTGTACGGGGAGGGATGGGAGGGCGAACTGGATGGTCTGGGCCAGTCCGATCCCGAGCGCCAGGCCGAAACCGCCGCCCAGCGCCGAGAGCGCCACCGCTTCGCCGAGGAACAGCGCCAGGATGGTTCGCCGCGGCGCGCCCAGGGCCACCAGGAGGCCAATTTCTCCTGTCCGCTCGCTGACGGCGATGGTCATGATGGTGACGATGCCGACCCCGCCCACCAGCAGCGAAATGCCCCCCAGAGCGCCGACGGCCAGGGTGAGCACGTCGAGGATGTTGGAGAGGGTCTTGAGCATCTCTTCCTGGGTGACGATGGTGAAGTCCTCGCGGCTGTGGCGGGCGATCAAGCGTTCCTTGACGGCGGCGGCGACGATGGCCGAAGGCACGCCCTCCTCGGCGGAAAGGTTGATTTCGTCCACGCCTTCGCGATTGAACAGTTCCTGGGCGCGTCCGGCCGGGATGAAGGCCGTGTCGTCCAGGTCGATGCCCAGGAACTGCCCCTTGGGCTCCATGACGCCAATGATGCGGAAATGCAGCCCGCCGATGCGCAGGCGCTGTCCGAGAGCGTTCTCGCTGCCGAACAGTTCGTTCTTCAGCTTGAGGCCCAGGACGACGAAGGCCCGGGCGCCGGCGTCGCTGTCCTCGACCGGCAGGAACTGGCCGATTTTCACCTTGCCCTGGAAGACGGCGGGCATCTGGGCATTGACGCCGTAGATCAGGGTGCGCCGGGTGCGGCCGTTGCCCTCGACCTCGGCGTTGCCGCGGGCGTTGGGGGTGACGGCGACGACATGGGGCAGGCGCTCCAGGGCGCGGGCGTCGTCCAGGGTCAGGGGGCGGGCGCTGGAGGGGAGGCCCGAAGGGGCTCCACCGGTCTTGGTCTTGCCCGGCACGACCGTGATGTTGTTGGTGCCGAACTGGGTGAATTCGCCGAGGACGAAGCGGTGGATGCCCTCGCCGATGGAGGTCAGCAAGATCACTGCGGCGATGCCCACGGCGATGCCCAGGAGCGTCAGGAAGCTTCTGAGGCGCTGGGCGGTGATGGCCCGCAGTGCGAGCTGGAGGGCGTCGGCGAAGAGCATCAGTGCTTCATCAGGGCCTGCACGGGATCCATCCGGGCGGCGCGGCGGGCGGGTAGGACGCCGAAGACGAGGCCGGTGGAGAGTGCCGTCCCCAGGCCGGCGATCACCGCCCAGTCCGGGGGATAGGCGGGAAAGACGGGAAAGGCGAGGCGAATGCCGAAGGCCGCCAGATGCCCGAGGAGGTAGCCCACTCCGGCGCCGACGGCGGAGAGCATGGCGGCTTCCGCCAGGAAGGCCAGACGGATGGTGCGGCCGGTGGCCCCCAGGGCCTTGAGCAGCCCGATCTCGCCGGTGCGCTGGGTGACCGCGACCAGCATCACGTTCATGACCAGAATGCCGGCCACTGCCAGACTGATGGCGGCGATGCCGGCCACCCCCAGGGTGAGCGCGCCAAGCAGCTTGTCGAAGGTGGCCAGCACGGCGTCCTGGGTGATGACGGTGACGTCCTCTTCGCCCTGGTGCCGGCTCTTTAGGATGCTGAGTACCTGATCCCGGGCCTCGGGGATCGCCTCGCGGCTCTTGGCTTCCACCAGGATGCGGAAGAGGGTGTTCGAATTGAACAGGGCGTGGGCCAGCGCCACGGGAACGATGATCAACTGATCGGTATCCATGCCCAGGCCGGTACCGGCAGACTTGAGGACTCCCACCACCCGCACCCGTCGGTCGCCGACCCTTACCAGTTGGCCGATGGCGGGAGTGGCGCCGAAAATTTCCTCGCGGATCTTGGCCCCGATCACCACCACGGGGGAGCCGCGATTCCAATCCTCGTCGGGGAGGAACTGACCCTGGGCGAGTTCGAAATTGCGCACTTCGAGAAGTTGGGACGTCGAGCCGGCGACCATGCCTTCCCTTAATTTTCCGCCAAAACTGAGTTCCGAGGTGCCCACCGCCAGGGGGGCGAGGCGTTTGACGGCAGGCGCGCGCAGCAAGGCCGCGGCGTCATCCACCGTGAGATCGCGGGGCGTGCTGGTGATGGCGGTGGCCGGATTGAAGCCGCCGGTACCCGTCTTGCCGGGGAGGACGATGACCAGATTGGTGCCGAGGGAAGCGAACTGACCGACGACATAGCGACGGGCGCCGTCGCCCAGGGCGGTGAGGACCACCACGGCGGCGACGCCGATGGACATGGCCAGCACCGAGAGGCTGGTCCGCAAGGGAGTGCCGAGGGCGGCGTCGCGGGCGAAGCGCAGGATGTCGGCAGTACGCATGTCAGACTCGCGTCGAGCTGTCCTGCTTGAGGCGCCCGTCTTCCATCACCAGCTGCCGCTTGGCGCGGGCGCCAAGGGCGGGGTCGTGGGTCACGACCACCAGCGTCACGCCGCGGCCGTTGAGTTCTTCCAGCAGGTGAACGACTTCGTCGCCGGTATGGCGGTCCAGGTTGCCGGTGGGCTCGTCGGCCAGAAGCAAGGCGGGTTCCATGATGGTGGCGCGGGCGATGGCCACCCGCTGGCGCTGACCACCGGAAAGCTGGTCCGGGCGGTGGTCGGCCCGATGTTCCAGGCCGAAATCCTGCAATGCCCGGCCCACCCGCTCGGCCCGCTGACGGGGAGGGATTCCGGCCAGGGTCATGGGGAGGGCGATGTTCTCGGCGGCGGTGAGCCGGGGTACCAGGTGGAAGCTCTGGAAGACGAAGCCGATGCGCCGGCTGCGTACGCGAGCTTGCTCTTCCGGCGACAGGGTGGTGACGTCGCGGTTCTCCAGGCGGTAGACGCCGGCGTCGGGTCGGTCGAGAAGGCCCAGGAGATTCAGGAGCGTCGATTTTCCGGAACCGGAAGGTCCCATCACCGCCACATACTCGCCGGCGTCGATGGCCAGATCGAGCTGGGCCAGGGCATGGACTTCGCTGTCCCCCAGCTGGAAAACCCGCTCGATGCCGGTCAGCTCGATGAGGGGCATGGCCTATTTGCCAGCCTTGACCTTGTCGTCCGGTACTACCCGGGCGCCGGCCTTGACGCCCTCTTTTTCCAGGGAGGTGACGATGCGATCGCCGGCCCGCAGGCCGTCGGCGATCTCGGTGTACTCCCAATTGGCGAGGCCGGTCTTGACCGTGCGCTCGTCGAGTCTTTCCGTCTCCGGGTTATAGACCAGGACCCGGTTGCCCTCGAGCAGGGCAGCGGTGGGAATGCGGAGCACGTTCTCGCGGACCGCAAGCAGGATCTCCACGTCGGCGCTGTAGCCGACCAGCAGCTTGCCGGCCGACTCGGGCGCCTCGAAATCCACCTCGATATCGACCGTGCGCGCCTGCTTTTCCACAGCGGACACATAGGGGGCGACCCGCCGTACCTTGCCGGGAAGCGCCTGTTTCGGCAAGGCATCGAGGCTGATGCGCACCGGCTGGCCGGGCTTGATCTTGGGCGCATCGACCTCGTCCATGGGGGCGGTGACGTAAAGGCAGGTGTCGTCGATGAGGTCGATGGCCGGCGGTGTCGGTACGCCGGGCGGCGATGGGGTGGAATATTCGCCCAGTTCGCCGACGATCTTGGCGACGATGCCGTCGAAGGGCGCATAGAGCGCCGTGCGGCCCTGCTCGACCCGGGTGGCCTTGAACTTGGCCTGGGCGGAAGCGACGTCCGCCTTGGCAGTCGCGCAGGCCGCTCGCCGGGCTTCGGCATCGGTGCGGGCCGCTTCCTCCTTGCCGACGGATACAAAGCCCTGGGCGCGGAGCTTGGCTTGGCGTTCGGCTTCCCGTTCGGCATTGGCGGCGACGACGCAGGCTTCCGTGACCCTTTTCTCGGCGAGGGCAATCTGGGTCTGAGCCAGCGCGGCCTGGGCCTGCTGGTCGTCGTTCCACAACTTCATGAGGAGCTGGCCCTGCTTCACCCGATCGCCTTCCTTGACCCCGAGGAATTCGATGCGCCCGCCCTGGATGGTGGAAAGCTTGGTGCGCTGGCAGGCATCGACGGTGCCCGCCCGGGTATTGGATACGGTGGATTCCACGCTTCCCGTGGCGACCTCCTTCAAGACCACCGGAATCGGCTTGGGCCGCGTGGCCCACCACAGGAGGGTGGCGATGACCGCCAGCAGGATGGCGGCTATGGCAAGGCGGCGCAGCAAGGGCATCATCAGGTCTCCCGTTCGGTCGCCCCGAAGGGGGCAGCGAGGGTTTCGCGGACCTTGCCGGGCATGTAAAGCAGGTTGCCGGCAGCCTGCTCTCCTTTGAGGGGGCGGCAGCGGCGGGACCGCAGGGGTGGCTTCATATCAGGCGAAACCGGGCAGGAAGCCGGTGCGGGGATAACCCCAGAGCGGCTCCAGGGAGCCCTGGAAGAGGGCTTCGATGACCGGCGGCTCCTGCCAGGGTTCGTTCATGAAGGTGAGGCCGATTTCCTCCACGGTGCGTCCGGACCAATAGTGCTCGGCGACTTCGTCGAGGGCGGTCAGCGAGAGGCTGTGGGGCAGGCGTAGATAGTCGAGCCAGCTGGCGTCGTGAAAGGAGCAGATGTAGGGCCCCTTGGTGCGGGCGCCGACCAGATCCTTGCCGAACACGCGGTCCGGGTGCTTGGTGCGGAAAGTCATCGCATCGGTGCGCGTCGCGAACAGGATGAGGGCGTGCAAGCGGCTGGGGAAGTGGTTGTAACGCCGCTGGCGGAAGTACTCCAGGTGGTATTCGGCGAAGTAGTTCTGCACCGTCACCAATTGACTGCCGGGAGTCGGTTCGCCGCCTTCCGGGGCCGCCAGGGTGGCGCCGAAGGGACTGCCCTTGAGGATGTCCCAACCCGGCAACTCGGCCCCTGGATCGAGCCAGGCGGCGAGTTCCAGCGTGGCGGTATCCTTGATCAGGTTGTCCATGAGCAGCAAGCGGTTGGGCAGAATGCCGGTATTCTCGCCGATCACGGGTTTTTGACCAAACGCCGTCGCCAGAGGGGGAATAATCCCCACAGCCCGAGGAGCGGTCCCGGCATCAGCAGCCAGGCGATGTCCAGGCCCCACCGGCCGACCCAGAGGGTGCCCAGTTGAATCGAGATCATGGTGATGGCGAAGCCCAGGGAATTCTGGATGGCCAGGGCGCTGCCGACGATCTCCGGAGCGCAGGCGCGGGCGGAGAGGGCGGAGAAATGGGGCGAATCCGCGACGACGGTAGTGCCCCAGGCCAGGAGCAGGGCCATTTTTGCCCACGGCGGCCATGCTCCGGTCAGGGGAAAGACGGCGCAACACAAGGCCGAGACCGCCAGGGCCGCGGCGGCGACCCGGGCGCTGCCGATGCGTTGGCTCCAGAAGCCGCCGGCAATACAGCCCAAGGCGCCGATCCCTATGGTCGCGAAAGACCAGGCGGAGAGCGCCGGGCTGCCGGGCTCGGCGATTCCCGCCAGGACCACCAGGGTGGGCACCAGAGTCCAGAAGGCGTAGAGCTCCCATTGGTGTCCGAAATACCCGAGGGCCGAAGCCCTGAAATCCCGCGCCGAGAAGGCATGGAAGACCCGCCCGAGGCGGAGAGGCGGCGCATCGTGCCTGCGCTTGAGGTGGGGGCCGTCGCCCAGCTTGAGAATGAGGACTGCCGCCGCCAGCGCCAGGGCGCTGGAGACCAGTAGGGTGAGCTGCCAGGACCAGCCGGCGCCGGCAAAACGCACGCCGTGCGGCAGGGAGGTGCCCAGCGTCAGCATGCCGACCAATTGAGCCAGAGCGGTGCCCGCCCGCTCCGGCACCCAACTGACGACCAGCTTCATGCCCAGGGGGTAGACCCCGGCCAGGCAGAACCCGACGGCGAAACGCAGGGGAACGCCGCTTGCCAGACCGTCCGCGAAGAGCGCGAAAACGGCGTTGAAGAGGGCGCCCAGGACGGCGCAGACGGCGAAGATGCGGCTCGCGGCGTAGCGGTCGGCGAGTCCGGTGATGGCGAAACTCAGGGTGCCCAGAATGAAGCCGAGCTGGACGGCGTTGGTCAGCGTGCCGATGGCCGCCGGGGCGACGCCCCAGGCCCGCACCAGGTCGTCCGCCGCGCTGTTGGCCGAAAACCACAACGAGGTACCGAACAGCTGGGCGAAGACGATGACGGGAACCGGGCCGCGCATGGCGCCAAGGATAGAGGGAAACGGCCGGCGCCCCAAGCGGGCGCGGCCGTCAAGCCTGTCAGCCGTCGGCGGCAGCCGTCCGGGCGAACCACTCCCGGCCTTGGTGTACTGCCAGTCCCAGGCTGATCAGCGCGGCACCGAGCCAGACCCGCGGTTGCACGGCCTCCCCATTGGCCAGGTGGCCGAGCAGGAGCGCCAGTACCGGCGTGATCAGGGTGATCAGGGCCACCTTGCTGGCTTCCAGGTGCTTGATCACGTAGTAATAGAGGGAGAAGCCGACTACCGAGCCGAAAACGCCGAGATAGACGATGGCCGCCCCTGCACGCGAAGGCATGGCTGCCGGGGCCAGGCCTTCGTCCGTCAGCCACCAGGTGGCGACGAAGAGGGGGACGGCTACCACCAGGGTACCGGCGGTGGTGGCCAGGGGCGGACTGCGGTCGCCTATCCGCTTCAGGCCGACCAGGCTGGCCGCATAGATCACCACCCCCAGCAGAAGGGCTGCAATGCCGTAAACCGCCTGGGGGCCGGCGACTTCCTGGTTGGTGACGAATATGAGCGCCAATCCGCCAAGGCCGAGGGCGAGGCCGGCGAGGCGTGCTGGGCGCAAGCTGTCTTCCTTCAGCCAGAGGGCGGCGAACACACTGGTGACCAGGGGGGTGAGTCCGAAGAGGACCGAAACCAGCCCGGAATCGATGTACCGGGCGCCCCAGTAGGTGGCCAGCATGGCGCCGAAGGTGCCCAGTCCGCCGACGACATAACTCTGGCGGGCGCGGCGGTGCAGCGGCAGGTCAATGCGGCAGAGGGCGATCAGCGCAAGGGCGAGGGCGAGGCCAATGACCATGCGGGCCATGACGGCGAAGGCGAAGGTGGTGCCGAGGGCGCTCCATTGGATGGCCAGCGGAGTGGTGGACCAGATGGCGACGACGGCGAGGTAGGCGCTGGGGACGGACACGGGGCTTCCTTTCGTCAGGGCGAGGGCGGATGGAGGGGGGCGAGCCGGGTGCGGAGGGTTGTTGCACGGGGGCGCCAACAAACGCGGTCGTTTGCGCGGCGATGGGCGGTCAGGGTGGGGCAGGTCAGGGCCATGGCGATTTCCTTAGGGGGTGGGGGAAAAGAAAAGGCCGCGAACCTTGCGGTGCGCGGCCTTCGGGGAATCGGCGTCGATTCGGGGATGACTCAGCGGGTCATCGGATCGTCACCTTTGCCGGGCGGCCGCCGGCCTGCCAGCGACGCAGGGCGATGCGGCGCATCAGTACGGCGGTGAGCAGCAGGGCGAGGAAAGGGACGAAGGAATCCATGGGCTCCAGTCTAGGGTCCATGCAGGGCCAGCGTCAAGCGTTGGCCGGACCGGTATCATGGCGGCGATGATTTCGCCCAACGATCCGCGCTTGGCGCTCCTGGCCGAGAGCTACCGCCGCCTTACCGGCCGCGACCTGGTCCCGCCCGGGCTGGAGCTCGCCCGGGCGCTCTGGGAGTCGCCGCGGGTCATCGTGGCCCATGGCGTCGAGGAAGATCCGGTCTTCTTCTACGGCAATCGATTGGCGCTTGCGGTATTCGCCATGGATTTCGCCACCTTCACCCGTCTGCCTTCGCGTTTTTCCGCCGAACCGGTGGCCCGGGAAGAGCGGGCGCGGCTGCTGGACCAGGTGCGGCGCCTTGGCTATATCGACGATTACGCCGGCGTGCGCATCGCCGCCGATGGGCGCCGGTTCCGCATTGCCGGAGCGACGGTGTGGAATCTGGTCGATGGGGCGGGTTGCCTGCACGGCCAGGCGGCCTGTTTCACCCCTCCGGAGCCTTGGGCTGGCCCAGAAGCGGACTGATCAGGCGTCCCCAGGCGAGATAGCCCTGCCCGTTGAGGTGTACGCCGTCATAGGTGTATTCGGCCCGCAGTTGTCCGGAGGGATCGGCAAGAACTTGCGCCGGATCGACCACAACCACCGAAGTGCCCTTCAATTCCTTGCTCAGTAGGGTGCAGGTGCAACGAATCTGGTCGTTGATCCCTGCGGGATGACGGCTTTCTTCGGGACGCACCGGCGCCGGGGGAACAACAATCACGCGCGAAGCGTCGGGGCCGCTGCTCAAGCTTCTCGCCAAGGCGGCGATTGCGGCGCTGGTTTGCGCGCAGTTGCGGCCGGCAGCCAAGTCGTTGATGCCGGCCCACAGGACCACCGTGGCGGGCCGATGGCGCCCGATTTCATCGATTCGACGGGCGATTTCTTCCAGCCGATCGCCGGCGATTCCGCGATTCAAGGCGTCCGGGCCGAACAATTCGGTGAGCGGCGCGTAGTCGATCATCGAATCGCCGATAAAGACGACAGCACCCGGATGAGGCGGCATCGCGCGAGCCGTGCTGACCAGGCTGCGATAGAGGCGGGTTTCGGAAAACCGGACTTGGTCGCCTTGCGCTTTATCGCGTTCCGAAAAGAGGCCGAGCTTGTAGACGAGCGCCACGAAGCCAAGCGCGACCAGGACGCCGTTGGCAACGAGCGAAACGATCAGCCAGCGGCGGAGGCGGTTTTCTGACGATACCACGCGCGGATACGGTTCATGGCCGGCCGTTCGACCGTGTAGGTGATGAGCGAGGCGAGAATCAGGCTGACGGCGATGGCCGCCAGGATCGTGGCATCGGTCTTCCAGCCTGCCGCACGCAGGGTGAGCATGACACTCCAGCCGATATATTCGTGCACCAGGTAGAGGGTGTAGGAGATGGCGCCCAGCCAGACCAGGATCGGGTTCCGCAGCAGGCCGATGCGTCCGGTCGCGGCGCCATAGACGAGACCGGCGAAGGCGGTGGCCAGGAGGGCGATTCCCGGGCCGTCGCCGGCGAGGAGAAGCGCCAAGGCGGCGACGAGGACTGCGCCGTCGCGCCGAGTGTGGGAGTCACGATGAAAGGCCAGGCGGAAAACGGTGATGCCGATGGCGAACCAGGGGATCTGCCCGAGGATGAGGAATTTGTAGAGGATCCACGGAAGAGAGATTCCCATTCCCTGCTCGGCGATCAGGTAGATGAGCCGCAGGCCGAGGAGTCCGAAGAGCGCCAGGTGAATGCGTTCCAGGCGGTGGGTGATGAGCAGCAAAAACATTCCCAGGTAAAACAGCAACTCGATCTGCAATGTCCAATAAACGCCATCCACGTGAGGAATTCCGAAGAACAGCGAATGGACCATGGTCAGATTGGCCAGCGCCGAGAAAAGATCGACGGTGCGCTCGGGGAGTCCCAGGAGATGGGTGATCGAAAAGGTCAAGGCGACGGCAGCCCAGTAGGCGGGATACAGCCGGCTGAAGCGCGTCACCACGAAGTCCATTGGGCGGTTGACCTTCTCGATGGTCATGAAGATCACGAAGCCGCTGATGATGAAAAAGAGATTCACCCCTAAATGCCCCAGGGAAAAGGACATCCAGGGCTGCGCGTCGTGGTGGTAGAGCTGATCGAATCGGGTGGTGAAATGGAAAAGAACGACGGCGACCGCAGCGATGCCGCGCAGGGAATCGACTTCCACCAGCCGGGTGGAGCGCTGGCGCGGTTTGGCTTCAGCCGAAATGGGAGCCAGAACCACGCTCTGCGGTTGCGAAACGTCCGCCTCCCGGATCGTCATACCAGCAATTCAACGCCGGCCGGGTGCGAAAGGAAGCGCTGCGGGCTCGCGCTGGCGCCGTAGGCCCCGGACTGGAAAACGACGACCAGATCGCCGGGTTCCGCGACGGCCAGATCCATGCGATCGGCCAGGGTATCCAGGGGGGTGCAGAGGGGACCGACGACCGAAGCGATTTCCCTTGCCGTCTCAGGCCCTTTGGTGCCGATGGCGACAGGATAGTTCTTGCGGATGACTTGACCGAAGTTCCCCGATGCCGAAAGGTGATGATGCAATCCGCCGTCGGTGACCAGGAAGACCTGTCCCCGGGAAACCTTGCGGTCGATGACGCGGCACACGTAGATTCCGGCTTCGCCGACCAGATAGCGGCCGAGCTCGATGACCAGTGCGGCTCCGGGTAGGTCGTTGGCCGCCCGGGAGACGAGAGCTGCCAGATTGGCCCCGATGGGAGCGGTATCCAGGCGGGTTTCGCCAGGGAAGTATGGAATTCCGAATCCGCCGCCCAGGTTGACGAAGCGAACCGGCGCACTGGCGTGGCCTGCCAGCCGAACCGCCAGCTCGTAGGCCTTGCACTGGGCCTCGCAGATCGATTCGGCGCGCAGATTCTGGGAGCCGGCGAACAGGTGAAAACCCTCGAAGTCGAGGCCTTGCCGGCCGATGCTCTCCAGGAGTCGCGGGACTTCCTCGGTGTCGACGCCGAACTGCTTGGCGCCTCCCCCCATTTTCATCCCCGAACCCTTGAGTTCGAAATCCGGATTGACGCGGACGGCGACCCGGGCGCGCCAGCCCGTTTGCTGCGCGATTTCGGACAGGAGTCCGACTTCGCGGAAGGATTCGACATTGATCAGAATTCCGCTGGCCACGGCCTGGCGCAGTTCGCCGACGCTCTTTCCGGGGCCGGCAAAGCTGATTTCCCGCGGGTCTGCACCGGCATCGAGGGCGACCCGGAGTTCGCCTCCCGAGGCGACGTCTATCCCATCCACCAAGCGCGCCATATGGCCGACCAGGGCGGGCATCGGGTTGGCCTTCATGGCGTAGTGCAGTTTGACCTCCGGCGGGAGGCATTGCCTCAGCTCGGCTACCCGGGCGGCGAGCAGCCTGCGGTCGTAGGCGTAGAAGGGGGTTTGGCCAGCCTGGGCGGCGAGGCGGGAGAGGGGGAGGCCGCCCACCTGGAGTTCACCCTCGCAGTACTGAAATCCGTCCATGGGAGCGTGGACGGGCACGCGACGCTCACTGGTCATGGGCGGCGATCCATTCGCTGGACAAGGTCTTGCGGTCTATCTTGCCATTGGGGTTGCGGGGGAGCGGTCCGGCGCGGAACTCGATCCCTGCCGGGACCATGTACGCCGGCATGCGCTGGCGGCACTCGGCGAGCAGGGTCGCCGAATCCGCAGTACCTTCCGGCGGCGGCGTGGCGATGACCTGGATGGCCTGCCCCAAACTGGGATGGTCGACCCCGAAGGCGACGCACTCGCCCACCAGTTTCGTGGCGTAGAGGATTTCTTCCACTTCGGTGGGGCTCACCCGATAGCCCGAGGTTTTCATCATCTCGTCGCGGCGGCCGATGAAATAGAGGAAGCCTTCTTCATCGCAGCGTACCGTGTCGCCGGAGAAAACAGCGATTTCGGGCAGGACCAGGCCGGGTTCGCGGCCCGGCGCATGGGCGGGAAGGGGTTTGTAGCGTTCGGCGGTCTTCTCCGGATCGTTCCAGTAACCCATGCCGACCAGGGCGCCCCGGTGGACCAGTTCCCCCGGCTCGTTGGCGGCGCAGGGCGAACCGTCTTCGCGCAGGACCAGAATTTCGGCATTGGGGATGGCTTTGCCGATCGAATCGGGACGGCGGTCGACCTCTTCGGGGGGCAGGAAGGTCGAGCGAAAGGCCTCGGTGAGTCCGTACATCAGGAAGGGCTGGCTGCGCGGCAGGCGGGACCTCAGCGCCGCCAGGGTCTCGCGGGGCATGCGGCCCCCGGTATTGGCGAAATAGCGCAGGTGTTCGGTAATGGTGGTCGGCCACTCCAACTGCGACAGCTGGATGTAGAGCGGGGGGACCGCGGTGAGCCCGGTGACTTTCTCCCGCTCGAGGGCTTTGAGGACATCCCGGGGCAGGAGGTAGTTGAGCAGCACGACCCGTGCGCCGACGTGGAAAGCCGTGGTCAGTTGGCTGAAACCGGCATCGAAAGAGAGGGGAAGTGCGGCCAGCAGCGTGTCCGCGGGGCGGTTATCGAGATAACTGGCGACGCTTTTCGCTCCGGCCACCATGTTGCGATGGCTCAACACGACGCCCTTGGGTTTGCCCGTGCTCCCGGAGGTATAGAGAATCGCCGCCATGTCGGTGTCGATGACCCGGTGGCCGGGGGCCTCGGGACTCGCCAGGACATCGGTCCAGCCTTCGAAGGCTATGGGATGCGGTGCGGAAAGATCGGTCTTGCCCTCGGTGACGACGACCTGCCGCAGATCGTGGCAGGCCGGGAGGACAGGCGCGAGCAGGGCGAGGCGTTCCGGCGACGTCACCAGGACCCGGACATTGCAGTCGCGCAGGATGTAGGCGACCTGGTCGGGTTTGAGCAGAGGATTGAGGGGGACGAAGACCCCTCCCGCTGCCGTGGCGCCGAAACTGGTCACGACCGTTTCGAAGCGTTTTTCGAGATAGACGGCGACCCGCTCCCCACGCTCCAGCCCAAGGGCCAGGAGGCCGTTCCGGAACTGGCGCTGAAGGCGATCCAGTTCGGCGTAGGACAGCGTATTGCCCCCATAGGTGAGGGCGGGAGAGTCCGGCGAGCGCGAAGCACTCAAGGCGATGAGTTCGGGCAGCAAGGTGGAGTCGGGCACGATGGGGCGACCTTCGCGTAGTTTCTGGGATGAATCCGGAGGGGCGTCCCGCCGCAGGCAGGCTCCCGGCCGAGGGCAGATTATCCCTCGCGCACTCCCCGTACGGTGCGGAAAATATCACAACCACAGTGGGTTTCCAGCCGTATAATCCACGCCCGTTGACGGTCGGGGGAGTCGCCCCGGCGGGCGAGGGATTGCGTTGTCGGAGGCGCTGTGGATACGAAGAAGGAATTGCTGGACATTCTGGACGAGATTCTCGGGTTGAACGGCCGGGCTGCCCAGTTGACGGCGGATTCGCCGTTGCTCGGGGCGATTCCCGAACTCGATTCGATGGCCGTCGTCGCCGTCCTGACCTCGCTCGAAGAGCGCTTCGGCATCAGCGTTGGAGACGACGAAATCGACGGAGCCACCTTTGCCACTGTCGGTTCCCTTCTAGAATTCGTCGAAGGCCGTTTGGCCGCCTGATTCCCATGGCGGCGGAGCCGTTTTATCTCGGAGCGGGCTCCGCAAGGCGATTTTGTCTCTACCACGGCCCGGCGACCGGGGTCGCTCCCTGCGGAGCGGTCGTTTACGTCCATCCTTTCGCCGAGGAAATGAACAAATCGCGGCGCATGGCCGCCCTGCAGTCGCGGGCGCTGGCTTCCGCAGGGTGGGCCGTGTTGCAGATCGATCTGGCCGGTTGTGGTGAGAGTGCGGGGGATTTTCGCGACGCCGCTTGGGATGCCTGGCTTGAAGACGTCGAACTGGCGGTCGATTGGCTCGCAGAGCGTGCCGGCTTCCGTCCCTGGCTCTGGGGGCTGCGCGGCGGTTGCCTGGTCGCGGTCGAAGCGGCCAGGAAGATCGGCGGGGGCTTCAACTTCCTCTTTTGGCAGCCCGTCCTATCGGGAAAGCAGCACCTGCAACAATTCCTTCGTTTGAAATTGGCAGGCGAACTGGTCCGCGGCGACTCGCGGGGCGCGTCGGAGGAATTGAGCCGCGCCATGGCCGCCGGGGAAATCGTCGAAGTCGCCGGATACGACCTGGCGCCGGCCTTGACCGATGGTTTGGCGGCCGCTGCCCTGACGCCGCCTGGCCGGGCCGGGCGCGTGATCTGGTTTGAAGTCTCGACCCGCGAAGGGGCCACGCTGGCGCCGGCAGCGCTCAAGCAAGCGGCGGCGTGGACGGCGGCGGGATATCGGGTCGCTACGGCGGTGACTGCAGGCCCAGGGTTCTGGCAGACGGTCGAAGTCGAAGAGGCACCGGATCTGGTCGCGGCCAGCCTGGACGCCCTCGAGGAGTCTTGCCGTGGCTGATTACCGGGAAGAGTGCCTGGGTTTCGAGTGCCAGGGGGAGCGGATCATCGGCTTGGCCGCCTTGCCTTCCGAACCCCGTGCCGTCGGGGTGCTCCTCATCGTAGGCGGGCCCCAATACCGCGTCGGCAGTCACCGGCAATTCGTCCTCCTGGCCAGGCATCTGGCTGCGGCGGGATTCCCAGCCCTGCGATTCGACGTTAGGGGGATGGGCGACAGCGAAGGCGCTCCCCGGGATTTTCGCGATCTCGACCAGGACATAAGCGCTGCGCTGGACGCCTTTTCCCGCCTATGTCCGGGTACGTCGTTCGTGCTCTGGGGACTCTGCGACGCTGCGTCGGCGGCGCTCATGTATTGGGAGCGTTCCCGCGACCCGCGGGTCATCGCGATGAGCATACTCAATCCCTGGGTTCGCTCCGAAGTGACCCAGGCGCAGACCCAGATTCGTCACTATTACGTGCGGCGCCTGCTCGACCGGGCCTTCTGGATGAAGCTTCTCGGCGGCAAGGTCAATCTCATCCGTTCAACAGGCGAATTCGCCCGCAAATTGCTCGTCGCCCGGCGCAAGGCGCCAGCATCGGATACTCGGGACCTGGACTATCAGGATCGCATGGCCTTGGCGTGGCGCCACTTTGGCGGGCCGCTACTCCTGATCTTGAGCGGCCAGGACGATACGGCCAAGGAATTCGAACTCGCTGCTGCTTCGCAAAAGAATTGGGCGGGTCTGATCGACGCAGAGAATGTCACACGCCGGGATTACCCTGAAGCCAATCACACTTTCTCGACGCGGAGAGACCGCGACGCGGTTGCGGAGGCGACGATAGATTGGTTGCGCGAGGTGGTGATCGCCAGTGCAAAAGGGGCGGCGAGGCCGCCGCCAGTCACTGTGAAATAGTGCCTTTTGTGCAACGCACACCGCGAGTAAAGTGTGCTCAGTGCTATCCGTTGGGCAAAGGCCGTATCGGCCGCCCGGGTCGAATCCGATGACCATCGGTTTCCGGCTGTTGTCTGAGAATTGGGGTGGGGAGTCAGATTTGGTCAAGGTCTTCAATCACTGGGTCGGGTTTCGCACGTTGATGCAGGTGCTGTTCGACTTCTCCTTCGTGGTCGTCGGGATCGTGCTGACAACCATGTGGGTCGACAGCGGATTGCCCGTCGATCTCCATGGAGTCGCAATCTATGCAGTCATCCTGGCGATTTGCGTGCTTACGCTGAACGCCTGGCTGGGGTTCTACCAGCGCGTTCACAGCCGCACGGTCCAGCAGACGCGAGCACGAGCAGTCCTCTCTCTCTATCTTGCGGTACCGCTGGCCTACGGGTTGTTCGTCCTCCTGCCGGCGGTTCAGATGAGCCGCGAATTTCTCCAGCTTTCCGCCATGTCGGCGGTCTTCGGCATGCTCGTCAATCGGGTCAATTCGGCCCATTCCTCGCCGACGCAGATGCTGCTGCGGCGGATCCTGGTTTTCGGCGTGGGCGCAAAGGCCCTGGCGGTTCAACGAGCCCTCGTGAAATCCGATCCCTCGGCGCTCATTGTGGGGTTTTATCCCAGTCCCACGGAAGAGGAAGTCAAGGTTCCGGTCGATATGATCCTGTCGCGGAAGGATTCGCTTTCCGATACGGCAGCCAAGCAAAACGCCGCGGAAATCGTGGTTGCGGTCACCGAACGGCGGGGCGGTGTTCTTCCTCTGCGGGAGTTGCTGGACTGTCGCCTGAATGGGATGCGGGTCTATGATCTTGCCAGCCATTTCGAGCAGACCCTCGGTCAAATCCGGCTGGATTCCCTCTACGCCGGCTGGCTCATCTTCGGCGACGGGTTCCGCCAGGATGTCTTCCGCTCGTTGGTCAAGCGGGCCTTCGACCTGGTCTGTTCGCTGATTCTGCTCATGCTCGCGGCGCCGGTCATGGCCCTGACGACGCTGTTCATTGTCCTTGAGAGCGGATTCCCGGTTTTCTATCGTCAGGAACGGGTGGGCTACAACGGTCGTTTGTTCCACGTCATCAAATTTCGCAGCATGAGAACCGACGCCGAGAAGGACGGCAAACCCCGTTGGGCGGTGGCCGGGGACGATCGCGTCACCAAGGTGGGCCGCGTGATCCGTAAACTGCGTATCGACGAATTGCCCCAGTTGATCAGCGTCCTCAAGGGAGACATGAGCCTCGTGGGCCCCCGGCCGGAGCGTCCGTTCTTCGTCGACAAACTGACCAAGGAGATTCCGTTTTACGCAGTGCGCCACAGCGTCAAGCCCGGCGTTACGGGCTGGGCTCAAGTACGTTACCATTACGGCGCGTCTGTCGAGGATTCGGCGGAAAAACTTCAATACGACCTCTATTACGTCAAGAACCACTCGCTTTTCCTTGATCTCGTCGTCTTGATGGAAACCGTAGGCGTTGTGCTGACCGCCAAGGGCGCGCAGTAATCCCGGCCTGACCGGCCTACTCCCTCACTTCTAAAGATGGACCGCAGCCTGACCACCGTCATCCTGTTGAGTTTTGGCCTTGCCGCGGTGAGCTACGGAATCCTCGCCGCGTTCCTGGCCTTCGTCGCGCGTTCGTCGGAAATGGGGCGGCGCGCCGGGGCTATGCTGGTCGCCGTGGGGCTCTCCGCACTATGGGCGGTTTTCGGGGCGGCGTTCGCCGCTACGGGCCAACCATTCTTTTGGCTGGCCGGTGCCATAGCCGATGTGCTCCGCTATGGCGGATGGTACGTCTTTCTCCTGCTCGTCTGCCGCGCTCCGAATAGAAACCCGGGGAGCGAGCGAGTCTTCGTCAAACTGGCGTTGCTCGCCGGTGCCCTGGTAGTCAGCGGCGTGCTTATCCAGCTCGCACCACCCCTCGGTTGGATAGCGGCGGAAGCGCTTCAGAGAATCCATCTGATTCACGCGGTCGGAATGATCGTCTTTTCCCTGGTCTTGCTCGAACAGCTCTTCCGCAATACCGCAGCCGATTCGCTCTGGAATATCAAGCCCTTGTGTCTGGGGTTGCTGGGCGTCTGGGTATACGACTTGTACATGTATTCCGATGCGCTCCTGTTCAATCGGCTCGATGTCGACGCGTACAGCATACGCGGCTACGTTTATGCGGCGGTAGTTCCCCTGCTCGCGGTCTCGACCAGCCGAAGCCGCGATTGGGTGGCCAAGATCCGGCTTTCCCAGAAGGCTGCGTTTCACTCGGCGAGCCTTCTTTTTGCCGGGGTTTACCTGCTCTTCATGGCGGCGGTTGGGTACTACGTCCGCTATTTCGGAGGCGAGTGGGGGCGTGCACTTCAGATTGCGCTGGTCTTCGCTGCCATCATGGTCCTGGGGGTCCTGGCGGTCTCCGGGGCGATGCGGGCAAAGCTTCGCGTCATCGTGGGCAAGCATTTCTTCCGCTACCGCTACGATTACCGCGACGAGTGGCTCAAATTCACCCACACGCTGTCCGCACAGGAATCTCCGCAGGCCATGTATCTCCAGGTCATTCGCGGTCTGGCCGACATGTTGGAGAGCCCGGCGGGGTCTCTTTGGCTCAGGGAACCCTCGCGACTCCTGTTCACCCAGTCGGCGCGCTGGAATCTTGCCGGAGTCCAGGCGGTGGAACCCGCCGATTCGTCTTTCTGTACCTTTCTGCGGGAAAGCGGCTGGGTCGTCAACCTCGAGGAATACCGGTGCTATGCCAAGCGTTACGAGGGACTCCAGCTCCCGGAGTGGATTTCCGAGATTCCCAATGCGTGGCTGGTGGTGCCCCTGGTGATCGGCGAGGACTTGATTGGCTTCGTGGTCTTGGGGAGCGCCCGGACCGCCGTCGATGTCAATTGGGAAGTAAATGATTTGCTCAAGACCGCCGGTCGCCAAGCGGCAAGTTTCCTTGCCCAGATGCAGGCGACCGAAGCCCTGCTGGAGGCGCGCAAGTTCGATGCCTTCAATCGGATGTCGGCCTTTGTCGTTCACGACCTCAAGAACATTGTCACCCAGCTGTCGCTCATGATCAGGAACGCCGAACGCCATCGCGACAACCCGGAGTTTCAGAGCGATATGCTGATGACGGTCGAGCATGCGGTCGAGCGCATGCGCCAGTTGATGTTGCAGTTGCGGGAAGGGGCCACTCCTCCGGGGACCCCGGTTGGCGTGGAGCTCGAGCCGCTGCTGCAGCGGATTCTTCGCGCCAAGCGCTCCCAGGGGCGGGAGCTCGAATTAGAAATCTCGGAGAACCTGACCACCCGTGGGCAGGAGGAACGGCTTGAGCGGGTGGTGGGACATCTGGTGCAGAATTCCCTGGACGCCACGGAAGTTCCTGGGCGCGTCTGGGTGAAGTTGCAGAAGCAGGGGGGGCTCGCCAGGATCGAGGTCGGCGACAACGGTGCGGGCATGACCCAGGAATTCATCCGGGAGCGCCTGTTCAAGCCGTTCCAGACGACCAAGCAGGCGGGCATGGGAATCGGAGCCTATGAGAGTTCCCAGTACGTCCAGGAATTGGGAGGCAAGATCCTGGTTGACAGCAAGGTGGGCGAGGGAACGACGGTGACGCTTCTCCTGCCCCTTTTCGATGTCAGTTCGCGTTCCGATTTGCGGCAGGAGGCGGCATGAAACGTCTCGCCGCTCGGAGTGCCCAGACGAGGCGCGCAGTTTGCCATGAATGCAAGCATGAAAACGGGGGTAAAGAGGAATGACCGCGGAACGAGGTAGGCCGCTCTTGATCGTCGAGGACGATCCGGCGCTCCAAAAGCAGATTCGCTGGTCTTTCGACCAATACGAAGCCCTGACCGCGGAGGATTTCGACTCGGCCATCGGCCAAGTTCGGCGGCATCAGCCTGCCGTGGTCACCATGGATCTGGGCCTGCCTCCTGATCCGGATTCCGTGTCGGAAGGGTTCCGGCTCCTGGAGCAAATCCTGTCGGTGGCTCCGGACACCAAGGTGATTGTGGTGACCGGCCAGAACGATCGGTCCAATGCGCTCAAGGCGGTCGCCATGGGGGCCTATGATTTCTTTGCCAAGCCGTTCGAGCCCGAGCTGCTTGCCCTGACCGTCGACCGCGCCTTCCGGCTCTACGATCTGCAACAGGAAAACAAGCGCCTTCAGGCAATGAGCCAGCCCGATGCCCTGTCCGGTCTCATTACGCGGGACCCGGGCATGCTGCGCATTTGCCGGACGATAGAGAAAGTGGCCGGGAGCGGGGCAACCGTCATGCTTCTTGGCGAGAGCGGGACCGGCAAGGAGGTGCTGGCACGAGGACTTCACGAAGCCTCGGCACGTCGCGGCGAGCGATTCGTCGCAATCAATTGCGCCGCCATTCCCGACAACCTGCTGGAAAGCGAATTGTTCGGCTACGAGCGGGGCGCCTTTACCGGAGCGGCCAAGACGACCTCCGGCAAGATCGAAATGGCCCATCGCGGAACGCTCATGCTGGACGAAATTGGCGATCTGCCGTATCCACTCCAGGCCAAACTTCTCCGTTTCCTACAGGAGCGAGTGATCGAGCGAGTCGGGGGGCGGCAGGAAATACCGGTCGATGTCCGGGTGGTCTGCGCCACCCATCAGGACCTGACCACGCTGATTTCCGAGGGTAAATTCCGGGAAGACCTGTATTACCGGCTGGCCGAAATCGTCATCGATATTCCGCCGCTACGCGATCGCTCCGGCGATGCGGCCTTGCTTGCCCACGCCTTGGTCAAGCGATTTTCCGCCGAGCAGAACCGCGGCACGATGACTCTCGCGGAAGATGCGGTGCGGGCGATCGAGCGGCATCGGTGGGCGGGCAATGTGCGCGAACTTGAAAACTGCATCAAGCGAGCGGTTATCATGGCAGATGGCAATGTCGTGACCGGTGCCGATATCGGGTTGCTGACGCCCTCAGATGACGAGAGCGATCTGGATTTGCGCAAGATTCGAGAAGAAGCCGAGAAGCGGGCGGTCATCTCTGCCCTGAGTCGGGCCAATGGCAACGTGGTCCGGGCGGCGGAACTCCTCGCGATCAGCCGCCCGACGCTCTATGACCTGATGCACCGCTTCGGCTTGAAATAATGCAACTGATGATTCCATTAAGGGGACGATTCATGAATAGGAAGGTAGGAACTCGGGTCATGCCGGCGCTGGCGCTGGCGATTGTGCTTGCGGCCTGCGGCGGCGAAGATCCGCAAAAGCTGCTGGGCTCAGCGAAGGAATATCTCGCCAAGCACGATACCAAGGCGGCGACCATCCAACTCAAGAATGCCCTGAAAAGCAATCCGAATCTCCCGGAAGCCCGCTACCTGCTCGGCAAGACCCTGATGCAAGAGGGTAATTTCGCGGGAGCCGAGGTTGAGTTCCGTAAGGCGCTGGAACTGAATTTCGCCAAGGATCAGGTCGTTCCGCTGCTCGCTCAATCCCTCGCTTTCCGTGGGCAGGCCAAGAAGGTGGTGGAGGAATTCGCAAACGTATCCTTGACCGATCCGGCGGCCAGTGCAGACCTCCTGACCATCGTCAGCATGTCCCATGGCGCGCTGGGCAAACCTGACCTGGCGAAGGCGGCTCTCGAAAAGGCGTTGGCGGTCCAGCCGGAGAACCCGGCGGCCTTGCTGATGTCGGCGCGGGTCAAGGCGAGCGAGAAAGACGTCGAGGGGGCGATTGCCGTGGTTGACGGGATCCTCGCCAAACATGCCAGCGACCCCGAGGCGATCAAATTCAAGGGAGACCTGCTGATGCGCAAGGGGCAGGTCAACGAGGGGCTTGAGCAGTATCGCAAGGCGATTGCCGCCAACGGAAAATTCATCCCGGCCCACATCGCCCTCACGACTTCGTTGATCCATCTGGGCAAGGCCGATGAAGCGACCGCTGCACTCGGGCAATTCAAGCAGATTGCGCCCAAGCACCCCCAGATTCTCATGTTCGATGCGGAGCTGGCGTTTGCCCGCAAGGATCTCAAGCAGGCCAAGGAGTTCATCTCCCAATACCACAAGGTGGTTCAGGCCAATCCCCTGTCCAACCAATTGGCCGGAGTCGTCGAATACGGCCTGGGCAATTTCGCTCAGGCGGAGGATTACCTGGTCAAGGCTCTTGCGGATGGCGCGGAGTTGCCGCTGGCCCAGCGGATGCTGATTTCTGCCTACCTCAAGATGGGACAGGGCGATAAAGCGCTTGAGACGATCAAGCCGCTCCTCCCCAAGATCGAGAACTCGCCTGCCATGCTCTCTCTTGCCGGACTGGTATTCCTGCAGCAGAAGGATTACAAGAAGTCCGAGGAGTATTTCGGCAAAGCGGCCAAGCTCGATCCGAACGACCCGGCAAAACGGACTCGGCTCGCGATGGTGCGGTTGGCCGAAGGCGATACGGGGGCGTTCGCGGACCTTGAAGCAGTCGCCGCGGACGACACCGGAACTTCGGCCGACATGGCGTTGATCGCGTCCCACTTGCGGCGCAACGAGCCGGATAAGGCCTTGAAGGCTGTTGAAGGACTCGAAAAGAAGCGTCCGAATGATGCGGCGGTCTTCACCATGCGAGGCGAAATCCTGATCGCCATGAAGAATCGAGAGGGTGCCCGGGCCGCCTTCGAGAAGGCTTTGTCGATCAAGGCATCCCACTATCCGGCGGCGGCAAAGCTTGCGGAACTCGATGTCCAAGCGGGGAAACTCGACGACGCCAAACGCCGTTTCGAATCGGTCATCGCTGCCGATCCCAAGAACGTACAAGCCTACCTGGCGCTGGCGGGCATCGTTTCCGGCAGTGGCGGCAATCTCGACGAAGTGGTAGCCCTGATCGGCAAGGCGATTGCCGCCAATCCCTCGGACGTCAAGGCGCGGGTAGCCCTGGTCGAGGCCAATCTGCGCGGCAAGGAACCCAAGAAAGCGCTGGCGGCCGCTCAGGATGCGCTGGCGGCGCTTCCCGACAGCGCGGCGCTGGTCGACGTCCTGGCCCAAGCCCAGTTTGCCGCCGGAGATCGCAATCAGGCCCTGGTGACCTACGGCAAACTCTCGGCGCTGCAACCCAAGTCCCCGCTGCCTTTCTACAAGATGGCCGAGGTCAATGCGGTTTCTAAGGATACCGAGGAAGCGATCCGCAACCTGCGCAAGGCTCTTGGGATCCAGCCGGACTTCCTGGAAGGCCAGCGGGCACTCATCGCGCTCTACCTCGGGGGCGGGCGCTTCCGGGAAGCCCAGGCGATCGCCCAGGACGTTCAGAAGCAGCGTCCCAAGGAAGCCCATGGCTACGGATTTGCCGGCGACATCGCGGCGAGCCAGAAGCAATGGCCCGA
Source organism: Rhodocyclaceae bacterium (assembly GCA_035345935.1). Taxonomy (GTDB): domain Bacteria; phylum Pseudomonadota; class Gammaproteobacteria; order Burkholderiales; family Rhodocyclaceae; genus SSSZ01. Next base: position 12,021 of record DAORDK010000022.1, on the reverse strand, counting down.
GGCGATCAAGGCCTACCGCACCGGTCTGGAACGGGTTCCCGCTGCCGAGATTCTGGCGATCAAGCTTCTGGCGGCCCTAGACGCCTCGGGCAACAAGGCCGATGCGGATCGCTTCTCGGCGTCCTGGTTGAAGGATCATCCGAAGGATGCCGCGTTCCGCTCCTTCATGGCCGAGCAGTTGGGACGGCAGCAAAATTGGGCGGGCGCCGTGCAGCAGTATCGAATCATTCTCGAACAGCAACCCAATAACCCGGCAGTCATGAACAATCTGGCTTGGGCGATGGGCAAGGCGAAGGATCCCAAGGCGCTGGAAATTGCCGAAAAAGCCAATACCCTGGCGCCTAACCAACCCGTCGTCATGGATACCTTGGCCAGCCTGCTGATGGAGAAGGGCGAAGTCGGCAGGGCAAAGGATCTGCTCAAGAAGGCGGTGGAAATCGGCAATGCCAAACCCGATATCCGACTGAATTACGCTCGCGTCCTGGTCCAGGCCGGTGATAAGGCCGAGGCCAAGGTCCAACTCGATATTCTGAGCAAACTCGGCGATGCCTATCCCGGCAAGGACGAGGTTGCGAAGCTGCTCAAACAAATCTGAAAACCTATTATCGCTATCACCTGAGGAACGATTTATGACAACTATTGCCGTCGTCGGACTGGGATATGTTGGGCTGCCCTTGGCGGTCGAATTCGGCAAGAAGTACCGTACCCTGGGCTTCGATCTCTCTGCGGAAAAGATCGCCCACTATCGCCGCTTTGTCGATCCCACTGGCGAAGTGAGTACCGAGGATCTCAAGGCTGCTACTCAACTCGAGGTGAGTACCGATCCGGCGGTGATCCGGGAAGCGGATTTCGTCGTCGTCGCGGTGCCTACCCCGGTGGACGAAGCGCACCAACCCGATTTCAGTCCCCTGGTCGGAGCCTCGGATTTCGTGGGGCGTAACTTGAAGCGCGGTGCGACCATCGTTTTCGAGTCCACGGTCTACCCGGGAGCGACCGAAGAAATCTGCATCCCGATCATCGAGGAGAAGTCCGGCCAGAAGTGGAAGGAAGGCTTTTTCGTCGGCTATTCTCCCGAGCGGATCAACCCCGGCGATAAAGAGCGTACGGTCACCAAGATCGTCAAGGTCGTCTCGGGCGATACCCCTGAAACTCTCGACTTGGTGGCCAAGATCTACGGCGACATCATCACGGCCGGAGTCTTCAAGGCTTCGAGCATCAAGGTCGCCGAGGCGGCCAAGGTGATCGAAAATACCCAGCGCGACCTCAATATTGCCTTGATGAACGAGCTGGCGATCATTTTCGACCGCATCGGCATCGATACCCTGGAAGTCCTGCTGGCTGCCGGGACCAAATGGAATTTCCTTCCCTTCCGGCCGGGTCTGGTCGGGGGGCACTGCATCGGCGTGGACCCCTACTATCTGACCCACAAGGCGGAGATGCTCGGCTATCACCCCGAAGTCATCCTGGCCGGCCGCCGCATCAACGACGGCATGGGCAAGTTCGTCGCCGAGCAGACCATCAAGCACCTCGTGCGAAATGGCTGGAGCGTCAAGGGAACGCCGATCATCGTCCTCGGTCTGACTTTCAAGGAAGACTGTCCCGATCTGCGCAATTCGCGGGTCATCGACGTCATTCGCGAGTTGGAGTCCTATGGTGCCCAGGTGCTCGTTCACGACCCGGTGGCCGAACCTGGCGAGGCGCGCCATGAATACGGGGTGGATCTGGTTTCCTGGGATAAGCTGCCCAAAGCGGCCGCCATCGTCGCCGCCGTGTCCCACAAGGAGATCAAGACCCGTCCGGTGGGGGAGTACATGGGCAAGTTGCAGGAAAACGGCGTCGTGATCGACGTCAAGAGCCAATTCGACCAGGCTGCGTTCAAAGCGGCCGGGGCGACCCTTTGGCGATTGTGAGGCGGGCGATGTTCTTGAGGCCAGATCTTCGCGGGAGCGCAATGCGCCGGGCTCGTCCCCTGCTCGGGCTGGCCCTAGCGCTGGCATGCTCCTGGGCCTCGGCCGGCGATGTCCTCTCCTCGCACAAGGGGGAGGCCCTGCGGGCAGAAGCGCGGTCCTACGAACATGGCGAAGGGGTGCCACGAGACATTGGGCAGGCCGTCAAGCTCTACTGCGAGGCGGCTCGTCTGGGCGACGGCGAGTCCCAGTACGCCATCGGCTGGATTTACGCCAATGGCCGCGGGGTAAGCCGCGACGACGAATTTGCCGCCTATTTCTTCCGGCTGGCGGCCGATCAAGGGCATTCCCACGCCGAGCGCATGCTGCGTTACTTCACCGATACGGTGGCGAAGAAGCCCGAGTGCATGGTCGATCCGGAACCGCCGGAAGATCTCGAAGGGAAAGAGATTCTCGCTAACGCATCCCCCGATGCGCGCAAGATATACGAGATCGTGTCCCGCCTGGCCCCGCAGTATGGCGTCTATCCGCGCTTGGCGATGGCGGTCATCCGCGTCGAGTCCAATTTCAATCCCGCCGCGGTGTCGCCCAAGAATGCCCAGGGCTTGATGCAGTTGATCCCGGAGACCTCGGCGCGCTTCAACGTCAAGAAACCTTTCGACCCCGAAGAAAACATCCGCGGTGGGCTGGCCTACCTGCGTTGGCTGCTGGCCTATTTCCGGGGCGATGTCGCCCTGGTCGCGGCGGCCTACAACGCCGGAGAGGGTGCCGTGAATCGCTTCCGCGGAATTCCGCCATTCGAAGAGACCCGCGGCTACGTCAAGCGAGTGAAGGATTTCTTCCGTAAGGACGAGCACCCCTTCGATCCCTCGGTGACCGATCCTTCGCCGGAATTGAATCGGATCCGGACGGCGCGCCTGATGTGACGCCGGACGGGCTCGGATGCGCGCTATGAGTCTGCGGCGGTGGGTAGGGGCCTGGGTCTGGCTCTGGGGCATGCTTCTCTTCGGCTCCGCGTGCGCCGAAGGTCTTCCCGAAACGATCGTGCGCGTCAAGCCTTCGATTGTTGCGGTCGGAACCTATAAAGCCACCAATAGCCCGCCCTTTACCATGCGCGGAACCGGCTTCGTCGTCGGAAACGGCAATCTGGTCGCCACCAACGCTCACGTGATCGCCGGCGCGACCGACCAGGACGGTGCGACCCTGACGGTCCAGATTCGTCCGCCGGGGGCGACGGATTCCCAATTGCGGCGGGTCAAGCTGTTGGCTACCGATCGCGACCACGATCTGGCCGTCCTTCAGATGGAGGGGCCGGCCTTGCCTCATCTGGTTCTCGGTGCTGCGGATCCGGTGGTCGAAGGGCTCACTGTCGCCTTTACGGGGTTTCCCATCGGCGCGGCCCTGGGTTTCGCCCCGGTGACCCATCGCGGGATGATCGCCGCCATCACGCCGATCGTCCTGCCGGCGGCCAATTCCCAACGCCTCAACGAGGCGTCCATCAAACGGGTCCGGGCAGGGCAGTTCCTGATCTACCAACTCGATGCCACGGCTTACCCGGGAAACAGCGGGAGCCCTCTCTTCCACCCGGATACCGGCGAAGTCGTGGGCATCATCAACATGGTCTTCGTCAAGGGCAGCAAGGAAGCCGCGTTGACCCACCCCTCAGGGATTTCCTACGCCATCCCGGTCAGCTTCCTGCAGGCTCTGGTCGCCGAAATCGGCCGCTGAGCTTGGCGGCGCGAGGATCAGGCGGCGGCGGATTTCGCAGCCTGCCTACGCATCCAGAATTTGCGAACCAGATGCGGAATCAGGAGCCTGACCGGCATCCGTAGCCAGTGGCTGCGCACGTAGAGCAGGAAGCGGGCAGCAGGGGTGAGGGCATCCTCGCTACTCGGATGATGAGGCTTCAATGCCCGCACAAAGGCCGAATCCATAAGCGCGACATGCCATCCACCCGGGCCCTCGCGGGACAATCGAGTCAGGATGGCTGCGGGAACCGGGGTGCCAAGAAAGATGTGGCAATAGCGAACGGCGTAGAACAGGGAGCGCATGACTCCCAGTTCCCGGGCCCGAACGACGAGTTCGTCCCGGAAATCGGTTTCCTGGGGGACGAAATGGGTGATCAGGCCGTCGAGGTCCGACAAATCGCGCAGGCCGCGGTCGAATTCTCCCTCGTGAAATAAATGGACTGCGCTGTGAATGACCATGTCCACCGGGCTCAGCACCGTCAGGCAGGGAATCCCCGGGACCGAGCGAGCCGCACGGAACAGGGCTGCGGCATCGATGCGGTGGCGGGCTGTCGGAGGGAGAATGGTGTGGTGGAGATCGACGACGGTGTGACGCCGGACGTGGACCAGGGGAGGGATTTCGTGCATCCACTCGCGGTAATAGCGCTGGGTGTATGCGTCGCGCTCCGTCGCTACCCAACCGGCCCGCATCAGCGCGGATTCAGCTTCGCCAATCTTCGCTTGGGGCACCATGAGGTCGATGTCCGAGAGATGGCGCCCGTCGCCTGCCGGAACCCCCAGCGCGATATAAGCTGCCCCTTTGAGGAGGATGGCGGGAATATCCTCGGCCCGAAGCGCCTGGGTGAGGTTGCCAATTTCGTAGAGGGTCTGCTGGTATTGTCGGCGGGCCAGGTTCTCTGCGCTGCGGATCTGAAGTTCGACTGCCGGAGGAAGGGAGGCGCCTAAGCCGGCTGTTCGCAGTCGGGTGCCCAGACGGGCGGCCAAGCCGGTGGCGTGGGCCTGGGCGATCAGGGTTTCCCAGTCCCGCGGCCCAAGACCGGACGCCAGCTCCGGCATTTGCAACAGGCGAGTCAGCACGGTGCTGGGCGGAATCATCGGTCGGCCAGCGCGTCCACGAGATCGGCGGCGTCCATCACCGAGGCGTAAGCAAGTTCATAAGTTTCCACGGTATCGAGCAAAGCGGCCAGCGCTTGGAATCCCCGCGTTCCGTGGACGTGGAAATTGAAGGCGTTGGTCGCCAGCTCGACCAGGCAACGCCCTTTTTCGGCGGCGACCAGTTCCGTTCTGTCCTCTCGATTGAATTCAGGAAAGATGAGCCAAGCCGGGGGTACCGAAATCTTGCCGCGGGCCACCGAATCCCCAGGGGGTCGGAGGTGGGAAATCGTTCCCTTGTGAGTGTTCAGGACCGGAGGACTCAGGATGGCTTCGGGAAAGAGCTTCCTGACCAGCGGGATGGACTCGTTCTTGAGGCTGATGGGTCGCGGGGCGGGGATCAGGGTACCCTGATCCACGTCGAGGATGGCATGTTCGTCCGAGAGCAGGCGCCAGCCTCGGCAGGCGAGCACTGCGGTGAGGGTGCTTTTTCCTGCCCCGGGCCTGCCCGGAAGGATGACCGCACGGCCATTCCGCTCCAGTACTGCGGCATGCACGATGAGCCAGCAGTGCATCGAAGTGGCCACACACCAGTTCAGTCCCCACTCCAGCATGGCGAAGGCGTGGGGCATGGGCATGGGCATGAAAGGCGCACTGCCCTCATGGCGGAACTCGACTTCTCCTCTGCCCAGTCCGGGAATGAACCCGGCAGCATCCAACGAGACGCGAAAACTGCGTACCTCGTTTTCCGGAGAAAGCGGATAGTCGTGGTAGAGGAGCTGCAGCAGGGCAGGCAACTGGGGGAGAGACGAGCGCAGCGCGACGCTCATCCGGCCGACTTCGAAGGCCAGACCTTCGCCGGCGAGGCGGGCGGAAATTTCGGAATGGGGGAGATCGCCGAGGATCAAGATGCCTCGGTCACGCGAACCAGATCGCGTGCCTCGAGTTCGGCGACGCAGACTTCGAAAAAATCCGCGTCCGGCGGAGTCTCGGGAAGGCAAGACCCAATGCGGCTGCGGAGGTCATCGGGGTCGAGGTCTGTCCTCGCGTCGGACAGGATGACCAGGATGAGGCCGCACGCGAGTTCCATGGCGATCGTATCGCCGGTATCGGGATGGAAGGCGACGACGGATTCGGGAAAGCGGTGGGCCAGCACCCCTTCCCGCAGGACGAGACGATAATCGCTGGTCAATTCAATGGGCGAGAAGAAGCGGTCCCGGCATCATCCCAGGCCGGGCCGCAACTGGCAAGCGCAAGCGCTCAGGTCTTGCAGGCAACGCTATTGTTGTACTTCAGCACTCCCATCGGGCTGCCCGTAGTGTCGTACATGGCTTCGATGTACTGCCGCGCCTGAGCCCGGGTCCAGGTTGTTCCGCTGACCGTGAATACGCCGTTCCACATGTCGATCACATTCTGGACGGTGAGCGGGTACCCGGTGACGCCCCAGGCATTGAGCAGGGCGGCCGTGAAGTGCCACGCATCGGTACCGTTCTCGGTGCAGAGCAATTGGGACATGGTCTGGTTGGTCGCACTCGCCCCGGGAAGGATGTTGTTGATCTTGCTGCCGTCGGCGCGGAATTTGTCGCAGGAAGGCTGTCCGAAGGACTGGTCGATACATTTCAGGCTGTCGGGCACTGGGGTAGTGCTGCCATTCTGATTGGTGCCGATGATGATGGTGCCCGGCCAGTGCTTGCGCTTCTGGGGCTGCTTCCAGAAACCCGGGGATCCGCCCAGGCCGCAACCGTCATCGTGGGGATGGGCCGAGGCGGCGCCGGGCTGGCCGAAGACTCCCGGGTTCAGAGATGCCCAGGATGAAGGAAACTGGCAGGTGCGCGTCGTCGTGGTGGCCATGGCCGAACGGCCGGACAAGGCGAACAGGACCGGGCCCGCCGAGGCCCCGGCGCGGATGATGCGCCGACGTTGGGAACTGGGCAGGGAGGAAGTATCGGCGCCGGTGCCGGAGCAGCCGCAATCCAGGTTCTCGGATTCGCTCTTGGGATCGGGAGTGAGATTCATCTGGCTAAGCCTCAAAGTTTTTTGAAGCGCCCCTGCGCCAACATGGCGGGGACGTTATCAAGGAGTTGACTAGCAGCTAGCAATAATTACGCCACCGGCTATAATTATTGCGTAACACATTGATAAATTGGCGAATATTTTTTATTTCTTGATTGTTGCCAAGCATTCCAAGGGGTGGTTGCTCGGGTCGTGTAAATTTTTTCGACAGCAAAGCAGGGAAGTCGGATGGGCAGATCATGGGCCATACCCCTCCGGGTTGCCGGTTTGCCATTTCCAGCTGTCGCGGCACATGGCGTCCAGACCGGCTTGCGCACGCCAATCCAGGACGCGCGCCGCCAGATCGGGGTCAGCGTAGCAAGCTGCGACATCGCCGCTGCGGCGGCCTTCGAACCGATAGGGGATCGGCCGTCCGGAGGCCTTCTCGAAGGTCCTGACGACCTCAAGCACGCTGTATCCGCGACCGGTTCCCAAGTTGACGGCCAACGTCCCCGGATGGTCCGCCAGGGTTTTGAGCGCTGCGAGATGGCCCCGGGCCAGGTCGACCACATGGATGTAGTCGCGGATTCCCGTGCCATCCGGGGTCGGGTAATCGTTGCCGAAGACGTTGAGATGGGGACGGCGACCCACCGCCACCTGGGCGACATAGGGCATGAGATTGTTGGGGATGCCCCGCGGGTCCTCGCCGATCAGGCCGCTCGGGTGGGCTCCGACCGGATTGAAGTAGCGCAGGAGGGCGATGCGCCAGTCCGGCCTGGCCTGGCTCCAGTCGCTCAACAAGTCTTCGACGACCAATTTGGTCCTGCCGTAGGGATTGGTCGCCGAGCGGGGAAAGTCCTCCCGGATGGGCAGGCTGTGGGGGTCCCCGTAGACCGTGGCCGACGAGCTGAAGACCAGGGTCTGGATTCCCGCTTCAGCCATGGCTTCGACCAGCCGCAGACTGCCGGCCACATTGTTGTCGTAGTAGCGGAGAGGCTGCTCGACGGATTCGCCCACCGCCTTGAGTCCGGCAAAGTGGATGACGCCGCTCACTGGATAGCGGGCGAAGAGCGCCGCCAGAGTCGCCGAATCGCGAATGTCGCCTTCTACGAAATGAGGGCGTCGGCCGCTGATCTGCTCGATGCGATCGAGAACCCGTGGGCTGCTATTGCAAAGATTGTCGAGAATCACGACCTCGGCCCCGGTCGCGAGCAGCTCGACCGCCGTGTGGGAGCCAATGTAACCGGTACCTCCGGTAACCAGGATCAAGGCGCTGTCCTCAACTGCGGCCGTAGGTGTCCTCGAAGCGGACGATGTCGTCTTCGCCGAGGTAGCTGCCCGATTGAACTTCGATCATCTCCAGGGGCACCTTGCCGGGATTCTCCAGGCGATGGGTCGTGCCCAGGGGGATGTAGGTGGACTGGTTTTCGCTCACCAGAAGGGTTTCGTCTCCCCGGGTGACGCGGGCCGTGCCCTTGACCACGATCCAGTGCTCGGCACGGTGGTGGTGCATCTGCAAGGACAGCGCTGCGCCGGGTTTGACCTGGATGCGTTTGACCTGGAAGCGCTCGCCGGAATCGACGCCGTCGTACCAGCCCCAGGGGCGATGGACCTTGCGGTGCCACTGGGCGACGCTGCGCCCCGAGGCTTTCAGGCGATCGACCACCTTCTTGACGTCCTGGGTGGCGTCATGATGGGCTACCAGCACGGCGTCGTCGGTTTCGACGACCACCAAATTGGAAACCCCGATACAGGTCACCAGGCGACTCTCGGCGAACACCAGAGTATCGCGGGTCCCTTCCAGGAGCACGTCGCCGCGGCAGGCGTTGCCGGCGTCGTCCTTGTCCAGGACCTTCCAGAGGGAATCCCAGGCGCCGACGTCGGACCAGCCGGCGGACAGGGGAATCACGGCTCCCGGGGGCAAGTCCGCGCTGCCCTGGGTCAGCCGCTCCATGACCGCGTAATCGATGGAATCGGAGGGACAGGCGGCAAATGCGGCAGTACCGACGCGAACGAAGACATCGTCGTCCCGGGTTTCGGCGAGAGCGGCGCGGCAGGCAGTCAGGATGTCCGGTCGGCAGCGCTCGAGGGCCGCGATCCAGACCGAAGCGCGCAGCACGAAAATCCCGCTGTTCCACAGGTAATCGCCCGCTTCCAGATAGGCCAGCGCAGTGGCGCGATCAGGTTTTTCGACGAAGGCGTCGAGTCGATAACCGGGGCTGCCCTCGCCCAGGGCGGGGCCACGCCGAATGTATCCGTAGCCGGTTTCGGGGCAGTCCGGAGTGATCCCGAAGGTGACCGCCATCCCCGCTTCGGCGATCCGGGCGGCGTGGCCGACGGCGGTGCGGAAGGCGGTTTCGTCCAGGATCGCATGATCGGCGGGCATGACCACCAGGACGGGATCGGCCCCTTCTCGGTAGGCGCGCAGCGCCGCCAGGGTCAGGGCCGGGGCGGTATTGCGGCCGGCAGGTTCGAGAATGACCTGGCCCCGTTTGCCCAGGAGTCGGACTTGCTCGGCCACGACGAAACGGTGCTCCTCGTTGCAGACCAGTAGGGGCTCTTGGAGTCCCGGGAGACCGTCGAGGCGGGCCACGGTCGCCTGGAGCATCGATTGCTCGCCGCACAAGGGGAGCAATTGCTTGGGGTATTTTTCCCGGGAAAGCGGCCAGAGGCGAGTTCCCGATCCGCCGGAGAGTACAACGGGCTGTAGGATCATTTTGGTCAGGTGCCAAGTTGAAGTCCCGCGGGAGTCCGCGGGGACCAGAGCAGCGAGGATTATAATTTCCCCCGCTTGGCTGGGGGATTAACAATTCTTTCGGCGGCGGGTAATTTTCCTCAGGGAGTTTGACACGGTGATGAAATGGTTACTGCTCGGCCTCATTGCAGGCTTCGTCTGGCTGGCCTGGAAGCGCAGCCAGCACCGTAGCGGGGAGGCCAATCCGGCCTCCCGGCCGGCGGAGCGGATGGTGGTCTGCGCCCATTGCGGCGTCCATCTACCCGAGGGCGAAGCCGAGACTGCGGGTGGCGTCTATTACTGCTGTGCGGCCCATCGTTCCGCAGGGCCGGGACGCCGATGAAACTCTGGCTCTCGTCGTCCTGGGAGCCCAACTGGCGTTCGTTTCAGTATTTCAATCTTTATCGCCTGATCGTCGCCGGCCTTGTGGCAGCCGGTCTCCTGTCGTCCACGGCGTGGCAGGTCGTTTTTCTCCACGCGGCACCGCAGTGGGTGCTGGCGATCGGCGGCCTCTACTCGGTCGTGGTGGGCTGTGGCCTGGGCTTGTCCTTGGCGTGGCGGCGCCGATTCAATCTCCAGCTGTCCTCCCAGGTCGCCGTCGACATCCTGGCCGTCAACGCTGCCATGTATGCCGCGGGTGGCGTTTCGAGCGGATTCGGCATCGTGTTTCTGGTGACCCTCGCGGCAGCGAGTCTGGTCGGGCGCGGTCGGCTGGTCCTCCTCTACGCTGCGCTGGCGACCATTGCCCTGCTCCTCATGCAGGGTTACGGCGTCCTCACCGAGGGATTTGACGCCGCGTCCTTCGTCCAGGCGGGATTCCTGTCGGCGGGATTTTTCGCGACCGCCATCCTGGCGCGCCTGCTCGGCCAGCGCGTCATGGCAAACGAAGAGCTGGCGCGCCGCAGGGGCATAGAGCTCGAGAACCAGCGCCGCATCAGCCAGCAGGTCATCGCCCGGGTTCTGGATGGCGTCCTCGTGGTGGGTGGCGATGGGCGCGTGCTGCGCAGCAATCCGGTGGCGGCGGCGATGCTCGGCGAAGATTTCGGCAAGCAAAGACCCCTGGCCTTCTATTCGCGAACCCTGGCCGAAGCCGTTGACGTCTGGCGGCGGGGCGGCGGGTCGCCGGAAGCCGTCATCGCCGCAGCAGGCGGCGGTACTCTCCAGGCCCGTTTCGAACCCACCGAGAGCAGCGACCGGGAGGTGCTTGTTTTTCTGGAGGACATCGGCCGTATCCAGGAAAAGGCCGAGCAACTCAAGCTGGCTTCACTGGGGCGTCTGACGGCCAGTATCGCGCACGAAATCCGCAATCCTCTGGCGGCGATCTCCCATGCCGGCGAATTGCTGCGGGAAGAGCGTCGGGGAGAGATGCAGGACCGGCTGCTGAAGATACTCAACGACAATGTCGGCCGCCTCGATCGCATCGTCCAGGACATTCTCGACCTGGGGCGGCGCGACCGCGCTCAGCTGGAAGCCTTGTCCCTGGCTACGGTGCTGGCCGAATTCGTGGCCGAATTTGCCGAAGCTACCGGACTGGCCCCGGCGCTGGTATCGGTACACGCTGAGGACGGCGCAGTCCTTTGCTTTGACCGCTCGCACTTGCGCCAGGTGCTCTGGAATCTGGTGGCCAATGCCGTTCGCCATTCCCGGGGGCTTCCCGGCAGCGTGGGGCTGCATGCCCATGCCGGTGCGGACCCGAGGCAGGTAGAATTGCACGTCATCGACGACGGCCCCGGCGTCCCTGCTGAAATCCGGGGGCAGGTCTTCGAGCCCTTTTTCACCACGCGCGCGTCGGGAACCGGTCTCGGGCTGTTCATTGCCCGGGAGTTGTGCGAGGCCAACGGTGCAAGCCTGGAACTCGGGCCGGAGGTCGACTGCGGCCATTTCATCGTCAGCGGGAGGTACGACACGTGTCAGCAGGAAGGTCCGAACGCCGGGTTCGCGGCGAACTGAGCCGGGTACTGGTGGTGGATGACGAGCCCGACATCCGGGAACTCGTCGATCTGACCCTCTCCCGCATGGGCTTGGCCGCCGATTGCGCCGCCACCCTGGAGGAAGCCAAGGCCTGCCTGGAGGCGACCGCCTATCAATTGTGTCTGACCGATATGCGGCTTCCCGATGGCGACGGCCTCGAACTCGTGCGCCATATCGCCGAGCATCATGGCGAAACGCCGGTGGCGGTGATCACCGCTTTCGGCAGCGCGGAGAACGCGGTCGCCGCGCTCAAGGCGGGGGCCTTCGACTATCTCTCGAAGCCGGTCGGGTTGGATCAGTTGAGGGCCCTGGTCAAATCGGCGCTAAACCTGCCGGGTCGGGAGGACGGCGGTTCCCCCATCCACTCCCTGATCGGCAGTTCGCCCGCCATGGAGCAGGTGAGGGCCACCATAGACAAGCTGGCGCGCAGTCAGGCGCCCATCTACATCTCCGGCGAATCGGGCAGCGGCAAGGAGCTGGTCGCCCGCCTGATCCATACCCAGAGCGCCCGCAGTGCGGCGCCGTTCGTTCCGGTGAATTGCGGCGCGATTCCGGAAAATCTCATGGAGAGCGAATT
>DAORDK010000021.1:0-36622 GCA_035345935.1 Rhodocyclaceae bacterium | reverse complement strand
TCGGCGAAGTCGCCGTCCACGTCCAGGCCCGGGGTGATGATGGTGGCCTTGATCGGGTCGAGCATGTTGAAGCCCTCGGCCAGTTGCCCGAAGCCGTGCCATCGCTCGCCGGGCTTCAGCATCCAGGATTCCCGCTCTTCGATGCCTTCCTCGGAAAGATCGTCCGGCCCCCAGACCTTGAACCACCAGTCGGTGCCCCACTCCTCGTCCACCTTGCGCATGGCGCGGCGGAAATCGAGGGCCTCGGCGATCGACTCCTCCACCAGGGCGGTGCCGCCGGGCTCCTCCATCATCGCCGCCGCCACGTCGCAGGAGGCGATGATGGAATACTGCGGCGAGGTGGAGGTGTGCATCAGGTAGGCCTCGTTGAACACGTCGCGGTCGAGGCGGTTGTTCTCGGCGTCCTGCACCAGGATCTGCGAGGCCTGCGACAGTCCGGCCAGCAGCTTATGGGTCGATTGGGTCGAGAAGACCATGGATTCCTTGCAGCGGGGCCGGTCGGCACCGATCGCGTGGTAGTCGCCGTAGAAATCGTGGAAGGCCGCGTGGGGCAGCCAGGCCTCGTCGAAATGCAGGGTGTCGATCTTGCCGTCCAGCTCGTCCTTGATGGCCTCGACGTTGTAGAGCACGCCGTCGTAGGTGGATTGGGTAATGGTGAGCACCCGGGGCTTGGCGTTCTTGTCGTTGGCGAAGGGGTTGGCGGCGATTTTCTTCTGGATGTTCTGCCAACTGAACTCGGCCTTGGGGATGGGACCGATGATGCCGTAGTTGTTGCGGGTCGGCATGAGGAAGACGGGGATGGCCCCGGTCATCATGATGGCGTGCAGGATGGACTTGTGGCAGTTGCGGTCCACCACCACGATGTCGCCGGGGGCCACCGTCGAATGCCAGACGATCTTGTTGGAGGTAGACGTCCCGTTGGTGACGAAGTAGAGATGATCGCAGTTGAAGATGCGGGCGGCGTTGCGCTCGGACGCCGCCACCGGGCCGGTGTGGTCGAGGAGCTGGCCGAGTTCCTCGACGGCGTTGCAGACGTCGGCCCGCAGCATGTTCTCGCCGAAGAACTGGTGGAACATCTGGCCCACCGGGCTCTTCAGGAAGGCGACGCCCCCCGAGTGTCCCGGGCAGTGCCACGAGTACGAACCGTCGGCCGCATAGTGGGTGAGGGCGCGAAAGAACGGGGGCGGCAGCGAATCCACGTACGCACGGGCTTCCCTCACCACGTAGCGGGCGATGAATTCCGGGGTGTCCTCGAACATGTGGATGAAGCCGTGCAGTTCCCGCAGCACGTCGTTCGGGATGTGGCGCGAGGTGCGCGTCTCGCCGTGGAGGAAGATGGGGATGTCGCTGTTGCGGCAGCGCAGCTCGGCGACGAAGGCACGCAGTTCGGCCAGGGTTTCCTCGGGCTCGTTGGCCAGTTCCTCGTCGTCGATGGAAAGGATGAAGCACGAAGCCCGACTCTGCTGCTGGGCGAAGGAGGTCAGGTCACCGTAACTGGTGACGCCAAGGACTTCCATGCCCTCTTTCTCGATGGCGCCGGCCAGGGCGCGGATGCCCAGACCGGAGGCATTCTCGGAGCGGAAGTCTTCGTCGATGATGATGACGGGAAAGTGGAAGCGCATGATTCAGTGAGGAGTGAGGAGTAAGGGGTGAGGCGTCCCAGCAGTTGGAACGCGACCGGAATCGGTGCGAAGGGATACATTGGGCAGTGGCATGGTCCTACTCCTTACCCCTCGTTCCTCACTAGATCTTGGGCAGGGTGACGCCCACCTGACCCTGGTACTTGCCTCCCCGGTCCTTGTAGGACGTCTCGCAGACTTCGTCGGACTCGAAGAAGAGGACCTGGGCACAGCCCTCGCCGGAGTAGATCTTGGCCGGCAACGGGGTGGTGTTGGAGAACTCCAGGGTCACATAGCCTTCCCATTCGGGTTCGAAGGGGGTGACGTTCACGATGATGCCGCAGCGGGCGTAGGTGCTCTTTCCCAGACAGACGGTGAGCACCGAGCGCGGAATGCGGAAGTATTCGACGGTGCGCGCCAGCGCGAAGGAATTGGGCGGAATGATGCAGTAGTCGCCTTCGATTTCGACGAAGGATTTGGGATCGAAGGCCTTGGGATCGACGATGGTCGAATTGATGTTGGTGAACACCCGGAATTCCCGCGCGCAGCGGATATCGTAGCCGTAACTGGAAGTTCCGTAGGAGACGATCTTGTGGCCGTTGACCTCGCGCACCAGCTCGGGAGAGAAGGGCTCGATCATCCCGTGGTTCTCGGCCATGCGCCGTATCCATTTATCTGATTTGATGGCCATTTCTGCCTACCCGAAAGGGGGAAAAAACAAAGGCGGGATTGTACCCGCCTTTGCCTGGGAATTAAGCAAAAATCAGGTGTTCTGGACCACGATATTGGGGAACTTCGAAGTCATGTCCTTGGCCTTCTCGGCAATCTTGATCGCCAGGCGTCGTGCGATGGCCCGGTAGATCTCGGCAGCCTTGGAATCCGGGGCACCGACCACCGTCGGCTTGCCGCCGTCGGACATTTCGCGGATGGCCATTTCCAGGGGCAGACTGCCGAGGAATTCGACGTCGTAGTCGCGGCACATCAGCTCGCCGCCGCCCTGGCCGAAGATGTGTTCGGCGTGACCGCAGTTGGAACAGATGTGAATACTCATGTTTTCGATGATTCCCAGGATGGGGATATTCACCTTCTCGAACATCTTGAGACCCTTACGGGCATCGATGAGGGCGATATCCTGGGGCGTGGTGACGATGACGGCGCCGGTGACCGGCACTTTCTGGGCGAGGGACAACTGGGTGTCGCCGGTGCCCGGAGGCATGTCGACGATCAGGTAATCCACGTCCCGCCAATTGGTCTGGGAAAGGAGCTGATCCAGGGCCTGGGTCACCATGGGGCCGCGCCAGACCATGGGAGTCTCCACGTCGATCATGAAACCGATGGATTGCGCCTGGACGCCGTAGGCCATCAAGGGCTCCATGCTGGCCCCGTCGCGGGATTCCGGCTGCTTGCCGACCAGACCCAGCATCTGGGGTTGCGACGGACCGTAGATGTCGGCGTCGAGGATACCGACAGTCGCCCCTTCCTGGGCCAGCGCCAGGGCAAGGTTGACCGCGGTGGTACTCTTGCCGACACCGCCCTTGCCGGAGGCGACGGCGATGATGTTCTTGACCCCAGGCAGCAGCTTGACGCCCATCTGCACCGAGTGGGCGACGATCTTGACCGAGACGTTGGCGGACACATTGCCGACCCCCGGCAGGGCGCGGACGGCCGCGATCACCTGCTTGCGGATGCTGTCGATCTGGGTCTTGGCCGGGTAGCCCAATTCCAGATCGAAGGAGACATCCTCGCCATCGAGTTGGATGTTCTTGACGGCCTTGCCGGCCACATAGCTCTTGCCCGTATTGGGGTCGATGGTCTGGCCGAGGGCGGCGCGGACGGCTTCGACGGTGACGCTCATTATTGCTTCTCCTGCGGATACCTGAGTAATTTACTAAGGATAACACGACCGGGGCGTGCCGTGGCATTTGCTAGAATGCCGTTTTTCCCGCCGGCCTCCCGCCCGACTCTCCATGTCCCGCCAGATCCTCGTCACTTCCGCCCTGCCCTATGCCAACGGCGCCATTCACCTCGGCCACCTGGTGGAATACATCCAGACCGACATCTGGGTGCGATTCCAGAAAATGAGCGGCAATGAATGCTGGTACGTCTGTGCCGACGACACCCACGGCACCCCGATCATGCTGCGCGCCGAAAAGGAGGGCATTACGCCCGAGGCTCTCATCGCCCGTGTTCACGGCGAGCATTCCAGGGATTTTGCCGGCTTTCACGTGGGATTCGACAATTATTACAGCACCCACTCGGAAGAAACCCGGCACTACGCCAACGAAATCTATTCCAGGCTCAAGGCCGCCGACCTGATCGAGACCCGCACCATCGAGCAGTACTACGATCCGGCCAAGCAGATGTTCCTGCCCGACCGCTTCATCAAGGGTGAGTGCCCCAAGTGTGGGGCCAAGGACCAGTACGGCGACAATTGCGAGGTTTGCGGTGCCGCCTACGCGCCCACCGAGCTGAAGAACCCCTACTCGGCGGTCTCCGGCGCCAAGCCGGAGCTACGGGCTTCGGAGCATTATTTCTTCAAGCTCTCGGACCCGCGTTGCGAGGCCTTCCTGCGCGCCTACACCCACCGGGACGGCGGCGTCCTGCAGACGGAGGCCGCCAACAAGATGCAGGAGTGGCTGGGCGAGCCGGGGGAGAACAGGCTCACCGACTGGGACATCTCGCGGGACGCCCCCTATTTCGGCTTCGAGATTCCCGACGCCCCAGGCAAGTATTTCTACGTCTGGCTCGACGCCCCCATCGGCTACATGGGTTCCTTCCAGAATCTCTGCAACAAGAATGAGCTCGATTTCGACGAGTACTTCAAACCCGACTCCCAGGCCGAGCTCTATCACTTCATCGGCAAGGACATCCTCTATTTTCACGCCCTCTTCTGGCCTGCAGAGCTGGCCCACGCGGGCTACCGCACGCCGACCAGGATCTTCGCCCACGGCTTCCTCACCGTCGATGGCGCCAAGATGTCCAAAAGCCGCGGTACCTTCATCACTGCGAACAGCTACCTGGCCACCGGCCTGAACCCGGAATGGCTGCGCTACTACTACGCGGCCAAGCTTTCGGCGACCATGGAGGACATCGACCTCAATCTGGAGGATTTCGTCGCCCGGGTGAATTCGGATCTCATCGGCAAGTACGTCAATATCGCCAGCCGCGCCGCCGGGTTCATCAGCAAGCGCTTCAACGGCCAGCTGGCGCCGGCCGAGGCCGGCCTCCCGGCCTTCCGCGCCATCCAGGAAGCGGCACCGCGAGTCGCCGACCTCTACGAAGCGCGGGAATTCGGCAAGGCCATGCGCGAAGTCATGGCCCTGGCCGACGCCGCCAACCAATATGTGGACAGCGTCAAACCCTGGGAACTCGCCAAGCAGGTGGGCAAGGACAGCGAGCTTCATGCGGCGTGCACCAACGCCCTGAACCTCTTCCGCCTGCTCACCGTACTGTTGAAACCCGTCCTTCCGGCAACGGCGGCCAAGGTCGAGGCCTTCCTCAACCTCGCTCCGCTGACCTGGAGCGACGCCTCCACCCTGCTCGCCGGCGGCCACGGCATCAACGCCTACGCCCATTTGATGACCCGGGTCGACCCCAAGCAGATCGAAAAGCTGGTCGAGGCCAACAAGGAAAGCCTGGCCCCGGCCCCCGAGCAGGCCTCGCCCCAGCGCCACGCCGAGCACCAGGAGAAGGCCGCCGAGAAGCAGGCGGCCGAAGCCGCCCACTGCAGCATCGACGACTTCATGAAAGTGGATCTGCGCATCGCCAGGATCGTCGAGGCCAGCCACGTGGAGGGCGCCGACAAGCTGATCCGCCTGCAACTCGACATCGGCGAGGAGAAGCCGCGCCAGGTCTTCGCCGGCATCAAGGCGGCCTACGACCCGGCCGCCCTCGTCGGCCGTCTCACCGTCATGGTGGCCAACCTGGCGCCGCGCAAGATGAAGTTCGGCATGAGCGAAGGCATGGTGCTCGCCGCCTCCGACCCGGCAGGCAAGACTGGCGGCCTCTACATTCTGTCCCCCGACTCCGGCGCCGAGCCCGGCATGCGCGTCAAGTAAGAGCGTGCTCATTCGCCCGCCCGGCACCTGATCCCGTGCCTCTGACCCGCCGCCGCTTCCTGGCCTCCACTGCCGCCCTCGGAGCGGTGTCCGGGGTCCTCCGGGCGGCGGATCTGTTGCCGGACGCCAAGGGCCGCCGGGTGGTCATCGTCGGTGGCGGCTGGGGGGGGCTTTCGGCAGCCCGCCACCTGCGCGCCGCCGCCCCCGAACTGGAGGTGGTAGTCGTCGAGCGCCAGGCCGTCTTCTGGTCCCATCCCCTCTCCAACCGCTGGCTGGCCGGATTTGTGGACGGCAAGCTCCTCACCCACGATCTCGGCGCCGCTGCCAAGACCTTCGGCTACACCCTCGTCCAGGCCGAAGTCACCGCCATCGACCGCGACCGGCGCCGCGTCCATACCGCCGGCGGAGCCCTCGCCTACGACTGGCTGATCCTCGCCAGCGGCATCCGGCACGACTACGGCGCCTGGTTCGGCGACGACCCGGCGGCCGCCGAGCAGACCCGCAAGCACTTCCCCGCCGCCTTCACCGGCCGCGACGAAACCTTCGCCCTCAAGCGCAAACTCGACAACTTCCCGGGCGGTGACCTGGTGATGACGGTGCCCCCGATGCCTTACCGTTGTCCACCGGCCCCCTACGAGCGGGCCGTCATGATCGGCTGGCTGCTGAAATCGAGGGGTATCAAGGGGCGGCTGCACGTCCTCGACCCCAATCCCATCACATTGGGCTTCGACAGGATCTTCCGCGACGACTTCGGGGATCAGATCGCTTATTTCCCGAATGCCGCGGTCAAGTCCGTAGACCCCTACGGAAAGACCATCAGCACCGATTTCGAAACGCTGCGCTTCGACGACGCCATCCTCATGCCCCCCCAGCAGGCCGGCGACCTCGTCTGGCAGGCCGGCCTCGAAGCCCGCGGCAGCGACGGCAAGCCGACCGGCTGGGCCGCCCAGGATCCCTTGCACCTGCACGCCCTGGGCGCCGAGCGAATCTACCTGGTCGGCGACCTCATCGACCGGGCCTCACCCCTCTTCGGTTACTACCCCAAGACCGGCCAGATCGCCGCCCGCCTCGGTCGCATCGCCGCCCTGGAAATCGCCGCCCGCGCCCGCGGCCAGGAAGCCCCGCGGGAACTCCCCGACGGCGTCTGCTACGTCACCGCCAAGCCGGCGCCGAAGGAAATGATGCGGGTCGAGACCCACTACCGCTTCCGGGGCGACGGCGAAATCCAGCAAACGGTGAAACAGACCTACGACCACCAGGCCCGGGACGAGGACGAAGTCTGGGCACGGGGAATGTTCGGTGAGTTCTTGGCGCCCGACGATCGTTCCGGCTAACGGTGACCCGGAGCGGGGGCGTACCGGCCGATAGGCCGGCGATGGGTCACATCGCCCCCTTTCGAGCGGGAGATAGAGCGGAATTCGGTCTGCAAAGTGCCCGATCCGGACCTTCGACCCGCAGACTGCCGATGGGTGGGCAACAAAGCTCAGCGGCCATTCGAGCCGGTTGCTCACTGGTAACTCGTCGGCCAATGCCGACCTTGGGCACTTGGCAAAACTCGGGCAGCAATTTGACGGTCACCGGCCGTTGATCAGCGCCGCAGCCTGAAGGGCAGCTTGCCGACCAAGTGAACTCACACTCCCGACCCTAAGCTGACTTTCACCTGTTGGGCAGAACAACGGCAGCTTGCTGATTGAAGCCGCCGCTCAGGGCAACAGCTGAACGCCAACTGCTGGGGGGAGCCTACATTCAAGGGGTTGCTGATTCGGGCTGCAATCGGCCGGTGAGCAGCCCTTCAGAGAAAATCACGCTGAACGGCAGCTTTTCCAGTCGGCGAACTTAGATTCCTGACCCCCAAAGCTGTCGTTTTCGGCCAGCAGCTTGAATTCCCCAAAAAGCTCGCCATACAAAGATTCGTTTCAACAAGATGGGCCAGACCCAATGGCTTTCTTTTCTGCGCAATTAGACTGATCAGTGTTACCACATGGTCCGATCACAACTCTTCCTGAAAGGTTGTGTTTCGGCGCTTTCGAATTGCTGGCGAGATCGTTGTTGCGAGCAGCACCGCAGCTGCCAGAATAAGCGCCGCCGATAGGGGGCGAGTCACAAATGTGGACCAATCCCCACGCGCCAAAAGTAATGCTCGGCGCAGGTTTTCCTCCATCATCGGGCCGAGAATAACGCCAAGGATCAAGGGTGCAGGTTCGCAATGCAGCTTGAAAAGGATATAGCCGATGGCGCCGAAGAAAACGCCCATGTAAATTTCAAAACTGTTGTTGCTGGTTGCGTACAAACCGAGGGCGCAACAGACTAGAATCGCTGGGAACAGCAGGCGATAGGGAATAGACAATAGTCTAATCCAGATCCCGATTAGCGGCAGGTTCAGGATGACCAACATCAGGTTGCCGACCCACATCGAGGCGATCAGACCCCAGAACAATGCCGGGTTGCTGGTCATTACTTGGGGACCGGGCTGTACGCCCTTGATGGTCATGGCGCCAATCATAAGCGCCATAACTGCGTTCGGCGGTATGCCCAGCGTCAGCATGGGAATGAATGACGTCTGTGCGCCGGCGTTGTTGGCTGATTCGGGACCGGCCACGGCGCGGATGTTGCCCTGGCCGAAGGGAACCTCGCCGTCCTGACCTGGCAGCCGCTTCTCGAGAGCGTAGGAGGCGAATGAGCCTAACAAGGCGCCGCCACCCGGCAGGATCCCAAGTATCGCCCCCAATGCTGTACCCCGCAGCACGGCGGGTGAAGCGTCGCTCAGATCCCGTCGCGTCGGCCAGAGCCCTTTGATCTTCGTTGTGAGCGCTTGGCGGTTTTCGGCAGGGCGACCCAAATTCATGATCATCTCTCCGATGCCGAATACGCCCATCGAGATGGCGATGAAACCAATGCCATCGGTCAATTCGGGAATCCCGAAACTGTAGCGCGGTGTGCCCGATATCACATCGGTGTTGATTTGTCCCAGCAGCACCCCGAGGACGATCATGGCAAGCGCCTTGATCACCGCTCCGGAAGCTAATACGACGGCTCCGATCAAGCCCAGCACCATCAGGCTGAAATATTCCGCCGGGCCGAAGGCAAAGGCCATCTGGGTCAGTACCGGGGCAAAGGCAGCGATGATCAGCGTGCCGACACAGCCGGCAAAGAAGGAACCAAGTCCGGCAATCGCCAAGGCCGCTCCTGCCCGCCCGCGCCGTGCCATCTGGTAGCCATCGATTGCTGTGACTACCGAAGTAGCTTCACCGGGCACATTAACTAGGATGGCGGTCGTTGATCCACCATATTGGGCACCATAATAGATTCCTGCGAGCATGATCAAGGCGGTAGTTGTATCCAGGGTGTAGATGCTCGGCAACAGCATAGCTATCGTGGCTACCGGCCCCAAGCCGGGCAGTACGCCAATGAGGGTTCCCAGTAATACGCCAAGCAAACCATAGAGGAGGTTTTGCAAAGCCAAGGCCGTTTGAAAACCGAGGATAAGGTTGTCGATAAAATCCATCTCCGATCCTCAGCCCTGCATGAATGTTGGAAGAAGGGGAATCGCCACTCCCAATCCCTTGATAAAGATCAGCCAGGATCCCATGGTCAGAACCGCCGCGCTTGCCAAGACCTCTCCCAGCTGGAATTCGTCGCCGGCCAGGGCGGAAGTTATGACCAAGATCGGAAGGCTGATGAACATGCCGGCCCGCGGCAACAGAAATGCAAAGAGAGCCAGGGAACCCAGGACAAGCAGCAGTGGTCTCCAGGCAATCTGGCCGACGGGTTCGCCGTCCGGGGTGGCGATGCTCAGGGATTTGACGGTGACGAGCAGGCCGAGCAGCGCCAGTACGATGCCCAGACCATAGGGAAGGTATCCCGGCCCCGGTTCGCTCGCGGTTCCAAAGCCGTAACTAGCGGCACCGGCCGCAAAGGCTGCGCCGACGCCCGTGAATATCAACCCGCTCCAGAAGTCCCTTCCGCTCTTGATCTTCATGTCCTGTCTCCTCTTGGCAATCAGGTTCATTCGGTGCCGGCCAGGATTTAGGTACCTGCCGACGCAATATTTCAACGATTTTGACGAAGTCTTCGCAGCGCGAATCCTTGATCCGCTTCAGGAGACCGGTTCGGTTGATTGTGCCAAAGGACGTTCCGGCATGGATACAACCAATGGTTAAGGGCAGCATTACACGCAGCTATCTTTCGCACTCCGCTTGCTTTCCCTAAATTGGCCACATACCGTCACCCGTCGATGGAGTCTTATCATGAACACCACTGCTGATGCCCCCCGTGCGGCCGCTGCCTCCACCGCTCCCCGCTCGCTGTCCTGGTTGTCCGGAGCTTTTGCGCTGTTCAACTCGCTGCGCATAGTTGCCTACCTGCCTACGCTGCTGGCAATCCACGCCGAAGGCCAGACCAACCAGCATTCGTTGCTCACCTGGCTTTGCTTCTTGGGCGCGAACGCGACGATGGCACAGTGGCTTTACGAGCAGAACGGGTACCGCATGAACCGAGCGATCTCGGTGAATGTCTGCAACGCGGTGATGTGTGCGGCAATCACAGCATCGATCATTTGGCTACGCTGGGGGCGGTTTTCCGCTGACCTGCTGTCCTCAATCTGAGATGCGCGCTGCGGCAGATGCGCGGCTGTAGCCGCGTCGGTGCCAGGCGGGGCGCTCGTTGAGGGGTTGCTGCGCAAGGAACTTTCCTTCGGCATCATGCTGCAACAGAAACTGGGTGACGAACTCGATGAACAGGCGGGCTCGGGGATTGCGCCGCGCACTGGCCCGATAAAGCAGATTGGTTGGCGGCCCTCCTTGCACAGCCCAATCTAGCAGCACGGGAATCAGACGGCCGCTCTGCAAGAGCGTACGATTGATCGTTTCGATCACTCGTACGACACCTTGGGACTTCAGGACACATTCGATTAGCACTTCGCGGGCGTTGGTAATCAACCAGCCATTGACCTTTACGGAACGCTTTTCGTCTCCACGCACGAACTCCCACAAGTCGATGACGGTGCCTGACGGATTGCGAAGGGTCAGGCAGTCGTGATTCGCTAGGTCGGCGGGATCCGCCGGAATGCCGCGTGTCGCCCAATATTCAGGTGAGGCGACGATCAGGGTCCGAGCCATGTCCATACGCCGATGGACGAATTCCTCAGTGGCTTCCGGCCAACCGAGAAGCAGTAGGACCTCCGCCGACTGGGCTTCGGCGTCACTGATGCGATGTACCGTGCGCAAATCGAGCTGAATCTCCGGGAAACGGGCGCGAAAGCGCGGCAGAGCCGGCAACAACACATGCGCCAATTGCTCGTGAAGGGCAACGGCCAAGGTACCTCGCGGGCGGGTCGCCGCCAGTTTGATGGCGTCCTCGGTGGCATCCAGTTCGGCCAACAGTGGGCGGCAGCAGTCCATATATTCAGTGCCGGCGACGGTGGGTCGGACACCTTGCGCATTGCGCTCCAGCAGCGCAGTACCGAGGGTACGCTCGAGGGCGCCGATGAGCTTTTGCACGGCCGGCACGCTGACATCCAGTCGGCGGGCGCCCCCGGCAAGACTGCCGGCCTCTACGGCGGCAACAAAGTACTGAATGGCACGCAGCTTGTCCATAGGCCCTCGACGGTGCGTTAACCGAACATTTATGCCCGATTATACTACTCGGATATTCCTGCGCGACCGTCCGGCTCCTAGAATTGAAAGTGTCGAACGTCCTTTCACCAAACGAGCACAACATGAAACGTTTTCGCAAACACTTGGCGATCCTGGCAATCGCCTGCGGCACAATTGGTCAGTCGGTCTTCGCTCAAGAAGCGGAGGTTTTTCCCAACAAGCCGGTACGGATCATCGTCCCAGCACCGGCAGGCGGGGCGTCAGACAGCGCAGCCCGGCAGGTCGCCCAAGCCCTGGTTGCCGCTTGGGGACAGCAGGTCATCGTCGAGAACAAACCCGGCGCCTCGGGCGCCGTGGCCGCCCAGGTAGTGCTGGGTGCCCGGAGTGATGGCTATACGCTACTTTGGGGTCAGGGTTCGATGGCAGGCTTGCCGATGGTGCAGAGAAATTCTCCCTTTCGGAGCCTGGGAGAGTTCGCCCCAGTGGTGAATGTGGTCCAGTTTGGCTTCGCAATGTTCGCCAACAAGGATCTGCCGTTCAAGAGCGTTGCCGAGTTCGCCACCTACGGCAAGGCCAATCCCGGCAAGCTTAACTACGCCACCGGGTCCCTCGGCGAATACATGGCTGGCACCCATGTCCTGGAAGCACTAGCTATCCAGGCAGTGCGAATCCCTTATAAAGGAGGAGTGCAACTGATGCCGGATCTGATCAGCGGCCAGGTTCAGATCAACTTCGGCCCAATCCAAAGTGGAATTTCCCACGTCAAGGCTGGAAAGCTCAAGGTGATCGCTACGCTGCAATCGCAGCGTAGTGCCCTGTTACCAGACGTACCAACCTTCACGGAGTATGGGGTTTCCGCTGGCAATACTCCGACCTGGAACGGAATATTTGCCCCGCCCGGGACACCGAGCGCGATTACCGAGAACATTGCCTCTGCCGTTAATCGGGCACTTAAGGCGCCTGCAGTGCGCTCAGCACTGGAGCAGCAAGGCGCGGAGCCCTTGGGCGGCACGCCACAGCAGCTTGCCGCGGCGGTCGAGGCAGCCACGGCAACCTGGCAAGCCTTCGTGCGCAATCACGCCATCCCTCAGGAATGAGCAGCCTCTATGCCCGCCGCCGCCCAACTGCGGGGGCGCGACAGGCACGAGAGATTGTTAGCGGCTGGCGTACTCAGGCCATTTTCGCGGTGGTGCAGTTGCAGTTTTCTGATCTTCTGGTTGCGAAGCCGATGATTAGGCGCCACCACGTGCACGCACGTTTGCCGGACATTGAGCGCATTCGCCCAGCGCGGTTGAGTGAATGCGTTGTCGACAAAAGGGGGGCGCTGACCGATCTCAGCATGCTTGCGCGACTCGGCAGGCGAGAGCGCAGTCTTCAGGAGTATGAGGCGTTACTCGATAGGACTGGATTTTCCGTGATTGCTACCAGCCGGACAGCCTTTGAGCTCACTCCCAACGTAGCACGCCATCGGGCCCAGTCGTGGGCACCTTTGTGGTCGGCGGTGCGCAGGTCGCACTGGTCAAGGAACCAGACCGACGGGTAACTGCGCCTCCGGCTTTGCATCAATTGAGCAGCTGAACTATCCAAGAGCCTTTTGACAAGCGGATATTGTGGTCCAGATTGGGTCGAGATAGGTAGTTAAACGAATGGAGGTGGACATGGTTGTCGCACAACTAATAGATGCTGCTATCGACCGCTGTCCATTCTGCGGGAAAAGCCGTCCGTGGCTATTCGAGTCGGATGTAAATCGATATGCCGTCTATTGCAGGCACTGTGGCTCGATCGGCCCGATGGGTGATGACGAAGAGGTTGCAATTCGCTTGTGGAATGACCGACAAGTCGCGATCGATTAGCAGACAAAGTGGGTTACGGAACACTTAGACCCTGGGGTAAATTGATCCTCCGGCAGGTTTTAGAGTGGAGCGGTCCCTTGAGTGTTTCATGTTCCAGTCGGGTGACAGTCCGGTCATGGCCGATAGCCGAACTCGCCCCGGCATCTTCAGCCGCCACAAAGCTTATGGGTGACCAGACGCACCATCTGGCAGATCGAAAATCCAACGCGCACTGCGCATGAGACCTCAGAACGGACCGCCACCCCACCCCGCAGTTTTAGCCCTCAGTGCCGCGCCCAGATCTTGGTTGACCCGTCCGGCAGCACCAGCAGAGTGTCGTAGAGCTCCCGCCGGGGATTCTTCTCGCCGCTGTCGCTATCGAGCATGGTGCAGCCGGTCTCGCAGCTCGGATTCGAGGTTTCCCGCCCGGGAGCTCCCCGCGGCAGTCCGGGGACGGCGATGCCGCGGGCCTTGGGGCGGTCGCGCAGGAGTTCCTGGATATCTTCTGCGTGGGCATGGCCTTCGACAAAGTAGCCGCCCACCGTGGCGGTATGCACCGACTCCACCTCCGGGGGCACTTTCAGTCGGCGCTTGACCGCCGCCATGTCGTCGCTCGCCTTGTAGACGACCTTGAAGCCCCTGTCGGCCAGATAGGCACCCCAATCGATGCACGCGAGACAAGGCTTGGGCATGAAGATTTCGACCACCGGCCGGCCCGCCTCGGCGAAGACGAGGAAGGGAAGGCAGAGCAGAGCCAACAGGAAAGCTTTGACCATCGCAGTTCAGGCGCCTAGTGCAGAATGGGAACTTCCCCATTATAGCCGTCCGCCTATGCTTAACCTGAACCGTCCGCCCCGCCCCCGCCTCACCCTGCGCATCCTGGCCTACGCGCTGGCCGATGTCTTCGGCCTGGCCTGCCTGGCCATCGGCGCCAGTGGCCTGGCCGGCCGGCCAGGTCTGTTCGTGGCGGGATTCCCTTCAAATCTTGCGGAGGGCCTTGCCTGCGCAGGGGGAGGCATCGCCGTCATCTTTTGGGCTGCGGCGCGCATCCTGGGAGAAATCGCCAAGCAGGGTCCGGAACTGCAAGCCCGCTACGCCGAATACATCGCCCGCAATCACCCGGGCGCCGCGTTGCCGCCGAAGGACGATTAACCGCCCGCCTCTTCGCCGCGGGCCGCCCCCGCCCGCAACCATTCAGGCAGTTCGCGTCCGCCGGCATTGTCGATGACGTACTGACGGATGAGGCGGCGTACCACCTGGGATGGCGTCAGATCCTGGGAGGCGCAGATGTCCTCGAAAAGTTTCTTCTTACGCGGATCGATAAGGATGGTCAGGCGAGCGGTGCGGTTTTCCATGGCTGGCTGCTCCTCAGGGATGTCACGAAGCGAAATTCATTAACATCCTGTTATAATTGACACATAATTTCCAGCAAATATAATTGTATTTAAATAGTAGTGCAATACTAATGGCCATTCGACTGCGATGAAACTCGCCTTCCATCCCAAGCTACTGGACTGCCTTTCGACCTATGACCGCGCCCAGTTCGGCAAAGACCTGGCGGCGGGGCTCACGGTCGGCGTCTTGGCTCTGCCTTTGGCCATGGCGTTTGCCATCGCTTCCGGCTGCTCCCCCACCGCTGGGATCTGGACGGCCATCGTCGCCGGCTTCATCACGTCCGCCCTGGGCGGCTCAAGGGTGCAGATCGGCGGCCCCACCGGTGCCTTCATCCCCATCGTCTACGGCATCGTCGCCGCCCACGGTTTTGCCAATCTCCTGGGCGCCACCGTTCTTGCCGGAGTTTTTTTGCTCGCCATGGGTCTTGCCCGGCTTGGGCAGTTGATCCGCTTCATTCCGGTCACCGTGGTCATCGGTTTTACCAACGGCATCGCAGTCGTCATCTTCCTCGCCCAGCTCAAGGATTTCTTCGGCCTCAAGATCGACAATCTGCCCGCAGAGTTCTTTCATCGCCTCAAGACCCTGGCCGCCAATGCCGATACGGTGAATCTGCCCACTCTCGCGCTAGCGATCGCTTCCTTCCTTTTCCTGCTTTTCTACAACCGCCTGGCCCAGCGCTTCGCCCTCCTGCGACGCGCCCCGGGACCGCTGGCAGTGCTCGTCGTCGGTACGCTCGCCGCCTTTCTTTTCGACCTGCCGGTGGAGACCATAGGCAGCCGCTTCAACGGCATTCCCCAGCAATTGCCGGCCATCGGCCTACCCGAGTTGTCCATTCACGATTTCGGCAAGCTCATTTCCCCCGCCATCACCATCGCCCTGCTGGGCGCCATCGAGTCTCTTCTTTCGGCGCGGGTGGCGGACAGCCAGATTGACGACCGCCACGACCCCAACCAGGAGTTGATCGCCCAAGGGCTCTCCAACATCGTCGCGCCCCTCTTCGGGGGCTTCGCCGCCACCGGGGCCATCGCCCGCACCACCACCAATGTCCGAACCGGCGGTCGCACTCCCGTCGCCGGCATGATCCATGCGGCAGTGCTGCTGGCCGTCGTTTTCGTCGCCGCCCCGATGGCGGCCTACGTGCCCCTGGCCACCCTCTCGGCCATCGTCATGGTGGTGGCCATCAATATGGGCGAATGGCACGAATTCAGGGAGTTGCGCCGCTATTCGATGAATTACCGGATCATCCTGCTGGCCACCTTCTTCCTCACGGTCGTATTCGACCTGACCGTTGCCGTCGAGCTCGGCATGGTGCTGGCATGCCTGTTCTTCATCTACCGCATGTCCGAGCTGACCCGCATCGAACGCCGGCCCCTGCGCGAGGCCGCCAGCGAACCGCAGTTCCTCTACCCGGACGGGACCATGCGCGTCGCTGCCTGGCAGTTGTTCGGCTCGCTGTTCTTCGGCGCGGTCAATAAGCTGGAGGAACTTCTGGACCCTGCGGCGGGGCACCCGGAAATCGTCATCCTCGACATGAGCCAACTCATCCAACTCGACACCACCGGCCTCGAAGGCCTGGAAAGCCTGCACGACAAGCTGACCAAGCGCGGCTGCCGGCTGCTTGTCTGCGGCCTCAATTCCCAGCCGGGTTCGTTGCTCTACCGTTCCGGCTTCGTAGACCACCTGGGTGACGACAACGTCTGCTCTGACCTGACCCACGCCCTGCAGCGCGCCCACACCCTGTTGCCTCACCTGATGGGTGGCGACAGCGAGGATTATGGGCTAGTGGCCGATTCCGCCCCTGCCTGATTGCCCGAGCGCACCACCGCCAGGATCGCCCGCAGGATATCGATGGGCTCGGGCGGGCAGCCGGCAACGACCCGGTCCACCGGGATCACCTTGGACACGCCGCCCAGGCAGGCGTAGCTCTCCCCGAACACCCCGCCATCGCAGCCGCAATCCCCCACCGCCACCACCAGCTTGGGAGCGGGGACGGCCTCCCAGGTCCGTTTCAGGGCTACCGCCATATTCCGGGCCACCGGGCCGGTGACCAGCAAAAGGTCGGCATGGCGTGGGCTGGCCACGAACTTGATACCCAAACCTTCCAGGTTGTAGTAGGGGTTGTTGAGGGCGTGGATTTCCAGCTCACAGCCGTTGCAGGAGCCGGCATCCACCTGTCGGATGGCCAGAGCCCGGCCGAGGATGGCGAGGATTTCCCCGCGGATGGCCACCGCCTCGCCGCCCTCCGCGGGGGTTGGCGGGGCCTCGGTCTTGAGGCCGGCGCGGGCGATTTGTCGGACGAGCTTCCACATCAGCGGTCTTGCCCCGAATAGCTGAGATTGAAGGATTTGTTGATGAGCGGAAAGTCGGGGACGATATTGCCCATCACGGCGTGTTCCAGCACCGGCCAGTTCTGCCACGAGGGGTCGTGGCAATGGCAGCGGCGGATGCGCCCGCCGTCCAGCTCCAGGGCCACGAAAATTTCCCCCCGCCAGCCTTCGACGCGCCCAACCCCGAATTCCGCCGATTCTCCCCCGGCCTCCGCCCGGACAGGCCCGGCGGGCAAGCCCAGGGCGATTTTTCGGATCAGCCTCAAAGACTCCAGCACTTCCAGGAAGCGCACCTTCACCCGGGCTGCCACGTCGCCATTCCGGTGCCCGGCCTGAACGAATCCGAGGTCGGCGTATGGCGGCAGAGGGAAATCGGAACGCAGGTCTCTGGCGATGCCGCTCGCGCGCCCGGCCAGCCCGGTCAGCCCCAGTTCGGCCGCCAGCCGGGGAGTGACCCGGCCCGTGGTGATAAATCGATCCTGGAG
This sequence comes from Rhodocyclaceae bacterium, assembly GCA_035345935.1. Lineage (GTDB taxonomy): Bacteria > Pseudomonadota > Gammaproteobacteria > Burkholderiales > Rhodocyclaceae > SSSZ01. The sequence goes on along the minus strand of DAORDK010000021.1, from coordinate 19,312 downwards.
GCCGGGATGGTCGTCGTAGATGTCCTGCAGAGACTGCACCTCGGCTTCGATGGCCTCGCACTGGCGGGCGATGCGGTGGGAGGCTTCGGTATCCATATCGACGGCAACCCCCCCGGGGATCACCCGGTCCATGAGGAAGCGATGGCCGAAAAGAGCCTTGTTGAGCCGCAGCCAGTCTTCCTTCAGACGCATGAACTGGGCGAGGCCAACCGCCAGCGCGGCATCGTTACCCAGGGCACCCAGGTCGCCCAGGTGGTTGGCCACCCGCTCGCGCTCAAGCAGGAGGGCCCGCAGCCACTGGGCTCGCAGGGGCACGCCGATCCGAAGCGCCCCCTCGTAGGCAAGGCAATAGGCCCAGGCGTAGGCGACGGTGGAATCGCCTGATACGCGGCCGGCCAGCCGGTGGCCGGAGGCCGGGGCAAAGGACTCGAAGCGCTTGTCGATGCCCTTGTGCACGTAGCCCAGCCGCTCTTCCAGGCGCAGCACCTTTTCCCCCACCACCGAAAATCGGAAATGGCCGGGCTCGATGATCCCCGCATGAACCGGCCCCACCGGGATTTCATGGACCCCGTCCCCGCTCACCTGGACAAAGGGGTAGTCGGTTGTTTCCCGTCCCGGGAAAGTCTCAGCGCCCGAATTCTCCCGGCGCAAGGGGAACCAGTTCGCCGGCCAGGCCCCATGGTTGAGCCAGGCGCGGCGATCTTCTCCGCCTTCGGCGACGATCCCGATGAGATCGGCAGCGGCTCGTTGCATCCGCCCCGCACAGGGGAAGATTCCGGCGAGGTCGGGGTAGGCGGGATCGGACTCAGGCAGGAGCAGATCGATCCAGGCCAGGCCCCCGGGGAGGCCATAGGCGGCGGTAACCGCCAGCATTCCCTCCTTGCCGCCCCGTCGATCGCTTCCCCACAGGGAAATCAGGTAACCCCCGGCAGCCGCCACCCTCCGGGCCGCCTCAACCCATTCGTCCCGGTCGGCCACGCCCCTCCAGGATGGCGGGGTGCCGGGCAGGCCTTCGAGGCGCAGTTCCAGTCCGGGTATGAGCACGCTTCAGCCTCCGATCATGCGGGCCGCGTCCCGGTACCAGGCGTCCAGGTACGGCGGAATGTAAAGCCCCAGCATCAGCCCCAGCCCCAGGTGGGCAAAAACCGGCAGGAGCGCCGGGGGATGGGCGAGAGGCTTCAGGTGGGTGTCGCCGAAGACCATGTCCTGCACTCGGCTGAAGACGGCGGCGAAGGCGACGCCCAAGGCCAGCAACAGGAAGGGGGTGGTCCAGGGCACCTCTCGCATGGCCGTGATGAGGATGAGGAATTCGCTGGCAAAGACTCCAAAGGGAGGCATGCCGAGTATGGCCAGGGTCCCCAGCATGAGGCCCCAGCCCACGGTGGGGCTGGCCTTCAGGAGTCCACGGATGTCTTCCATCACCTGGGTCCCCGCCTTCTGGGCGGCGTGGCCGACCGCGAAAAAAATAGCCGATTTCACCAGGGAATGGACGGTCATGTGGAGCAGCCCCGCGAAATTGGCCACCGGTCCACCCATACCGAAAGCGAAGGTCATCAGCCCCATGTGTTCGATGGAGGAATAGGCGAACATGCGTTTGACGTCCTTCTGCCGGGAGAGGAAGAAGGCGGCGGCCACCACGGAAACGAGGCCGAAGCCCATCATCAGGTGGCCGGCGAAATGGCCGTGCAGCGCCCCGTCGGTGAGCACCTTACAGCGGATCACCGCATACAGCGCGACATTGAGCAGGAGCCCCGAGAGCACCGCGGAAATGGGCGTGGGGCCCTCGGCGTGGGCGTCAGGAAGCCAGTTATGCACCGGTACCAGGCCCACCTTGGTGCCGTAGCCCAGAAGCAGGAAGACGAAGGCCAGGGAAATGATGGTGGGGTGAAGATCCCCCTTCACCGCGTCGAGGTTGGTCCACAGCAGCGCCCCGACGCCGTCGCCGAGCACCGGACTGGCGGCCATGTATAGGAGGATGGTGCCAAAGAGGGCCTGGGCGATGCCCACGCCGCACAGGATGAAATATTTCCATGCCGCTTCCAGGCTGGCCGGGGTGCGGTACACCGACACCAGGAGCACCGTGGTCAGAGTCGCTGCTTCCATGGCCACCCAAAGGATGCCGAGGTTGTTGGTGGTAAGCGCCACCAACATGGTGAAAGCAAAGAACTGGTACATGCTGTGGTAGAGGCGCATGCGTCCCGGGGTCATCTTGCCGTGTTCCTCCTCCAGCCGCATGTAGGGACGGGAGAAGACGGAGGTGGTGAAGCCGACGAAGGCGGTGAGGGTGACCAGGAAGACGTTCAGGGGATCGATGAAGAATTCCCGCTCGAGGACGAACAGCGGCCCGTCCGCCACCACCCGGGCGGTCAGGACCGCCGCCGCCAGCAAGGTGCCCAGCGAGAACCCGACATTGACGTCCCGGGCATAGGGACGGTCCCCGACGAAAGCCAGGACGGCACCGCCGACGAGGGGAATGGCCAGGATCACGAACAGGGCCGTCACCGGGTCAATCCTCCTTCAACTTTTCCAGGTGGCTGATGTCCAGGCTGTCGAACTGCTCCCGGATCTGGAACATGAATACCCCGAGGATGAATATCCCGACCAGCACGTCGAGGGCGATCCCCAGTTCCACCACCATGGGCATGCCGTAGGTCGCCGAGGTGGCAGCGAAGAAGAGCGCGTTTTCCATGGTCAGGAAGCCGATCACCTGGGGCACTGCCTTTGCCCGGGTGATCATCATCATGAAGGACAGGAGGACACAGGCGAGCGCGATCCCGAGGGTGCCCCGGGCGATGGACGTCGAGAGCTTGGAGATGGGCAGGGCCAGGTTGAAGGCGAAGACCACCAGGACGATGCCCACCAGCATGAGGGTGGGAATGTTGATCATGGTCTCGATGTCCCAGCGCACGTTAAGCCGGTTGATGAGCCGATGCAGGAGGAAGGGAATGAGGATCACCTTGAGCACGAAGGTGAGGGCTGCCGAAGCGTAGAGGTGGGGCTGGTGCGTCACGTAGGCCACCATGGCCGTCGCCCCCACTACCGTCATGCCTTGCAGGGTAAACAGGTGGATGAGGGTAAGGATGCGCCGCTGGGAGAGCATGGCGAAGGCCAGCATGAGCATCACCGCGGCGAAGAGGTTGATGAGTTGACCAATGAAGGAATCCATTCAGTCCTCCCCTTGGGCCGTCCCTGAGGGGACCGATGCCCGTTCCGGGCGCAGCGAACGAAGCGAGCGCGGGGATCGAATCAATTCACGCCCCCAGGAGGAAATGGACCAGCATGCCGATCACCGCCAGAAGGAAAGCGCCGGCCAGGAATTCCGGCACTCGGAAGATGCGCATCTTGGCGCTCAGGGACTCGACCGCGGCAAGCAGGAACCCACCGATGGCGAGCTTCGCCACCAGCACCGGCAGCGCGTAGAGCAGCGCCAGAGGGTTTTGGGCCTCGGCGATGCCCCAGGGGAAAAAGAGAGCGATCCCCATGCAGGAATAGGCAAAAAGCTTCAGAGCCGCAGCCCACTCCACCAGGGCCAGGTGCCGGCCGGAGTATTCGAGGATCAGGGCTTCATGAATCATGGTCAGTTCCAAGTGGGTGGCGGGGTTGTCCACCGGCACCCGGGCATTCTCGGCGAAAGAGACGAAGGTGAAGGCCAGCCCGGCGAAGGCAAGGCTCGGGTAGATGGCGAATTCCCGGTGGGCGATGTTCTCGACGATGCTCGTCAGCGCTGTGGACTGGCTGATGAGGGAAGCGGTGAAGAACACCGTCAACAGCGCCGGTTCGGCCAGGAAGCCGATCAACATCTCGCGCCGGGCGCCCAGGCTGCCGAAGGCGGTGCCTATGTCCATGGCGGCCAGGGAGATGAAGACGCGGGCGACGGCAAAGAGCCCCACCAAGGCGATGGCGTCGGCGACGATGGACAGCGGCAGATCGGTAGACAGGGTGGGGATGATGGCGCAGGCGAGCGTCATGCAGCCGAAAACCACGTAAGGCGCCACTCGGAAAAGGGGAGAAGCAGTCTCGGCCATCACCGAGTCCTTGTTGAACAACTTGTGCAGCAGGCGATACGGCTGCAGCAGGCCGGGACCGCTGCGGTTCTGGAACCAGGCCCGGCATTGGTTGACCCACCCCAGCAGCAGCGGGGCGAGCAGCAGGGCCGCAATCACTGCCAGGATCTGGGAAAGGAAGCCGGTGGGGCTCATCGCTGGGTGAGATAGAGCATGAACAGGAGGGTCAGGAAGCTGTAAAGCAGATAGACGGCGATGCGTCCCCGCTGCAGCCTGCCCACCTGAGCGGCCAGGAATTCCACGCCCCGGGCCACCGGCAGGTAGAGCCAATGCCAGAAATGGTCCCGCACCACGACCCGGTAGGCCGGCTCCCGGTCGAAGGATGAGGGAAGATGGCGTTCGAGCCGGAAGAAGGGTTCGAAAATCTGGCGTATGGGCTGGCCGAAGCCCTCGGCGGTGTCCTGCATGCGGGGCGTCTGCCAGGGATGGCCGCAATCCCAGGGATCGGCACGGCGCAGCCGGCCGTGGTAAAAGCGGCGGACGAGGACATAGGCGAATAGCCAGCAGACGACCACCCCGGCCAGGAAAAAGACGGGACCGTAGCTCGCCCGTTCGATGGAGGTGGGGGCCAGCAACCACCAGCCGGTGGTCTCCACCCGATGGGCCAGGCCCGACCCGACCAGGGGAACGGTTACCAGGTCGATGAGCTGGATCACGAAAGTCGGGAATAGCCCCAGGAAGATGCATCCGGCTGCCAGCCAGGCCATGCCCACCCGCTCCCAGGGACCGGCGTCATGGGCATCCTGCAATTTCGCGTCCCGGTGCTGGCCGAGGAAGACGATTCCGAAGAACTTCACCATGGCATAGCCGGCCAGGGCCGCGATCAGGGCGATGGCAGCGGCGACGATGGGAATGAACATATTGAGGAAGGAATCCGGCAGCCCCGGCGTGAACAGGAAACTCTGCAACAGCAGCCATTCGGAAACGAAGCCCGAGAGGGGAGGTAAGCCGGAGCTGGCGAAGACGCCGACGAAGACCAGCCACGCGACCCAGGGCATGGTTCGGATAAGCCCCCCCAGGTGCCCCAGATTGCGCTCCCCGGTGGCATGGAGCACGGCACCGGTACCCACGAAGAGCAGACTCTTGAAGAAGGCGTGGTTCACAACATGGTAAAGGCAGGCGCTAAGGGCCAGTGCGGCGAGATCGAACATGCCGTAGGCCTTGAAGAGAAGAGTGAGGCCGATGGCGGCCAGCAGCAGCCCGATGTTCTCGATGGAGGAATAGGCCAGCAGCCGCTTCATGTCCACCTGTACGGTGGCGAAGACCACCCCAAAGAGCGCGGTGGACAGGCCGAACGCCAGCAATACCACTCCCCACCAGGCGGTCTGCACTTGGAGAAGGTCGAGGGACACTCGCAATAGGCCGTAGATGGCGGTCTTCAGCATCACCCCGCTCATCAGGGCGGACACCGGCGAGGGCGCCGCAGGGTGGGCCTCGGGGAGCCAAACGTGAAGCGGCAGCATGCCTGCCTTGGCACCGAAGCCCAACACCGCCAGGAGAAAGGCCGCCGACCCCCAGAAGGGCGGCAGCAGTTGAGCCCGCATGTTGTCGAAGGTGTAGTCCCCGGTGTTGGCCTGGAGGACGCCAAAGGACAGGAGAATGGCGATGGCGCCGATGTGGGCGATAAGAAGATAGAGGAATCCCGCCTGCCGGATTTCAGGCACGCGGTGGTTGGCGGTCACCAGGAAAAAGGAGGCGAGGGCCATGGCCTCCCAGGCCACCATGAAGGCGTAGGCGTCGTCGGCCAGCACCACCAGGGCCATGCTGGTGAGGAAGAAATGGTACTCCAGGCACAGGAGACCGGGCGGCGTACCCTCCCCCTGGCGGAAATAGCCGGCGGCGAACACCGAAATCCCGGCACCGGCGGCACCGATGACGGCCAGGAAGAAAGCCGACAGGCTGTCGAGACGCAGATGGAAAGGAAGCTGGGGCAGACCGAGGGGCAGGATGGCCGTTTCCGGCGTACCCAGCAGGGCCGTTCCCGCCGCCCCGGCGAGAACGAGTCCGACGGCACTGCCGAGGGGAAACAGCCCCCGGGCCACCAGGGTGAAATTGCGCAGGGCTGCAACCCCCGCCAAGCCAATTAGCAACCACGCCGCCAGGGCCGCCAGGACCCAGTCGATGGCCAACCAGCTCGACATGTTCGTTGCGGCTCCTCGTATCAACAGATTGGCCAACGGACGGCGGCAAGAAGGCCGCTTACAGGGGGGCTTACAGGATGAACATTATATTTACTTGCAGTTAGGCTGCCATTGCAATTTGATTAACATCGGCGCCCGAGAGGGGCGCTGCCGCCCATCTCGGTTAACATGGAATCATGAGTAGAAGCCGGGAGCAAGCATCATGATCACGCGACACCTCCGCATCAGCGGCCTGGTTCAGGGTGTCGGCTATCGCTGGTCGATGGTTGAGGAGGCGACGCGCCTGGGCCTCGACGGCTGGGTGCGCAATCGCCACGACGGCAGCGTCGAAGCGATCGCCCGGGGGGATCCCGCTACCCTCATCCGACTCACCGAGTGGGCGCACCGCGGGCCGCCGGGGGCGCGGGTCGAAAAGGTGATCGTCTGCGATTGCGATGACATCCCTCCTCCGGGTTTTCACCAGTATCCGACGGTTTGACAGCCCAGGAGCGCTTTCGCTACAGTCGTCGCTTCCCCAACCCCTCAGCATTCTGCAGGAGAAATTCATGGCCGTTCTCGTCGGCAAGCAAGCCCCGGACTTCACCGCCATTGCCGTTTACGGCAACAACGAAATCAAGGAACTCAAGCTGTCCAGCTATCGGGGCAAGCCCGTCGTACTGTTCTTCTACCCGCTGGATTTCACCTTCGTCTGCCCCTCCGAACTCATTGCCTTCGATCACCGGCTCTGCGAATTCGAACAACGGGGCGTCGAAGTGATCGGCGTCTCCATCGACTCTCAATTCACCCATCTCGCTTGGAAGAACACCCCGATCAAGGAAGGCGGCATCGGACCCGTCGGCTATCCCCTGGTTGCCGACGTGAAGCACGACATCTGCCGCGCCTACGACGTCGAACTGGAAGCCGCGGGCGTCGCCCTGCGCGGCTCCTTCCTGATCGACAAGAATGGCGTGGTCATGCACCAGGTCGTCAATATGCTGCCCCTGGGGCGCAATATCGACGAAATGCTGCGCATGGTGGACGCCCTGCAATTCTTCGAGGAGCATGGCGAGGTGTGCCCCGCGGGTTGGAACAAGGGCAAGCCCGGCATGACCGCCTCGCCGGAGGGCGTCGCGGCCTATCTGGCCAAGAACGCCAAGAAACTCTGACACCGCCTGGGCGTCCCGCCAATGTTTCCCGGAGCCCGTCGCGCTCCCGCGGGAGGCGCCCGGTGGGATCCCTGTGCCCATAGAACGGACAATACCTCGCCCCGGCGAGGTATTTTGTTTCCGTCGTCCACATAGATGCGGTATTTTTGCCATTTATGTACAATCCGGGAACATTAAGGTTTTCGACGGATCATGGCTGACGATCGCTACCTCACCACCCGGCAAGTTGCTTCCCGTCTCGGCATCTCGCTGGGCACGGTCCAGCAGATGGTCGAGTCCGGTGCCCTCGAGGCCTGGAAGACCGCCGGCGGCCATCGCCGTATCCTGGCGAGTTCGGTCGAAGCCTACGTGGCCCGCACCCATCCCGCCACCCGCGCCGACAATGCCGAGAGACCGCTGGACATTCTGATCGCCGAAGACGATCCCCTCCAGCGAAAGCTTTACGAAACCACCTTGGGGAGCTGGCAGCTTCCGCTGCGCATTCGCCTCGTGGACAACGGTTTCGACGGGCTGATCGAAGTGGGCCGCTCGGTCCCGGACATCCTGATTGCCGATTTGGTCATGCCGGCCATGGATGGGTTCGAAATGGTGCGCCGACTGCGGGAGCGGCCGGAATTGGCCCCCATGGACATTCTGGTGGTGAGCGCCCTCTCGGCGGAAGAAATCGCTGCCGCGGGCGGCCTCCCATCCGCAGTGACGGTTTACCGGAAACCGGTGCCTTTCCATGAACTCAAGGGCTACACCCAGGCACGGCTCAGCACGCGGCGGCGGAATTGAGCGGCCAGGGAAGATGGACGTTTCCGTCCCCGACTTCAGTTTGGCGCAAGAACGGTCGATATCGGGAAGGATTGGGCTGGCGGGGCCTTCGCCGCTAACGTATCATGGGCAGGACGGTCCTGCGTAAAGACAATAAAGACAGGGTGAGGAGACAATCATGGGACTTTTCGGTGGCAATGCCTCCCTGGATAAGATCGATCGGGATATTGCAGCCATTGCCGACGGCAATGCGGACCTGTCCTGTGCGATCGGATCCAGCGACAACGGCACTGCCGGGCGCATTTCGTCCAACCTGAATCGCTTCTTCGGCAAGGTGCGCGGGCTCATCGTCCACGCCCGGGAAAAGAGCGTCAGCATTGCCGCCGACGCCGCCCGCATGAACCATCTGGTCCAGCTCACCGGTAGCGCGGTGAAGAAGCAGGAAGACCTCGCCGAAGCGGTTTTCGCGTCGAGCAACCGGGTCAATCAGGCGGTGTCCGAAGTGGCCCTCAACGCCGACGCCATCGAATCCTCCACCCACAACAATCTCGACCTCGCCCAACGCTCCCTCGACCAGATGCACACCGTGGCCGACACCATGCATTCGGCCAACGCCCATATCGAGCATTTCGCCACCACCGTTGGCGAACTCCACACGAGCTCGATGAAGATCAACGAAATCGTCTCGCTGATCAACGACATTTCCGACCAGACCAACCTGCTCGCCTTGAATGCGGCCATTGAAGCCGCGCGGGCCGGCGAAGCCGGGCGCGGTTTCGCCGTGGTTGCCGACGAAGTCAGAAAACTTGCCGAGAAGGTCAAGACCGCCACCCAGGTGATCGGCCAGAACACCCAATCGATGATCAACCTCGTGGTGGATACCTCGGAAAAAACCCGAGCCATCGTCAGCGACGTGACCCAGGCCAACAGCTACATCGAAACCTCCGCCAGGGATTTGGGCGCCATGGTCGAAGACTTCAAACAGACCACGGATCAGCTGGGCACCATCGCCGGCGCCATCCGCAACCTACGGGAAAGCAACCAGTCCATCCACAGCGAAGTCGAGGAAATCCGCAATCTGGCCCTGGATATTTCCGGGAAGGTTCGCCAATGCGAGGATTCGGCCAAGACCCTGCGTGGCTCGACCGAGGACTTGCAGGGCACCCTGGCCGACTTCCGCACCGGCAACAGCATGTTCGACAAACTCCACGATGCCAGCGCAGTCTTCCGCGACAAGGTCGCCGCTGTGCTCCAGCGTCTCGCGGATCGCGGAGTGAACGTCTTCGATCAGGCCTACAAGGATATTCCTGGCTCCAACCCCAAGCGCTTCACCACGGCTTACGACAGCCAGTGCGACTCCGAGTTGACTCGCATCTACGACGACATGCTGCGCGAGTTGCCCGGCCTGATCTACTCTCTGGCGGTGGACAACAAGGGCTACGCGCCGGCGCACAACAGCGTGTTCTCCAACGCGCCCAGCGGCGATCCGGTGGTCGATACCGCCAAGTGCCGGCATAAGCGCATGTTCAACGACCCCGTCGGAATCAAGCTCGCCACCAATCAGAAGCCGTCGCTCTTCCAGACCTACGTCCGGGACACCGGCGAAATCCTCAACGACCTCTCGATGCCCATCATGGTCGGCGGTCGCCATTGGGGCGCGGTGCGCATCGGCTTCAAGACCGACCTGGTCAAGTAAGGGCGGCATGGCCGCCATCGGCTACCGCGACGTCCTTGCCTATTGGTTCGGTTCGCCCGGCGATGCGGATTACGGGCGACAGCGTGCCGCCTGGTTCAACAAGAATCCCGAAGCGGATGCTGAAATCCGCAGCCGTTTCCGGGCGTTGCACCAATGGGCCAAGGGCGGGCTGCTGGACGCCTGGGCCGAAAACCCCGATTCCCTGCTCGCCCTGATCCTGGTGCTCGATCAGTTCTCGCGCCAGATTTACCGGGACGACCCCCGCGCCTTCGCCACCGATTCGAAGGCCCTGGCCCTGGCCGAAACGGCCGTGGCACAGGGAGTCGACCGCCAATTGCCGCCTCTGCAGAGGGTTTTCATCTACATGCCTTTCGAGCACGCCGAAGACCTTGCAGCCCAGGATCGCGCAATTGCCCTCTTCGACACCCTGGCCGCCGAATCGACCGAACTGGCCTCTTTTGCCGACTATGCCCGGCGCCATCGGGAAGTCATCGCCCGCTTCGGCCGTTTCCCTCACCGCAACGCCATCCTCGGCCGCACCAGCAGCGCCGAGGAAACTACCTACCTCGCGCAACCGGGCAGCGGTTTCTAGTTAACTCGGCAATTCGCTCGGACTGCGCACGAGAGATCGATCGCACGCAATCATCACGCCGTGGCCCGGCGACGCGCATCGGGGACCGATCGGCAGGATGCTCCCTGCGCTCAAGGGTAGATGATTTCCACGTTCTCGGGCTTCAGCCAAGCGTGCAGCTCAGCGATCAGCGCATCGTCCAGGCGTACCCTGATGGCATCTCCCAGGGCCAGCTCGCACTCGGCCTGAGCATTGCGATAGCGCAGACGAACTGGAGCAGTGCCGGGAACGAAGGGCTCCAGTAGAGCCTTCAGCCGCCGGGCGTCGGCGCCCCCGTTGAGGCGCAGGAGCAAATGGCGGGCAAATTTCGCCCGCGCTTCCCCGAGGGTGAGCAGACGGTCGGCCACCACCCGGTTTCCCCCGGAGAAATCGTCGTAGCTGACTTTGCCCTCGACCACCAGGAGTTCGTCGGTGACGATCTTCGCCCTTTCGGACTCGAACAGCTCGTTGAACACCGTCACCTCGACCAGGGCCGTGCCGTCGTCGAGTTGCAGGAAGAGCATCTTGCCGCGACGGGTCATCTGGGTGCGCAGTCCGACCACGACACCGGCGATGAGAGTCATTTCCTTGGCCGGCTCCAACTGGGCGAGCCCGCGCCGGACGAAGCGGGACAGCTCCTTGCGGTGGGCATCGTAGGGGTGGCCGGAGAAGAAATAGCCCAGGGCGAGCTTCTCCTGCATCAGCCGCTCTTTTTCGTCCCAGGGCTTGACGTCGACATACTGGGGGGCGTGCTCCTCGGCGGCAGGTCCGATGTCGAAGAGGCTGACCTGGAGGGCATCCCGCTCGGCCTGCTCGGCGAAATCCATGGCAATGCCCACCGAGGCGAGGAGCCGATGGCGATCGGCCTGACCCGCGACCTGCGGCGCGATGGCGTCGAAGGCCCCGGCGCGTATGAGTGCCTCGATGGTGCGTCGATTCACCAAGCGCTTGTCGACCCGCTTGCAAAAATCGAACAAGTCCTTGAATGCCCCATCCTTATCCCGCGCCTTGACGATGCACTCCACCGCCTGCTGGCCGGTACCCTTGACCGCCCCCAGCCCGTAGCGGATGGTCTTGCGATCGACGGGTTCGAACCGGTAAGCCGACGCATTGACGTCGGGACCGAGGACGCCGATCTTGTTGGCGACGGTGTCCTCGTAGAAGATCTTTACCGTGTCGGTGTTGTCCATGTCCGAGGACAGGGTCGCCGCCATGAAGGCCGCGCAGTGGTGGGCCTTCAACCAGGCCGTGTGGTAGGTGACGACGGCATAGGCGGCGGTGTGGGACTTGTTGAATCCGTATTCCGCGAACTTGGTCATCAGGTCAAACAGCTGCTCGGCCAGGGCCGGGTCGTAACCCTTCTCCCGGGCACCGGCGGCGATGGTCTCCCGGTGTTTGGCCATCTCCTCGGGCTTCTTCTTGCCCATGGCCCGGCGCAGCATGTCGGCGCCGCCCAGGGTGTAGCCGCCGATGATCTGGGAAATCTGCATCACCTGTTCCTGGTACACGATGACGCCATAGGTGGGCGACAGGCAGGCGGTGAGGTCGGGGTGGAAGTAGTCGATCTTCTGCTGGCCCTTCTTGCGCAGGATGAAGTCGTCCACCATCCCCGAACCCAGGGGGCCCGGCCGGTAGAGGGCCAGCACGGCGATGATGTCTTCGAAGCGGTCCGGGGCGAGCTTTTTCAGGAGCTTCTTCATGCCGTCCGATTCCACCTGGAAGATCGCCGTCGTGTTGGCGTCCTTGAGGATCTGGTAGGCGGCGGGATCACCGAATCCCAAGCTCATGAGGTCGAGCTTTTCGCCCGTGAGGCGCTCGACGTACTCCAGCGCGAGTTCGATGATGGTGAGGTTCCTGAGGCCCAGGAAGTCGAATTTCACCAGTCCCGCCTTTTCCACGTCGTCCTTGTCGAATTGCGAGACGGGAGAGGCGTCGGCCCCGGTGGCCTGGTAGATGGGACAGAAATCGGTGATGCGGCCCGGCGCGATGAGCACTCCGCCGGCATGCATGCCGACATTACGGGTGAGGTCTTCCAGGCGGGCGGCCAGATCGAAGAGTTCGCGAATCGACTCCCCGTCCCGCTCGTCGGCCATCATCTCCTTCAACACCGGCTCCTGATCCAGGGCATCGGCCAGGGAAACCGGCTTGTTCTGCACCACCGGGATCAGCTTGGACAGCCGATCGCACAGGGAATAGGGCAGGTCGAGCACCCGTCCCACGTCGCGGATCACCGCCTTGGACGACATGGTGCCGAAGGTGGCGATCTGCGACACCGCCTCGGCGCCATAACGCTCGCGCACGTATTCGATGACCCGCCAGCGGTTGTCCTGGCAGAAATCCACGTCGAAGTCGGGCATCGACACCCGCTCCGGGTTGAGGAAGCGCTCGAACAGCAAGGCGTAGGCGAGGGGATCGAGATCGGTGATGCGCAGGCTGTAGGCCACCAGCGAGCCGGCCCCGGAACCCCGTCCCGGCCCCACGGGAACCCCGTTCTGCTTGGCCCAGTTGATGAAGTCGGCGACGATGAGGAAATAGCCCGGGAAGCCCATCTGGATGATGGTGTCGTTCTCGAAGGCGAGGCGCTGGTCGTATTCCGGACGCCGCCGCTCCCGCTCGGCGTCATCGGGGTAAAGTTCGACCAGGCGCCTTTCCAGGCCGGCCTTCGCCTCCTGCACAAGGAATTCCGCGAGGCTCATGCCCTCCGGAGTCGGAAAGTCCGGGAGGAAATTCTTGCCCAGAGTCAGTTCGATCGAGCAGCGGCGGGCGATCTCGACCGCGTTTTCTAGGGCTTCCGGCAGATCGGCAAAGAGTTCCGCCATCTCCGCCTGGGTCTTGAAATACTGCTCTTCGGTGTAGGGCCGCGGTCGCCGGGTATCGCCCAGCACATAGCCCTCGGCAATGCAGACCCTGGCCTCGTGGGCACGGAAATCGTCGCGTTCGAGAAACTGGACGGGGTGAGTGGCCACCAGGGGGAGACCCAATTCGGCCGCCAGATCGGCGGTCGACTGCACGATCAGCTCCTGCTGTGGCTGACCGTAACGCTGAACTTCGAGATAGAAGGCCCCCGGGAAGAGCGTGCCCCAGGCCAGGGCCCGCTCCCGGGCGAGGTCCAGGTTGCCGTTGGCCAGGGCCTCGCCCACGTCGCCCAGGGGGCCTCCGGAGAGGGCGACGAGACCGTCGCAGCCGGCCTCGCGCAACCAGGAGCGGCGGATTTCCGCCCGGTCGCGGCGCCCCTCGGCCAGGTAGGCGCGGGTAAGCAGCTTGCAGAGCTGAAGGTAGCCCTCCCGGTTGCGCACCAGGAGCAGCAGGCGGCTAGCCCCCTCCGGGGACTCCGGGTCGGCAACCCAGACGTCGGCACCGGCCAGGGGCTTGACGCCACGTCCCCGGGCCGCGGAGTAGAACTTGACCAGACCGAAGAGGTTGCCGAGGTCGGTGAGCGCAAGGGCCGGCATGCCGTCCGCCGCCGCCCGCCTGACCGCGTCCCCCAGGCGGACGATGCCGTCGGTGACCGAGTATTCGGAATGGAGGCGCAGGTGGACGAAGCGGGGGGAATTCATGGGAATCGATTTTACCCCGGCTAGCGCCCGCCCCCATGGCCAAAGGAAGCGCGGCAACGACGCTCCGTCGACTCGGACCCGCCTCGATCGCTCCTGAAGACTTCGGCGAAACTCAGATCGACGTCGTCAACCGCACCAGCCAATCGGGCGCCACCGAAAGCACCCAGGCTTCGAAGCGTTTGTCGAGGCCGCTGAGGATCAGGAGCCCGAGGAGGAGCATGATGGCACCAAGCCACTGTTTCCCGGCCTTGCCCGCGGCCAGCAGGCGGCCCCGCACCCGCAGCAGGGCCTGGCGGGAAATCACGCCCAGGATGACCAGAGGCAGAGCGGCACCGACGCCAAAGACCGCCATCAGCAAGGTCACCTGCAGCAGATCGCGGCCCTGGCTGGCCAGGGTGATCGCCGCGCCCAGGGTGGGACCGACGCAGGGGCTCCAGACCAAGCCCAGGAGCAGTCCGAGGATGAACTGGCCGGGCAGGCCTTCCAGAGTGACCCGGGAGAGCAGATTCTGGCCGGCCCCCGAGACTCCCGAAGCCGCAGCAGCGAATCGTTCCTGAAGGCGGCTCGACAGGAGGAGGATGCCGAAGGCCAGCAGGAGCACCGCAGCGAAATTGCGCAGAACCGCCTGATCCAGCCCGAGGGCGACGCCGACACTGGCGATCAGCACCCCGACCAGGGTGAAGGACAGCGCGAGCCCCCCCGCCAAGGCGAAGGGTCCGAGCCGATGGGCGGCGATCGCTGTACCCAGCAGAATGGGGATCAAGGGAAGGACGCAGGGCGACAGGGTGGACAACCCCCCCGCTGCAAAGGCAAGACCGAAGGTGGCGACGCTGAAATCCATGGCAATCAGCCGGTTGCCGGGAGCGGCGCAGCGCGCCCCTCCGGATGGGACCGCCGTGCGCCCTTCATGTCAAAGAACCTGCTTGAGGAAGGCGACGATCTTCTCCTTGCGGGTCTCGCCGGTGGAGCGATCGACCTCCTTGCCGCCCTTGTAGAGGATCAGGGTACTCTGCATGGTGGCCTTGACGCTCTTGAGGGCGTTCTTCTGCTTGTCGAAATCGACGGTGAGGGTCGTGATCGGCTTCATTTCCGGCGTGGCCAGGACCTCGCTCAACAAGGGCGCCTGCGCCTTGCAGATCGGGCACCAATCGGCGTGGATGACGACCAGGAAGGGTTTGCCTTCCTTCAGTAGGGTATCGAAGTGAGCCTGGTCGAAGGCATTGCCGGCAGCGGAGGCATTGCCGGCAATGAAGGCCAGGGCGACGACGAAAAGGCGGAATAGCTTGAGCATGGCAGTCTCCAGGTTGCGGTGGGCCGCTCCCGGGAAGCGCGACCAACCTGTTCGTAGGACGGTGCCGAAACCGAATCGTTTCCGCACGCCGTCATTACGGTAGTCGCCGACCGGCCCGGAACCTTACATTCCGGGCGGATATCCGGTCAATTGAGCACCGCGTCGGCGATCAGGCGGCGGATCGAAGTCGCCTCGAAGGGCTTGTCGCAGATGGCGGAAACCCCGGCTTTTTCCACCGCGGCCAGACGTCCCATGTTCTGCTCGCTGGTCACCATGAGGACCGGGACGGCGTTCTGCCAACTCTGGGTGCGGATGTATTCGGTCAGTTCGCGGCCATCCATTTCCGGCATGTTGTAGTCGGTGATGACCAGGTCGACCATGGTGTTCTGGAGACAGGCCACAGCGTCGCGGCCATTGACCGCCTCGGTGATGCGCTCGACCCCCAGTTCCTCCAGAAGGCGGCGCAGATGCCGCCGGGAAGCCACGCTGTCGTCCACCAGCAGGACCCGTAGGCGCTCGAGTTCGGCCGGATCGAGGTCTGCCGAAGGATTGAGGTAGTCGGCGGCGGCATACAGGGCGCGGGCCAACTGATCTTCGGTGAACGGTTTGGCGAGGATGCTGCAGGCTCCGGCCTGGCGGACCGGTTCGAGCACCTGGGGCCGGGTCTCGCTGGAAATGAGGATGAAAGGCACCGCCTCCAGGTAGGGGTCGGCGCGCATGGCGGCGACCAGGTCGGTGCCCGCCTGGTCGGGCAGGTAGAGGCTGCTGATCACCACCCAGCCGCGGTCGACGCGGAGCAGGGCCGCAAGTGCTTCCGCCCCGTTGTGGCAGACCTCCGTACTCCCCACCCCCTGGCTGGCGAGCATGCGAGTCACCAGGTGGGCCTGCATGGTCGAAGGCTCGACCAGAACGACGTGAATTTCGGCAAGGTTCGAACTCGTCATGGCGCGCTCCGGAAGGCTGATTCTGAAGTGACTATAGCAGCGGCAGACCACACAGTGGATGTTTTGCGTTCTCCTGGGTGCGAGAACCGCCGGGGGCCAGTGCCCGACAGTGATCGACCGAAATCTGAAATAGCCGCGTCACATCGGCCCGTCAAGATGGAAGAGCTCACATTTCCCCGACCGCAGCCAATTCAAGGAGTCATTCATGCGCATCAGACAATCCACCCTGGGCCTCGCCGGTGCCCTGGCCGCTCTCTCCCCTCTCGCCTACGGCGGCATCACGCCTTTCGCCAATTTCACCCCCCTGACCGCTACGGTGGCTGCGGGAAGCCTACCGGAAAGCGCGCCCTTCGAACTGGCGCAGAGCCCGTTCAAATTCGTCCAGCAATCCCTGGCCAACCGGGCCAACCAGAATCTGCTCCATCCAGGTTCAAATTCCGGAAACTGGGACATGATCACGGCCAACCAGACCGGACCGGAGGCCGGACGCTACCTCTTCATGCCTTTTGAAACCGGCCAGGGCGGCGTCCAGCGGGTCGACCTCAAGGACAGCAACTATGACACCCGGACGGTGACCATCGTGGCCCCCGGAACCCAGGGCTTCGTATCCGGCGACGCCTCGCGCTGGACCCCCTGGGGAAGCTACCTTACGGCTGAGGAGTCCTGGGGCTCCGGCAGCACCAAGGGGCGGCTTTTCGAAGTCACCAACGCGGTCAGCGCTGCTGCGAATGCCGGCAACTTCGTCCAGCGCACGATCATACCGCGCGTCTCCCACGAGGGTCTGGCCTTCGACAAGCAGAATGCTTTGTACTTTGTGGACGAACTCAATGGGGGATCCTTGTACAAGTTCGTTTCGAACAATCCTCAGGCCACGAACGGTGACGATTACTTCGCTTCCGGTCAGACCTTCGTCCTGAAGGTCGGGGCCGGAGGACAGTTCGAAGGCACCAGCAACCCGGCGATCACGGGCGCTGCGACGTGGGTCCCCATCACCGATACGACCGGTAAGGCACTCCCGGGGGTTTCCGTGGTCCTGGCCGACGGCACCATCGATGGGCGCGCAACGGCCAAGGCGGTCGGCGCCACCGGTTACAACCGGCCTGAAGACATGGAAATCAAAACCTTGGCGGACGGCACACAACAGATCTACTTCACCACCACGGATTCCGATGACGACGGCAACCCCGCCAACGGCCGTGGCCGTATCTATTCGGTCGATCTGGCTAAAACCAAAGTTCAGATGGCCGCATCCAATGCCACCATCGACAAAGCGACCGGAGCCGCCGTCGGCAGCGTGTGGCGCAACCCCGACAACCTCGCCATTGATGCGGATGGCAATATCTACATCGTCGAAGATCAGGATGGCGGACTGGCCGACATCTGGTTCATGTTCGACAGCGACGACGACGGCGTTGCCGAATCGGTCGGACGCTGGGCCTCGCTTTCCACCCTTGGGGCGGAACCCACCGGCCTCTATTTCGATCCCTTCAATCCCACCATCGCCTATGTCAACGTCCAGCACCCGGCCAGCGGAGACGACCATCTGATCATGATTTCCGCCGTTCCAGAGCCGGGCGGCCTCAGTCTTGCAATCCTGGGGCTGGGCATCATGGGCGGAGCGATCCGTCGCCGATAATCGATGGGGCCGCCGGAAGGTCGAAGAGCAAAAACTCGCACGGCTCTCCGGCGGAAAATCTCGCTAGCGCCTCGTCTCCAGGGAGCCAGACCGTCGGCAACGGTTCCCCGGCGAAGCTTCAGTTCGTGGAACGCATCGAGGCCCTGGGTGCTACCGCCCCCAGGGCAGGCAGTTCAGGTCTCCACCCAATCCATGATCGGCTGCCACTGCTCCAGATCCCGGGAGACCCGGGCGGGCGAGAGGTCGAAGAGCGTCAGTCCCGCAGCGGCGGCCTGGACGTACAGCTGGGTATCCCGCAGATAGGTCAGGACAGGAACTTCCAGGGTGGCGAAAAAACGCTCCAGTTCGGCCGCCGCCCGGGTCCGCGAATCGACCCGCATGCCCACCACGGCGATGTCGGCGCGCCCCTTGCGCACGGCCTTCTCACCGACCAGTTCGGTCAGAAAGCGACGGGTGGCCTGCATGTCGAAGAATGACGGCTGAACCGGGACGATGATCCGGGTGGTCAGCTTGAGCACCTTTTCCAGGGTCTTCCCCCGCAACCCGGCCGGAGTGTCCAGAACGGCATGGGTGACGCCCTTGGGCGGGCGGGCGACATCGTCGGGCCCGATTTCCCAGGTGGCGATGGCATTGGCTGCGCCCGGCCGCAGCGCCAGCCACTCCCGGGACGACTGCTGGCGGTCGATGTCGCCGAGGAGGCTGCGGTGCCCACGGGCGGCGAAATAACCAGCCAGGTTGGTGGCCAGGGTGCTCTTGCCCGAGCCCCCCTTGGGATTGGCCACCAGATAGACGTTCATACGGTCCGGGTCAGCTTGTCCAGGGTCTTGCGAACCAGGTTGACGTGCCCGCGCAGGGTATAGACCAGATCCGTAAAGGCCAGCGGGACCCTCAGACGGCTGGCTTCGTCGTCCAGGGCGTCGAGCCGGCTGCGGTATTCGCCTAGCCGTTCGGCGTCGAAATGCTCCTTCAGGTCGTCTTCAAGAAATTTCAGCTCGCCGTAGCAGCGGAAGATCTTGGAGCGGATGCGCCAGGAGTAGAGCGCCGGCGCGATCTTGATCAGCGGAATGAGCAGGGCGACGATGGGGACCAGCATGACGATCAGACGGTCGGCCAGCACCGCCAGCCAGAAGGGCAGATAGCGCTGCAGGAACGGCGGCCCCGACTTGTAGTAACGCGCCGCCTCGGGAGACAAGGGCAGCATCTGGTCCTTGTAGGCGGGGAACTCGCCGGCATCCTGGAAGAAGCCGGACTTGCCATGCACCTCGCTGGCCGCCTGCAGCAGCAGCGACTGCAACGCCGGGTGCAGGTCGTCGCGGACGATCAGGTTGGCGGTCGGCGCCAGCACCTTGATGTCGTTGGGCGGGAAGTCGCGCACCAGGTCGGCCACGCCCTGCGGGAAGGTCAGCTTGGTGAGGAAGGGAAAGCGCCGCTGGTAGGCGCCGGATTGCGCGAAGCTCATCAGGCGGATGCCC
>DAORDK010000020.1:0-37717 GCA_035345935.1 Rhodocyclaceae bacterium | reverse complement strand
CCTGCCTGGAGCGGGATACCAACATCCCGGAACTGGAAGAACTGGTCGGGGAACTGCAGTTGATCTCGGGAATTCTCGATCGCCACCTCGACGCCCGGAAAGATGCCGCATGAACGCCGAACTCCTGCCCTTCCAGCAATTTCAGATCGCCTTCGGCCGCCGCATCCGCGATCCTAAGCGGGTAGCCCGCCCCAAGGGAGTGCCGGCGCGACGCATGGCGATCTATGAGGAATTGTTGTTCAACAACCTGACCGGCTTCCTCGACGCCTGCTTTCCCGTGGGTCGGGCGGTGCTGGGCGAAGTACGCTGGAGGCGACTCAACCGGGCCTTCTTTCGGGATTGGCGCAGTCCAACCCCCTGGTTTCGCGAAATTCCTCGGGAGTTCGTTCGCTATCTCCAGGAAGGGACGATCCGTCAGCCGCTACCGGCCTGGTTCGCCGAACTGGCTCACTACGAGTGGGCTGAGCTGACCATCGACATTTCCGACGCCCAGATTCCGGCTCACGATCCGGAAGGGGATCTCATCGCCAATCGCGCCGTCCTCAACCCGGCGCTCCTGAGCCTCGCCTACGCCTGGCCGGTCAATCGTATCGGCCCCGCCTACCGGCCGCGCAAGCCCCAGGCCACCTATCTCCTGGTTTATCGCGCTGCGACCGGCAAGGTGGCTTTCGCCGCCAGCAATCCGGTGACTGCGCGACTGCTGGCCCTGATCGCCGAAGGGTTCAGTGGGCGGGACGCTTGCCTCGCAATCGCCGACGAACTCAAGCACCCCGATCCGGAAAAGCTCGTTGCCCATGGCCGAGCTCTCCTTGAAGAATTGAGGCGCTTGGGCGTCATCCTAGGAGCGAAACCATGAAAACCCTCGTCGGAAAGGGTCTCGATACCCTGGATCTCGTTGGCCTCTGGGTCGGCCTCCTGAGCTTGCGCATCCTGCTGGGCTGGGATTTCTACGAATCCGGGCTGGAGAAGTTTCATGGCGAAAACTGGTTCGCCGACATCCAGGATCGTTTTCCGTTCCCCTTCAGTATGGTGCCGCCGGAAATCAGCTGGCAGATCTCCACCTGGTTCGAGTTGATTGGCGGCGTCGCCCTGGTATTGGGAATTGCGACGCGCTTCTTCTCGATCTCGCTGGTCGTGCTAACCGTCGTCGCCATTGCCAGCGTCCATTGGCCGGACTCCTGGAACAGCCTGAGCGAGCTCTATCAGGGCTATGGCTTCACCGACAAGGGGTTCGGCAATTTCAAGCTGCCGGTTTTCTTTCTGGGGATGTTCGTACCCCTGATCCTGCTCGGGCCGGGTCGCTTCAGCATAGACCACTGGCTGCGGAAGCGCTTCTATGCATCCCGGGAAGATGAGTGAATCTGCTGCGCTATTTCCAAGCCTTGAGCCAGGGCCGGATGGTTCTGTGGTGCTATCTGATCTGGTATTTGACGACAGTCGCATTCCGCTTCGACCCGACCCCTGCCATCTGGCTTAATTCGCTTGGAATCAGCGCGTTGATCGGGTTTGCCCTGATCCTGAGCGTTGGTGGCCCGGGGGGAACGCGTCCGGCCGGTTGGCAGAAATTCCGCCTCTTTCTCATGCCCTTCTGCGTTTCCAGCTTTTCCGCCTTGATCAAGGGTCATGGCTATTGGCTGATCTTTCCGCCCGACGTCTTTGAGTTGCTTTTCGGGGTTGGCCTGTGCGCGGTTTTCGTCGCTTTCGTGCTGGCCCTGCGCTCCCTTCGGACTAGGCCCGGTGCACTTGGCAATCTCGCTCGTTGAGGGGCTGGCGCACTAGCGGAGAAGGACGGTGGTGGGTGTGGCCCCACATCGGGATTCGTCGCGCAAGCCTATACCGGTCAGTCCCCGGGCAAGGGCCGCCTTGATCAACCACGCGAGGCGCTCGGCCGCCTCCTTGGGCTGAAGGCCTTGCGGGCGGATGTTGGAAACGCAATTGCGTTGGGCGTCGATGCAGCCGACCCGGGGGCTATGGGTCAAGTATGCGCCCAGGCTATCCGGCGCGGTCAGCCCCGGTCGCTCGCCCAGCAGAATCAGACCGAGGGTGGCGCCGAGCAGGGCTCCGATTTCGTCACCCAGGGCAACCCGACCCTGCTCAGCGAGAACCGTTGGCCCGATGCTCAGGCCCTCCAGCCGTGGCAGCAGCGAGGTGAGGAGCGTCAGGGCGTGGCGCTCGACCGCGATTGCCGATAGGCCATCGGCAATGATGACCACCAGGTCATAGCTTGCCGCGTGCGTACGCAAAATGGGCAGGCTGTCTGCGGCAAGCCGCCGGCCGAGATCGGGGCGCTGAAGATAGACCTGGCGGTCGGCGCAGCGACTGCGAACCTGAAGTACCGGTGCGTGGCCGACGTTCGCCAAGCGGGACGCGAACTGCGCGAAATCGAGCGGTGTGTGGACAGCATCCCGCGCCAGGGCTCGCGCCACGTCGAAGGCCAGGACGGCCTCGGTCGGGAGACTGTCGCCGACGCGGCCCAGGGCGACACGGGCGGGCGTCAGCGTCGCCAGTTCATGCCAAGGGTAGCGCCGGAGCAATCCGCTCATGACTGGCCACCGGCTACTGTCGCCAGCAAGGGGTGGTCTGCGGCGACCGGGAGCAGGCGACCTTGATCGTCGGCGATCCCGATTTCCATGAGCCACTGCTCGAATTCCGGTGCGCGGCGCAAGCCTAGAATCTGGCGCAGGAACAGGGGGTCGTGGAAGGAAGTGCTCTGGTAATTGAGCATGATGTCGTCGGCGCCGGGGACCCCCATGATGAAATTGACGCCGGCGCTCCCCAGGAGGACCAGGAGGTTATCGACGTCATCCTGATCCGCTTCGGCGTGATTGGTGTAGCAGATGTCGCAGCCCATGGGCAGGCCCAGCAGCTTCCCGCAAAAATGATCTTCCAAGCCGGCGCGGATGATCTCCTTGCCGTCGAAAAGGTACTCCGGTCCGATGAAGCCGACCACGGTATTGACGAGCAGGGGCGAGAAATTCCGCGCGACCGCGTAGGCCCGGGCCTCGCAGGTCTGCTGGTCGACGCCATGGTGGGAATTGGCGGATAGGGCGCTGCCCTGCCCGGTTTCGAAGTACATGACGTTCCGGCCGACCGTTCCTCGGTTCAACGCCTGGGCGGCATCACGCGCTTCGGCCAGCAGGGCGAGATTGATACCGAATCCCAGGTTGGCCGCTTCGGTACCGGCGATGGACTGAAAGACGAGGTCCACGGGCAGACCGGATTCCATCGCTCGCAGTTGATGGGTGACATGGGTCAGGATGCAAGACTGGGTTGGAATGGCGAAGCGAGTGATCAGCTCGTCCAGCATGTGCCAGAGCGATGCCATGGCTGCAAGGTCGTCCGAGGCGGGATTGATACCGATGACTGCATCGCCCGCGCCATACAGCAGGCCGTCGAGAATGGCCGCGGCGATTCCGCGGGGGTCATCGGTCGGGTGATTCGGCTGCAGGCGTACCGCCAGCCGCCCGGGCAGTCCGATGGTGTCGCGAAAGGCCGTGGTGACGTGGCATTTGCGCGCTGCGGCGATCAAGTCCTGATTCCGCATGAGCTTGCTGACGGCAGCTGCCATTTCCGGAGTGATGCCGGGTGCGGCGGCGGCGAGCGCTGTGGCGTCCGTGTCGGTCTCCAGCAGCCAGTCGCGGAATTCCCCGACCGTCAGCGAGGCGAGCGGGGCGAAGGCATGGGGGTCATGGCTATCGACGATGAGCCGGGTGACCTCGTCGCTTTCGTAGGGGACCACCGCATCCTCCAGAAAACGCCTTAGCGGCAGGTCGGCGAGGGCCAAGCGTGCGGCCATGCGTTCTCCGGCCGTCGCTGCCGCAATTCCCGCCAGACGGTCTCCGGAACGCTCAGGACTGGCCTTGGCCAGCAGTTCCCGAAGATCTGCAAAGCGATGGGTTACGCCTCCGACTTTGGCGCTGAACGACATGACGGGCTCCTGCGATCCGAGGCCGATGACGAGCCCATTTTAGCTGGCCTGGGAGCCTTCGGAGCAGCTGTTCAGCCGACCGGCTGGCGGCGGCGAAGGAGAAATCGCCCGGGATCGACGGCCGCCACCAGGTCGGATTCCAGGGGCAGGGGGTCACCTGCCATCAGGCTGGCGATCAGTTCGGCCATCAATGCCGACCACACGATGCCGCGGGCACCGTATCCCTGGAGACAGAATGCTCCGGGGAGCCGGGGCACATCGATCAGCCGGGTCGTCTCCCGGCCGGCTGCGAAATCGGGGATCGCGCCGACTATGGGCAGCCGATCCGGAGATACGGGGCGAAAGCCTACCCGGCCGCCGAGTTCGGCGGGGTCGAGTCCGGCGGCGTAGCCCGGCAACATCAGTTCCAACCGGGCAAGGTTGTCGGCATGGTCGCCGACCCGTTCGCCGGGCTCGTCGTCCGAGAGGGTATAGCTCGCCCCCGCCAACTGGACGCCGTCCACTGCCGGGGTGGCATAACCGAGGCGGCAGACGACCACCTCCAGGGGCGACCTGGTTCCGGCAGGTAAATGGGTCACCTGACCGCGAGCCCGATGCTGCGGGAGGTGGGTGAGGAGGTCTAGTCTGGTCGCCGCAGCCCCTGCCGCGATCACCAGAAAAGGGGCGGCGGCGACCCGAGTGCCGTCTGCGCCGAATGCGCGCCACTCGCCGTCTGCCCGTTCCAGGCGCGCAACGGCGCATCCGAAGCGCGTCGCGATGCGTTCCGGAAAAGCCGCCAGAGCTGCACCGCACAGGGATGGGGGTTGCACCCAGCCGCCCCCCGGAAACCACCAGCCGCCTGTGTCGGCGGGCCAAGCGAGTTTGGCGGACGCCTCTTCACGGTCGAGAAACTGAAGGTATTCGCCGGGCGGATGCAAAGTTTCGACGGTACGTCGCTGAATGGTCTCGTGGGAGGCATCCCGGGCAAGGTGCATGACCCCGCACGGTGACCAGCGCACGGCCCCGCCGAGATCGTCGATCAGCGCCCGAGTCGCCAAGTAGCCTGCGCGGGTGAGCCGGGCAAGCCGATTGTCGTCCACGCTGGGTAGAGGGCGCAGGACGCCGGCGAGATTGCCCGAGGCTCCCAACCCGGGGGCGCCGTTCTCATCGAGGACGGTCACCTGCCAGCCGCGGCGCGCAAGCCCATGGGCGGCAGTCGCGCCGGCCAGCCCGGCGCCGAGGACCAGGGCGCGGCGATCAGATGGGGTTTGTCTCTTGGCGGGTTTGCGCGAGCGGTAACGGCCGACCAGCATATGCCGCTTGGCGGCGAAACCCGGGCGCTTTTCCAGGTCGAATTCTGCGGCGGCGAGGGCGTCGCGGACGGCGCCGCTGACGGACCAGCTCGCCAGGGTCGCGCCCGGGGCGGCAAGGCGGGCCAGGGTGCGGCAGAGGAGGGGAGACCACAGTTCCGGGTTCTTGGCCGGCGAAAAGCCGTCCAGGTAAAAGGCATCCACGGCGGCATCGATCTTGCGCAAAACCTCGACGGCGTCGCCGAAGACCAGGGTCAGGATCACCCGCCCGCCGGCCAGGTTGAGGCGATGAAAGCCGGGCACCAGGGGCGGCCAGCGTTCGCGCAGCGCTTCGGCCAGGGGGGCGAATTCCGGCCAGGTGGCCTGGGCAGTGCGCAGGTCCTCGGCACTGAAAGGGTGCTTCTCGGCGGAGACAAAATGCAAGCGCTGGCAGCGCTGAGGGTCCGCCTGCCAGGCTGCCCAAGTGGCGAGAAAGTTGAGTCCCAGGCCAAAGCCGGTTTCCAGGATGACGAAACGCTCTTGCCCCTGCCAGCGGGTGGGGAGGTCGTTCCCGCCGAGAAAGACATGGCGCGCCTGCTGCGGGCCACCGGCGGCGGAATGATACACATCGCCGTAGGCGGCGGAGAATGGGGTGCCGTCCGGCCCGATTTCGAGTCGGGCGGGTTCGAGCCTGACTTGCGTCACCCTGGTCCGGTCTGCCGCCGGCGATTCGAAGACTCCAGAGCCACGGGCATGTCAGTGGAGGAGGGTCTTGCCGGCCCCGGCATCTTGGGTCGGACGGGGACTCCCGTAAGACAGATCGAGGTCCCAGCCGGCGGTATCGGCTCCGGCGCGCAACATGGCGCACAGGGCCTGGAGGCGGTGGGCGTCGAGCGCCAGGGTAAAACTGCGCTCCCGGGGCTCGCGCAGGGTGATCTTGCAGCGTCCGGGGCCCGCCGGTTCCAGCTTGGCCTCGCTGGGAAGCAGGGGCGTCGAGCCGAGGGGAAGCACGGGATCTTCGTTGCGATAGGGTTCGCCGAAGCTGCCGGGCTCTTCTCCCGAAACGTTCCCCGGGACAGGCTTGAGATGGTCCAGCAGCAGCGCCATCAGGAGGGGCCAAAGTTCCCTGAGGAAGCGCCGGGTGAGGAAGACCCTGATTTCCTCCCGGGTATCGGTCGCGATGCGCAGCAGGAGACGATCCTGGACCGGGTCGGCGGCAGCCTGAATTTGCCGGATCTTCATCAGGCGCGACCTTTCCGTTGGCCAGACGCGGCGGGAATCATTCCGGCCGCATCTGGGGAAAGAGAATCACGTCGCGAATCGCAGGGGCGTTGGTGAGCAGCATGACCAGGCGATCGATGCCGATTCCACAACCGCCGGTGGGGGGGAGACCGTACTCCAGAGCGCGGATGAAGTCGGCGTCGTAGTACATGGCCTCCTCGTCGCCGGCGTCCTTGGCCTGGGCCTGGGCGGCGAAGCGAGCGGCCTGGTCCTCGGCGTCGTTCAACTCGGAAAAGCCGTTGGCGATCTCGCGGCCGACGATGAAGAGCTCGAAGCGTTCGGTGATTTCCGGGTTGCTGTCGGAGGCGCGGGCCAGGGGCGACACTTCCACCGGGTAGTCGATGATGAAGGTGGGCTCCCAGGTCTGGGCCTCGGCGCAGGCTTCGAAGAGCTGCAGCTGCAGGCTGCCCAGGCCGCCGGGTTTGACCGGCTCGCCGAAGGCCTTGATCTTGGTCTTGAGGAATTCGGCGTCGGCCAGCTGGGCGTCGGTGAATTCCGGATGCTCCTTCTGGATGGCGCCCAGGATGGTCAGCCGGTGGAAGGGTTTGGAGAGGTCCAGCACGCGGCCTTGATAGTCGAAGATCTCCTTGCCGAGGGCCTCGCGGGCGGCGTGGCGCAGGAGACCTTCGGTGAAGTCCATCAGGCTCCGGTAGTCGGCGTAGGCCTCGTAGAACTCCATCATGGTGAATTCCGGGTTGTGGCGGGGGCTGAGGCCTTCGTTGCGGAAATTGCGGTTGATTTCGAACACTTTCTCGAAACCGCCCACCACCAGGCGCTTCAGGTACAGCTCGGGGGCGATGCGCAGGAACTGCTGCATGTCCAGGGCGTTATGGTGGGTGACGAAGGGCTTGGCCGAGGCGCCGCCCGGGATGGGGTGCATCATCGGCGTTTCCACTTCCAGGAAGCCGTGGCCGCTCATATAGTTGCGGATCGAGGCGACGATCGCGCTGCGAGCGCGGAAGGTGGCCCGGGTTTCCTCATTCATGATGAGATCTACGTAGCGCTGGCGGTACTTCATCTCCACGTCCGCGAGGCCGTGGAACTTGTCCGGCAGCGGCCGCAGGGACTTGGTCAGCAGGCGGAGTTCGGCGGCCTGGATGGTCAGTTCGCCGGTCTTGGTCTTCATCAGGGTCCCGACCACGCCGAGAATGTCGCCCAGGTCCCAGGTCTTGAAGGCGGCATAGGATTCCTCCCCCACCTTGTCCCGGGCCACGTAGATCTGGATACGGCCGGAGACGTCTTGGAGGGTGGCGAAGGAGGCCTTGCCCATCACCCGCTTCAGCATCATGCGACCGCCGACCTTGACCTCCACGGGCAGTCCTTCCAATTCCTCGGTCGTCTTGTCGCCGTATGCCTCCACCAGCCTGGCCGCCATGTTTTCGCGCTGGAAATCGTTGGGGAAGGCCTCGCCAGTTTTCCGCCACTCGGCGAGCTTGGCACGGCGCTCGGCGATGAGCTGATTCTCGTCCTGGTGGGGGGAAGGGCGTTGATCGTCGTTGGACATGGGTGGAATCCTTGAAATCTGAGGGGAGGCCGCAGGTGGCGTAAAGCTTCGAATTTTCCCCGAAATGGCTCCTTCGGGACAAGGCCGGCCGGACAATGGATCAGGCTGCGGCGCAGCGATTCTGGGATAATCGCACATTTGCGTACTGGCAACTCCATGACCATCCAGTGGTTCCCCGGGCACATGACCTCGGCTCGCAAGAAGGCGGCGGAAACGCTGGCCCACGCCGACGTGGTCGTCGAAGTGGTGGATGCCCGCCTGCCGGAAGCCAGCAGCAACCCGATGATTCATGAATTGCGCGCCTTTCGCCAGCGGCCTTGCCTGAAGCTCCTCAACAAGGCGGACCTCGCCGATCCCGCCGCCACCCGCGCTTGGCTCGACCATTACGGACGCCAGCCCGGCGTCAAGGCGGTGGCCATTTCCTGCAAGAAACCCGCCGACGTGGCCCGCGTTCCCGGTCTCGCCCAGCAATTGGCGCCCCACCGCAAAGATGCGGTCAAACCCTTGCGTCTGATGATCATGGGCATCCCCAACGTGGGCAAATCGACCCTGCTCAATGCCCTGGTGAAGAAGAAAGTCGCCGCGGTGGGAGACCAACCGGCGGTGACCAAGAGCCAGCAGCGCATCGACATCAGTTCGCGTCTCTGTATTTACGATACGCCGGGTCTGTTGTGGCCCAAGATCGAGCACGAAGCCGATGGCCTCAAGCTCGCCGCCAGCCACGCGGTGGGAATCAATGCCTACATCGACGAGGAAGTGGCCACCTGGCTCGCGGGCTTCCTCCTGGACCACTATCCTCAGTTGCTGGGGGTCAGGTACGGGTTCGACCCGGCGGCATTCGATGCCGCGGGAGTACTTGAGGCGGTGGCCAGGAAGCGCGGCTGTCTGGTCAAGGGTCGCGGTGGCGAACCGGATCGGGAAAAGGCTGCGGGTATTCTCATCACCGACTACCGCAATGGCGCCCTAGGCCGAATCAGCCTGGAGACGCCGGCCGGGCGGGAGGCGATGTTGGCGGCGGCCCAGGTTTTTTCTTCCATCGACCCATCGTAAGCGGAGGACTGGGGGACCTCTTCCAAGGTGGCGTGCTAGGGCCGATTATTTCCTGCGTCTGGGCGGGAAGGCGGGCGCTAATCCCTTTTTTCCGGTTTCTCGACCTTCTCGGGTTTCTCGACCTTCTCGGGTTTCTCGACCTTCTCGGGCTTCTCGACCTTCTCGGGTTTCTCGACCTTCTCGGGCTTCTCGACCTTCTCAGGTTTCTCGACCTTCTCAGGTTTCTCGACCTTCTCAGGTTTCTCGACCTTCTCGGGTGTCTCCGGCTTTTCGATTTTTTCGACGGTTCCGGATCGTTGGGGCTTGTCGCCCTTCTCTTGTTTTTCCGTGCCACCGCTCGCTTCCCCGCGGTCCGTCGTACTTGCTACCGCGCGATCGTCAGTTGCCGCCGCGGGGGCTTTTCCCCCCAGCGGTCCCTGGGCCTTTATTCCCGTCTGCCTGCTCGGCTCTCCTGAATTTCCTCCGGCGGGACCGAGGATGTCGATCCGGTCTGCCTCGATCCGGCGGTAACCGGTCAGCCGCCCATCTATGCGGACCCGGACGTTGTCGATCAACTGCCGGTCGCCTTCCACCCGGGTTCGCGGGCCGATTCGGGCATTGATGCCCGAGGCAGAGATCGATTGACCGTCCGGGCGGGTAGCGACGATGCCTTCGACCACGACTCGACGCGTGCTTTCGGAGAAGCGGAAGCTGGGGTCAGCAATCACCGTCTGGGCAGAAAGTTCATGCCCAGTCCAATGTCCCTTCGCGATGACGTCTCCGTTGGCCAGGCCTCCCGCCACGGGAATCTGGCCGACCGCCGCTCCCTTGGCATCTCGGACGACGTGTCCCGATACGGCTGCCTGGACAAGATCGGGGGCCGCCTGGATGCGGGTCCCGACGACGTTGCCGGCACCATCGCGCAATCCACTCACCTTGACCCGTTGACCGACCGCAAAGGATCCGGGCTGGCCGACGATGCGGGTGGCCGCTGACAGGTGGACAGGCTGCCCCATCACGGTGATGGTCTTTCCATTACCGGACACATGGGTGATCGGGCCGGCGAGCGCGTGCACGATGGCGATGTTACGGGCCACGGGGCCGCGAGGCGTACCGACGGCTTCGACCGAGATCACCTGACCGACGGCGAGCTGGGCGGGGGCGGCGGGGTCGCCATTTTCGGTCACTTTGACATGATCGTCGAAGTGAACCTCGAGACCGTTGATGCAGACCGAGGCGAAGCCGGTGATGGTGCCGAAGATGCCTATCGTCTCGCCGTTGGCCAGCGGCGCTCCGGTGCCGCCTATCCCACCCCGTGCCGGTGTGCCGGTACCGCCGATTCCTCCTCCCGCCGCCGGGTCCCCAGTTCCGCCGGTTCCCCCACCGGAACTTGGCGCTCCGGTGCCGCCTATCCCACCGGCGTCACTGCCGTGCGATGGGAGTTCGGGAATCTCGGGATCGATGCATACCGGGGCGGCGCGACCGAGGCTGCAGAGGGCGAGGAGCGTGGCGAAGGCGAGGGGGCGCAGCAGTCTCAACTGTCGTCCTCAAGGGTGGGTTTGCTGTAGAAATAGATGCCGCAGGTGAAACGCTCGCCGCGATCGCCGGGTTCAGGCGGCGCGGCAGCCTCGGCGTGGCGGTGAAGATCCTGGAGCAGGGCCATGCCCTGGTCAGCCACCAGGGCATGCAGCGCGACAACCGCCTCCTGCGTCATTTCCGTGTGATGGACGCTGCGCTCAAACCAGGCTGGGGAGTGGCCAATCACGTTGTCGGCAGCGGCGCTGGCGTGGTCGCCGAGGTTGTGGCCGAAGTAAGCCAGCTTCTCGTCCTCGCCATCGCGAGGGACGAAGGCGGCGGTGATCAGTACGACCTCATCCCGCTCGTTCATACGCACGATCCCCAGCCGCAGCCATTCGTCGAGCAGGGAGCGGGGGCGGATGTCTCGGCTGATGCCGCCGACCAGAGACTCGAACGACGCTTCCCCGGCGCGGGCCTGGCGGGGAAGGGCGCGCGGCTGTCCGCTGGAATCGAGGAAATCAGCGACCGTCGTCCACCGGGCGACCGCCTGGGCGCCAAAGGAAACCTTGGCCGGGAGTTCGCTCGGCGCCGCCGGCAGTTCGCGAAGACGGCGGACGTCCTTGCGATGGACGCCGGTCAACAAGCTGATACGGCTGTCGGTGGCTGATTTGCCCTCGAGGCGGAAATCGCGCCGCGCGACATCGATGTAGACCCGTTTGAGCAGTTCGACGGCCAGCGGCAAGGTGACTCCACGGGCCAGCATCAGGCGGGCCACCGGGGAAAGAATGCGGGCCAGTGCCGAAAGCAGCGAAGGGCTGGGTGTGGCGTCGGGCAAGGTGGCAACTGCGAGTTAATGAAAACAGGTCTCATTCTATCAGTGCGTGGGAAAAATTTACACGGAACGTTGACTGCATTAGTGGTTGCGAATATTCTAAACAAAAACGTGGGAAAAATTCCCGCGTTTTTTAAACCAACTCAAGGAGGCTTCCATGATTCATCGATTGATTCCCTGCCTGGTGCTTGCGGCGGCCGGATCCGGATCCGCGCTGGCGCAGGTGACTACCTATCCGCCTGCCGGCCGCCTGCTGGCGGCAAATTGTTTCCAGTGCCACGGCACCAATGGCCGGGCAGTCTCCGGATTCGAAAAACTCAGCGGCAAATCCGCAGCCGAGATCGCCAAGGAAATGACCGAAATGAAAGCCGAAGCGACGGCCCAGCCCGGCGAAAAGGGAATTATGGGGGTCCACGCCCTGGGCTATAACGACGCCCAGATCAAGGCGATCGCCAACTATTTCGCAAGCCAGCGCTGAGGGAGAAGCCATGACCATCGATCGCAGAAAATTCACGCTGGGCCTTGGCCTCAGCGCTCTCGCCGCGCCCATTTCCCGCGCCTTTGCCGACGGATTGCCCACCAGCCTGCTGGGTGCCAATCCGATTTGGATCCCTGCCAGCACCAACCCGGTTCCCGTTCCGACCAATCTCGGGATCAGCGGCCGGGTAGTGGTCATCGGAGGGGGTATGGGGGGCGCCACCGCGGCCAAGTATCTGCGGCTGTGGGGCGGCAGCGGGGTCAAGGTGACCTTGGTCGAGCGTGCGACAACCTATACCTCGAACATCATGAGCAATTTGGTGCTGAACGGCTCGCTGGCGATGAGCAGCCTCTCCTTCGGCTACGACCGCTTGCGCCGGAACTATGGCATCAGCGTGGTGACCGGCGAGGTGACAGGAATCGACCCGGTGGGCAAGCAGGTGATGCTGAAGAGCGGCACCCGCCTTCCCTACGATCGCCTGATCGTCGCTCCGGGAATTGAATTCGATGTGATTCCCGGCCTCGAATCGGCCGCTGCCCAGACCCTGGTTCCCCATGCCTGGAAGGCGGGACCTCAGACCACCGCCCTGCGCGACCGGATCAAGACCCTTCGACGGGGGGGCGTTTTCGTCATGAGCATCCCGGCCGCGCCGTATCGTTGCCCGCCTGGTCCCTACGAGCGGGCCTGCCTGGTGGCCGACTATCTCAAACGCAACAATCCCGGGGCCAAGGTCATCGTTCTCGACGCCAATCCGAAAATCGTCGCCGAGGCGGTTAATTTCGGCAACGCCTTCAACCTGACCTATGCCGGCATTGTCGATTACCGTCCGGGAGTCTCGATCCTGTCCATCGACGCCGCGGCGGGGACCGTGAATACCTCTGCCGGACCGGTCAAAGGCGATGTGATCAACGCCATTCCGCCGCAACGGGCGGGAGGCATCATCGCCACTGCCGGCCTCAACAATGTCGGCGGCCGTTGGGCAGGGGTCGACGTCCTCAGCTACGAATCGACCGCCGCCCGGGCGATCCACGTCATCGGCGATGCTGCGGCGACGACCCAGCCAAAGGCCGGGCATATTGCCAACCAGGAGGCCAAGGTCTGCGTCGACGCCATCCTTCGTGGATTCAAGGGGCTGCCCCCGGATGCCGCCCCGGTGACCAACTCGGCGTGCTTCTCGCCGATCACCGCAACCACCGCCTCCTGGCTGACGGCAATCCTGGCCTACGACCCGGCAACCGGGACGATGAAGAGCGTCACCGGCGCCGTCGAGGCTCCCGGGCCGAATGCGGAAAACTTCAATCAGATGAAGCAATGGTTCTCCAATCTGATGACCGAAAGCTTCGCTTGAGCGAGGGCGGCGCCAGGGGCCGCAGGCGAGGCTTCACGCTGCTGGAGATGCTGGTGGTCCTGGTGATCATCGGCCTCCTGGCGGGCTACGTGGCGCCGCGTTTCTTCGCCCAGGTGGGGCGCTCGGAGGTCAAGGTCGCCCGTGCCCAGATCGACGCCTTCGAAAAGGCGGTGGACCAGTTCCGCTTGGATACCGGTCATTTTCCCAGCGCCGATCAGGGACTCGCCGCCCTGGTCGCGCGACCTGCGGGCGAGCAGCGCTGGGCAGGGCCTTACCTCAAGAAGGCCCTGCCGGCCGATCCCTGGGGCAACGCCTATGTCTACCGCGTGCCGGGGGGTGATCTCGATTACGAAATCATGTCCTACGGTCGGGACGGCAGGCCTGGCGGGGGCGGTGAAGACGCCGACATCGCCAATCGTTGAACCATGCGCTACCTTGCCCGTGTCCTCGAAGCGGATGGTGCCCTCGGCGAACGCGCCGTCGATGCTGTCGATACCGCCGCCGCAAGACGCCAACTGACGGCGGACGGCGTCCAGGTGCTGAGCCTGCGGCCCAAACTGTTCAGCCGTGGAGCGCGCTTTCCCCTGGTGATTTTCTGCGATCAGTTGCTGACCCTCCTGCGGGCCGGGATTCCCCTTCGCGAAGCGCTGGCCACCCTGGCCGAAAATGAGGACAGACCAGCCGACCGGCAGGTCGTCGGCGAAGTCGCCCGGGGCTTGGGTGATGGACACTCGCTCTCGGCGGCCATGGAGCAGTGCGGCGGCGTCTTTCCCGAACTGCTGCTGGCCCTCGTGCGGGCATCCGAACGGACCGGTACGCTCGACGACGCCCTCGACCGCTATGCCGGTTTCCACCGCAAGGCGGACGACCTGCGGGCGCAGATCGTCGCCGCCGCGGCCTATCCCGCGCTGCTGGTCGGCATCGGCGGACTGGTGATCGTCTTCCTCCTCTTTCACGTCGTTCCCCGCTTTGCCCAGGTCTATGCCGATTTGCGCGGCCCGCTGCCGCTGGCGGCCCGCGGATTGCTGCTCTGGGGGAACTGGGTCCATGACCACGGATGGCTGACTCTGGGGGTTCTGGCCGCTGTCCTGGCGGGCCTTGCCGCGCTGCTGGCGCACCCGGCAACGGTACGCTGCCTGCGGCGCCAGACGCTGCGCCTGCCGCGGCTGGGAGAAACCCTCGAACGCATGGCGCAGGCCCGCCTCTATCGCAGTCTGAGCCTCCTGTTGCGGGCTGGGATTCCCGTGCCGGCCGCCCTCGGGCTGGCCGACGGGCTGGTCGGACCGGAGCGCCGACCAGCGGTGACGGCGGCCAGGGCCATGGTCATCGCCGGCGGTCGCCTGTCCCAAGCCCTTGCCGATCAGGGTCTGGTCACTCCCGTGGCACTGCGTCTGCTGCGGGCCGGGGAGATGTCCGGTCAACTGCCGGCGATGCTCGAACGGGCCGCCGATTTCCTCGACCGGGAGGCCACTCGCCGCACCGAGCTGCTCTCGCGCCTGCTCGGCCCTCTCCTCATGCTGGCGTTGGGGACGATCATCGGCCTCATCGTCGTCATGCTCTATCTACCCATCTTTCAATTGGCCGAGGGCCTCGGATGACCGTTGCCACCACCCTGCGCCGGACCGATGGCGGTTCCCTGACGGGAGTTCCCGATCTGTGCGGCCTGGCGCCGGCTGAACTCAGCCGTCGCACGGTTCTTCCCCTGCGCGGAATCGACGGGCGTCTCTGTGTGGCGCTTGGGGACATCAGGGACGAGCGGGCGCTTGCCTGGCTCGACGTGCGGCTGAGCGAACCCTACGACCTGGCCGAGGTGGTCTCCGAGGGTGTGTGGGAGGCGCTTTCCGCTCACGATGCCCTGGCCGGCGTCCTGCAGGACATCGGGACGGGCGGCGGCGAGAGAGACCCGGCGATCGAATTGACCTCGGCGAGCCTCGCCGAGGCGAGCAGTCCGGCGGTGCGGCTGGTGGCGTCGACCCTGGTGGACGCGTTGCGCGCCGGCGCCAGCGACATCCATTTCGAAGCGGTGACAGGCGGGCTGGCGATCAAGTTTCGCATCGACGGCGAACTGCTCGCAGTGGGGGGGTTCGACCACCGAGCTCTGGCGGAGCAGGTGGTGTCGCGGATCAAGGTGCTGGCCGAACTCGATATCGCCGAGAGCCGTACTCCCCAAGACGGTCGCTTCAAGGCCCGGATCGGGGGCCGGGAAATCGACTTCCGCGTTTCGGTAATGCCCAGCCTGCACGGCGAGGATGTCGTCCTGCGCATCCTGGACCGGGAGCGGCTGGCCCGTGGCGTGGCTACCCTGCGCCTGGAAAACCTCGGCTTCGATGGCCCGACCTGCGCCCGGCTGCGGCATCTGGCGTCTTTGCCCCACGGCATGCTCCTGCTGACTGGACCGACCGGCAGCGGCAAGACGACAAGTCTCTACGCCGCCCTGATGGAGGTGGTCGGCAGCCGGGAGAAGACCGTGACCATCGAGGACCCGGTGGAATACCAGTTACCCGGGGTGCTCCAGATACCGGTCAATGACCGCAAGGGATTGACCTTCGCCCGGGGGCTGCGCTCGATTCTCCGCCACGATCCGGACCGCATTATGGTCGGTGAAATCCGCGACAGCGAAACCGCAGAAATCGCCATCCAGGCCGCGCTGACCGGGCATCCAGTCCTTTCGACCGTCCATGCGAACGGCGTTTTCGACGTGGTGCAGCGATTCATCTCCATGGGCGTCGACGGCCACGGGCTGGTGTCGGCTATCAACGGCATCGCTGCCCAGCGCCTGCTGCGTCTCAATTGTCCCGAATGCGTGCGTCCCGCGCCTGCGCCTGCGGGATTCCCGCCGGGCGACTACCGGGAGGCGCCGGGCTGCGCAGCCTGTCGGGGTTCCGGATTCCGGGGCCGACAGGCGGTCGCCGAAATACTGGAATTTGACGACGCCCTACGGGAGGCCGTCGCCGAACGGGCGTCGCTGCGCCGCTTGAAGGCCCTTGCGGGAGAACGTGGCTGGCGAGGCCTTCGTGCCGCGGCCACCGACCTGGCCAGGTGTGGTGCGGTGGCTCCCGGAGAGGTGCTCCATGGCACGATGGCCTGCTGATCCCCTGCGTCTCGCCCTCGCCCCCGCCCCGACGGATCTCGGTCGCTGGCTGGCGGACCAGCCAGGAACCGGACTACGCATTGCGCTGACCGTTGCCGATGTCTGGATCCGCTACGTCGTGGCCGTCTGGCCCCGGGGCCTGTGGCGGCACAGCGAGCGCGAGAGCCTCGCTCGGCTCCGACTGCGGGACATCTACGGCAGGGAGGAGGGAGACTGGCCGCTCGCATGTTCGGGCTGGCGAGCCCGGCGCTCAGTAGTGGCGGCGGTCGATCCGGCGGTGCTTGCTGCGGTCAACGCCTGGGCGGTTGAGCGCGGTCATGTCGTGACCACTCTGCGCCCCGCCTGGGCCGACGCCGTCCAGCGGCGACGCCGATCCCTGACGGCAAGGACCGGGGCGCTTGCCCGTCTGGCCGATGGACGTCTGACCGTGGGTGTCTGGGATCCCATGGGCTGGTTGGCGGTACGCAGCCTGGTGGCCTCCCACGCCCTACCCGAGAGCGAAATCCGCCGCTGGATTGGCCAGCAGGCGGCGGCGGGAGTGTGCTACTGCCTGGGTTGGCGGTCCGCGACTCCGGAAGTGGGCGGCTGGCGCTTCGCAAACCTCGTGGAAGAACCATGAATCTCTTTGCCGGCCCGCCTGCCCTGGACCTCGATTTCGCACGGACTACCAGACCCGGCAGCCGTCTTGCCGGCTGGGCCTTGGCCGTCGGGGTCACGCTGATCGCGGTCATCGCCGCCAGCGACCTGCCCGATCCCGAATCCGAATTCGCCCATGCCGCACCCCCGCCCCGCCGGTCCTTGCCGTCGGCGCCCCCGCCGCCGCCGACGCTGGCGAGGGAGTCCCAGGCGATCGCAGAATCCGACAGCGTAATTCCTGCGCGCCCCCGTCCGGATTTCACCGTCGTCGGCGTGGTCGAGGGCGGTGACCGATTGCTGGCGATCATCGACCAGCGGGGAGAAACCGCTGTCCTCGCCGCGGGGCAGGCGCTGGCAGCGGGAGGCCGCGTCGAGTCTGTCACCGCCGGGGAAGTGGCGATCCGGCTCCCCAAGGGCGGCACCGTGCTGCGCTACCGAATCGGCGACACGCCATGAAACCCTACGCCCTTCGCCGCCTTTTCGCCTTTCTCGCCTGTGCCATCGTGGTTGCTGCCTGCAGCATCACGGGAGCACGGCGCGAACTGCCGCCCCAGGAAGCCTACGCCGATCCGGAGCAAGCCCTGCTCGACCTGCGGCAGGAGATGGCCCGTCGTCCGGAAGACGCCGCTCTGCGTTCTCGCTACTTCCGCCAGCGGGAACTGGCGATTGCAGGCTGGCTTCAGGAAGCCGAGGCGGCAATCCTGGCGGGGCGTCGCGAGGAAGCTTTGGACCGAATCGAGCGAGTCGGGCGTAACGATCCTGCCCATCCTCGCGGGGCGGCGTTGCGACAGGCGATCTTTCGCAGTGAGCGCCACGCGGCGATCCTCGCCGATGCCCGGAACAGGGAGAAGCGCGGAGAGACCATGGCCGCCCGCAGTCTGTACCGGGCCGTGCTGGCCGAGGATGCCTCGCGCAACGATGTCCGCTCCGAGCTCGACCGCCTCGATGCGGCGATTCCCGCCCAACCGGTTCTCGGAGAACGGTTTCGCAAGCCAATCAGCCTCAAGTTGCGCGATGCGCCGCTGGCCACCTTGCTGGTCGCTCTGTCCGGGGCTACCGGACTCAATTTCGTTCTCGATCGCGAAGTTCCCCAGGACTTGCGGGTGACCGTGGCGGTCAAAGACGCGGCAGTGGATGACGTCCTGCGCGTCGTCCTCCTCGCTAATCAGCTGGAAAAGCGAGTCGTCTCTCCGAGCACCGTCCTGGTTTATCCGAACACGCCCCAGAAGACCCGGGAGTACCAGCCTCTGGTGACCCGCAGCTTCCATCTCGCCAATGCCGACGCGCGTCAGCTCCAAGGACTGCTCAAGTCGGTGCTGAAATCCCGCGACTACTATATCGACGAACGCCTAAACGCCTTGGTGGTCAAGGACACGCCCGACGCCATCCGGCTGGCGGAACGCCTGATCGAGGGGCTGGATGTGGCGGAAGCCGAGGTGATGCTCGAAGTCGAAGTCCTCGAAGTGAGCCGCAACAAGCTCGCCGAATTGGGCTTGCGCTTTCCCGATCAGGCCGGCTTCGGACTGCTCCAGGGGGCGCCTCTGGCCAACGGCGGCACGGCTCCAGGCGGGACGCTCGCTCCGGGGTTCGCCGATCTACGGCGGATGGGCGCCCTCACTTGGTTCGCGCCCAACGCGCTGCTGCTCCTCAATCTGCGCAATGACGACAACGCCGGCAACCTGTTGGCCAATCCCCGCATCCGGGTGAAGAACCGGGAAAAAGCCCGCATCCACATCGGCGAGAAGCTGCCGGTGTTTACCACCACGTCCACCGCCAACGTCGGCGTTTCTGCCTCGGTCAGCTATCTCGACGTGGGCCTCAAGCTCGACGTGGAACCCACGGTCCATACCGATTCCGAGGTGGGCATCAAGGTGGGGCTGGAAGTGTCGTCGGTGGTGCGCGAGGTTCTTGGGCCGCAACAATCCCTCGCCTACCAGATCGGTACGCGCAGTACGGCCACCCAGCTCCGTCTCCAGAACGGCGAAACCCAGATTCTCGCTGGGCTCATTTCCGACGAGGAACGTAAGAGCGTCAACAAGATTCCCGGGCTCGGCGATTTGCCGCTCCTCGGCCGGCTCTTCTCCAACCAGCGCGAGACCGGCACCAAGACCGAGATCATCCTGCTGATCACGCCACGCATCATCCGTCCGCCTGTCCGCCCTGCGGCCGACGCTCTCGAGCTGGCTGCCGGCACCGAAGGGCAGGTTGGGCTGGGGGATCCGATCGCGCTGCGCGGAAGCACCCCCGGCGGAGTCCGCATGAGCAGCATCGGCGGTTCCGGCTTCCCGCCCGCGATCGCTCAGGATTCCACCGCAGGGGCTGCGCCTGCGGCGGCCGCCAGCGGAGTTGCGCTGCGAGGCCCCCAGGCGGTGGCCATGGGCGAGGAATTTCTGGTGGAAGTCGAGCTGTCCGGCGGCGGCGAACTGCGTCAGGCGAGCGCCTTCCTGGTCTTCGATCCCGGCCGTATGGAGGCCGTCGCTCCGCTCGCCGTGGCACCCGGCCGCATTCCGGTGACGCTCACCGCCCCCGCGGGGGGTGGGGCCGTTGCACGCTTGCGGCTGCGCGCTGTCGGCGGCAGCGGTACGGCGACCTTGCACCTGGACGACGTGGGCGTGACCGATCAGGGCGGGACGCCGCAGGCGGTCAGTCCGACCGCCGAGCTTAAGATCCAGGTGGGCGCATGACTGCGCGGCAGCGTGGCTTCACGCTGGTCGAGATGGCGGTTGTGATTGCCATCGTCGCCATCCTGGCCACTTCCCTCGTTCCCCTGGGGGCGATGACTCGCCAACGGGCGGAGGAGGACGAACTGCGTCATGCCCTGCGGCAAATCCGGGACGCCCTCGACCGCTATCGGCGGGCCGGCGAGGAAGGGGTCATCGAGCGCAAGATCGACGGGAGTGGCTATCCCCCCAATCTGCGGGTTCTGGTCGAGGGAGTCCCCGACGGGCGCAGTGCCGACGGCCGGCGGCTCTATTTCCTGCGCCGCATTCCCCGGGATCCTACCTTTCCCGACCGGGGCGTCGCGCCCGAGGCCACCTGGGGCTTGCGTTCCTACGCCAGTCCGCCCGACGCCCCCGCGCCGGGAAGTGATGTCTTCGACGTCCATTCCCTCAGCTCCGGAATCGGACTCAACGGAGTGCCCTATCGTGACTGGTAGCCGACGGGGATTCACCCTGGTCGAACTGCTGGTGGTGATGGCCATCATCGCCACCCTGCTGAGCATCGTCACCCCGCGTTATTTCGGCCATCTCGACCGAGCCCGGGACGCCGCCCTGCGGCAGACTCTGGCGGTGACCCGCGACGCCATCGACAAATTCCAGGGCGACCAGGGCCGTCTGCCCGATTCCCTGGAAGAGCTGGTGGAACGAAACTATCTGCGCCGCCTGCCTCGCGATCCGGTCACCGACAGTACCGCGACCTGGATCATCGTCCAAGCCCCCGCGGGAGGTGCCCCGGGGCGGGTCTACGATCTGCGCAGTGGAGCGCCGGGCAAGGCGAACGATGGGAGTCTCTATGGCCAATGGTAAGGGGCAGGACGGTTATGGACTGGTGTTCCTGATCTTTCTGATTGCCGCAGCCGGCCTGGCGATGGCCGGCCTGGGGGAAGTGTGGAGCCGCACTGCCCAGCGCCAGAAGCGGGAGGAACTGGATTTCATCGGACGCCAATTCGTGCTGGCTATCGAAAGCTACCGCAGTCAATCGCCCGATGGCAGTCCGCCGCTGCCACAGCGGCTGGAAGACTTGCTGACCGATACCCGCAGCGGGCCGACCCGGCGTCACCTGCGCCGCCTCTTCGCCGATCCCTATAGTGGCCGGGCAGAGTGGGGCTTGATAGTTACCGAACGGGGAATTGCCGGCGTATATAGCCTGGCGCCCGAGGCGGCGGATCCAGGAAACGGCCGGCCGCAGCGATTTGTGGCGAGTGGGGTCGAATAGACGCAACGGTTCGGTATAATATCGTTTCCTAATATTGTGCCGGCCCGCGGAGAGCGCAAATCGTTCTGACCGTCGGCGTTCTCGTCCTCTTTACCCGCCATGAAATCAGCTTCCCAATCTTTTGCGCTTGCCGCGGTGCTCTGGCTTTCCTTCGCGAGCGCGGGCGCCCAGACCACGGTCAGCGTCAATCTCGATTATGCCGAAGGCAAGTACGGCGAGCGTACGAAATCCACGAGTTGGACCATGCCGCTGATCGTCAAGCAGCAGATCGGCGATTTCGGATTCAAGCTCAATCTGCCCTATATCCGGGCGACCGGCACCGCGGCCTCCGGCGGCGACCGCTTCGCGTCTTCCCGGCAAACTCAGGAAGGGTTTGGCGATCTGGTCGCTACGGCCACGTGGGGACTCCTGGACGACGAAGGCGCGCAATTTGCCGTCGATCTGGGCGCCAAGGCCAAGCTCGCCGTGGCCGACAAGCGCCAGGATCTGCTGACCACCGGCCGCAATGACTATTCCTTGCTGGCGGACGTTCTGCGCAACTTCGGCAACCTGACCGGTTTTGTCACCCTGGGGCGGACCTGGAAGGGAGACCCTGCAGGAATCAATTACCGCAATCCCTGGTTCGGGACCATCGGGCTCAGCCGCAAACTCCAGCCCGACCTGAGCCTAGGGGCGATGGTCGACTATCGGCAAAAGCTGACTCCCAGGGGTGATCCCATCAACGAGATGACCCTCTTCGTCGAGCGCAAATTTTCCAGTCAGCTCAAAGTCCAGGGCTACCTCGTGCGCGGATTTTCCGATTCCAGTCCGGATATCGGCGCAGGGATCACGGTCTCGGCGCGCTTTTGATCGAGCCTTCCTGCGCGAAGTGGATTTTGGCTGGCGCTAAGCCGGGTCTTATTGTGCCCGGACTGGGTTCCGCCAGCGTTGTGCCGGCGGCGACCAGCTCGCTACACCCTGAGCAGCGCCATCTTCAGGGGCGGCTGGCCGTCCGGGCTGGGGAAATCGGCTTCCGGACCTATCCACTCGAATTCGCGGATCGGCCGTCCGATCTTTCCGGCGCAGCGCCGGAGCTGGTCGGCCCAGTCGTCGCGATCCACCTCTGCCGCATTGTTGCAACAGATCAGAGTGCCCCCCTCCGTGGTGCATAACAGGGCGAGCTTCATCAGGGCGGCGTAATCGCGGACGACGTCCACGACACCGAAGAGGCTCTTGGCGTAGCGGGGTGGGTCGAGGAAGACGAGGTCGAAGCGGTGCGGGTCAAGCTTGGGAAAAGCCGGCATGCGTTTGCCTCGCACCCTGTCCGGCTGCCCGATGCCGGCCAATTGGCGCAGGGCGGCGAAGGCGTCGCTCTGCACGAAGCGCAGGCGGATCGGCAAGTCGTTTGCCCGGGCATTGTGCTTGCCGACCTTGAGGGCGGATTCGGCGAAATCCACATTGACCACGTGGCGGGCTCCGCCCCGGGCGGCGGCGATGCCGACGCCGCAGGTGTAGGCGAAGAGGTTGAGTACCGATTTGCCCGCCGCCTCGGCCATCACCCGGCGCCGGCCCGCCCGGAGGTCGAGGAAGAGCCAGGGATCCTGGCCGCCGTGGCGGGCCTGGACGGCGTACCTTGCACCCATTTCGGTGAATTCCCGCAACTGCTCGGCCTGGGCCTGGACGGCAGGCGACAGCGCATTGGCGATGCGCGAATTGGCGCCGCTGCGATCGTTGTAGATCGCGGTGAGTCCCGGCAGCGCTGCGCCATAGAAGGTTTCGAGCGCGGCCAGTTCCGCCTCGTCCAGGGGGCGGTGGAAGCTCTGGACGAGGAGGAGGTCGCCGTAACGATCGACGGTCAAGCCCGGTACTCCCTCGGCGCTGCCGTGGAAAAGGCGGTAGGCGTTGGTGCCCTCAGCCTCCAGGCGGGGGATCAATTCAGCCCGGTGGTCGAGGGCGGCGGCCAGGCATTCGGCGAGGGCTGGGGATTCGGGGATGACCATGGTGGCTCCGGGAAGCGATTGCAGCGATCTTCCCTGGGGTTGCCGCCGGTCGGCAGACATTTGCCGAGGGGTGGGATTCTACCGGAGCGGAGGATTCAACGCTGGCGATCGATCTCCGACCAGAGTAGCCAATGCCCGCAAGCGGAGCGGGCGCGCCGTTCGCTCCCGTCCCAGGGACCGCCGCAACAGCGGCCCACCTGGGTTTCGCTGGCGACCTTCACCGTTCCGGGGGCAACGCCGACCTCGCGAGGGCCGCTCCACCGTTCGCAGGAGGCGCACCGGCGGGCGCTGGTCGACTGTTCGACGGGCAAGCGGGATCAGCAGCTCTGATTGGCGCGGCAGGAAGCGAGAGTTGGAGCCGCCGGAGCGGTCGGGCGGCCCTCCTCGATCCACGACCGGATGCCGCCCTTGACGTT
This sequence comes from Rhodocyclaceae bacterium, assembly GCA_035345935.1. GTDB lineage: Bacteria > Pseudomonadota > Gammaproteobacteria > Burkholderiales > Rhodocyclaceae > SSSZ01. The sequence goes on along the minus strand of DAORDK010000020.1, from coordinate 14,473 downwards.
GTACACCTTGGCATAGCCGGCTTCCTGGGAGAGGTAGCGACTTACCACCTTGGTGCGGTTACCGCTGCGGCAGATCACGGCCACCGGCTGCCCGGCTTTGGCGTAGGCCTGGGCTTTGGCAAGCCAGGCCGGGGGATCGGCCTTGCCGTTTTCGTCGAAATACGTGAGGAGGCGGCTGCCGGGGACGATGCCGGTTTCTTCCCACTCGGAAGCGGTCCGTACGTCGATGACCGGGACGCCGGCAGCCATCAGGCGCGCCAGCTCGCGGTTGTCGATGTCGATGATTTCGGCCCGGGCGGCAGTGGCCACCAGGAGGAGGACGAGCAGGCGAAGGCAGGCATTCATGGCTTTCTCCGAAGAGAGGGGGCAGAGGAGATTTGACAGCTGGCAGGCAGCGAAATTCTCACCAGGAAACGAAGGACAGACCGGCGTTGCTTGACCTTCCTCCCATGTACAGGCGGCAGAAAGCTCTCAATAGCCTCCGGCCCCCCGTTGCTGACGCATCATTTTCTGGACTTCCGGGTCATTCATCATGCGCTGCATGTCCTGCATATTCATCTTGCCGCCGGGCATGCCCGGCATCATCACGTCGCCGGGCTTCTGCCCGGGTTTGCAGGGACCGAGCCAGCGGGCTTCCTGAACCATTTTCATTTCGCTCATGCCGTGCATGGGCGGGTTGTACCGGATCTTCATGTCGCTGCGGTAGCCGCTGTTGAAGTCCCCGGTCATGACCGCATCGGTCGTGGCGGTGGTCTTTTCCATGCGGCAGACCGAGTGCAGGATGACCTTGCCGCCGGCCCCCTGGCTGACCTCCATGACCGGGCAGTCGGGCTTCTGGCGGCTCCCCTCGTCCCGCATCAGGTTGTCGCTCGCCTGATCCACGCACATCTGCATGGGGCCCTGGGAAGGCATGCCTTCCATCTGGGTCTTCATTTCCCACAGGCCGGACTTGCGGCGGGGTAGGTCGGCTGCCGCCACCGCTGCGCTAGCGGCGGCGAGGACGAGGCATACGGCAAGGCGGGTATAGGGCATGGCGGCTCCGGCAAGGATCAGGGATTCCTCATGCTAGCCGGCTTTGGGGAATTCGTCAGCACCCTGGATAATCGCTCTTTTTTCCGGGGTTCCCATGGCCCTCAAGGCAACCATCTTCAAGGCCGAGTTGCAGATTTCCGACCTCGACCGCCATTACTACCAGACCCACAGCCTCACTCTGGCTCGCCATCCCTCCGAGACCGACGAGCGGATGATGGTGCGCTTGCTGGCCTTTGCACTGCACGCGAGCGACGACCTTGCCTTCGGCCGCGGTCTGTCCGCCGAGGATGAGGCCGACCTCCTGGAGACGGCTCCCGATGGGCGGCTGCTCACCTGGATCGATGTCGGACTGCCCGACGAGCGTGCCGTCCGCAAAGCCTGTCACCGGGCGGAAAGGGTCGTCGTCCTGACTTACGGCGGCAAGGCCGTCGACATCTGGTGGCAACAGAACCAGGGGCCACTGTCCGCCCATGCCAACTTGACCGTGCTGCGCCTGCCTGCGGACCAGAGCACCGCCCTGGCAGGCCTCGCCGACCGCAGCATGCGCCTGCAATGCACGGTACAGGAAGGCGTGGTTTGGTTGGGGGACGAGGAGCGCAGCCTCGAGTTGCGGCCTGATCGCTTGCTCGGCTAGCCATCCGCCTTGGCGCCTACGCTCAGGGCGAGGGAAATCTCGCGGCAGCCCAGTCGTGCTGGCCCCACCCAGCCCGAGCCCGCTGCCCGACGGATCCGCCGAGAGCGGGGCCCGGAGGCAGCGTCATGATTGGCTGCAGAGACTTTCGATCCATGGATAGCGGCGTTTATCGCCCTTCTCGATCAGAATCTTGCGAAGTTTCGGCGTCAGGAGGCCTTGACCAAACATTTGCGGAAATCCGAAGGCGCCCACGTCATTGAATTCGAGAAGGCGGGGCCCTTGGTCGGTCAGCGCCACATCCCAATGCTGGAGTCGCACCAGGGGAAAAATGGTGGCCGAGGCGAGGCACAGCGCTTTGGCGACCGACCAGTCGGGAAGTTGAAATCCTTGAATGGGAACGCCCGTTTCGGGGCTATGGGTGAATTCCTGCGGCGCCAGGCCGTTGATTGCGGCCCCTACGATCCCGCTCTCCACCTCGACCGGAGCCGCCAGATGCCCGGATTCGCGATCGATCCATAGGTCGCTGACACGGGCATGACGCGCAATTCGCCAGAAGGCTGAAACAATTTCCGGCCCAGTTTCATCTTGGGCGACGATGACTCGGATCCCTGAGATCGTCGAGTTTCCGGTGAGCGCCACAATATCGTCATGGGGGTGCATAACGGCCTGAAAAAGGTAGCCCATTTCGCGCTTGAAGTAGGGGCCGCTCGGTGCCAGGATGACTTGCCTGACGAAATCCTCGACGCGCATCGGTTTGTCGCCCAGAAATTCAAGCGTGTCGTCCGCCGCATGGTAGCTGGAGATATGAAAGCAACCGACGCTCTGCTGGCTAAAGCAGGGTTTGGCGAAGATCGGCCATTGCTTGTTGGCGCGCAACCAGTTTTCCAACTGATCAGAATGGGTCAGCAAGGTGCCGGAAGCTTGCTCTTGAGGGACGAGACAAGGCCGGAAGCTGGCGAGAACGCGGGGAGCGGGGATGCCAAACCTGTCCGCGTAGAGATGAAAGGTAAATTTGTCCCAGCCGGGAAGGACGGCGGCACGAACGTTGACGGCATAGGCGAGTTCCTCTTGCACACGCCAGCCGAGATAGCTCTGCGACAGCGAACGGTCGCCCGGGTCGAGTCTGTGCAGGCGATAGGTGTAGTAGTCCGTAATGCCCAAGGTGGGATTGCGGAACTTATGGCGTGCAATTTCGGAGAGTTGGCGCAGGATGCCTTTCCCTTCAGTCCGCGAAATCTCCGCGGCTGAGCACCAGAAGGAATCTAATTTTTCTGAAAATCGCATGGATATCCTTGAGGGATGGAAGCCGATTCACCCGTTGGCGCCCCGAAACGGGCGCCAGTTTGAGAAACGCGTCATTCTATCGGCGGGAGCGTCATTCCGGTTGATTCCGGGGCGCCCAGACAAGCCCGGGGGATTTGACGGCCAAGAGTTGCCTCTGTGATCGTCGGAAAACTTTACAGAATCGTGCTGCTCGTGCCGGAACTAAATGGATTAATCAATAATAAACATAAGCTTGTTAAAGATGGCATCATCTGTGCTTAAGCGTCAGTGCTGGACCTGAAATCTTTATTCTCTGGAGGCATTATGAGCATTCTCGGCACCGTTCCCCGTGGTACCGTTCCCCGTGGCACCGTTCCTCGTGGCACCGTTCCCCGCTAAGCCTTAAGCCGTAGCGCTTTTCGTCTGCGGGACCTGCGTCAGCAGGGACGCGCGAAGACGCAAAATAGCCGAAGGGCGGAAGCAGGTCATCCTGCTTCCGCCCTTCGCTTATTTGATCGCCGCTTAGCGTGATCGCACCGTCCGGGGCAGGATATGTCCCCGCTAAGCGACCCACCAGTAGCGGACGATGTGGAAGAAGACGGGGGCGGAGAAGCTGATCGAATCGACGCGGTCGAGCATGCCGCCGTGACCTTCGATGAGGGTGCCCCAGTCCTTGACGCCGCGATCGCGTTTGATGGCGGAGAGGACGAAGCCGCCAAAGAAACCCATGATATTGATGGCGAGGGCAACCAGGGCGGCCTGCCAGGGAAGGAAAGGTGTCATCCACCAGAGGGCGGCGCCGACGGCGGTGGAGGTGAGGACGCCGCCGATCAGGCCTTCGACGGTCTTGGAAGGGGAGATGTTGGCGGACAGCTTGTGGCGGCCGCAGAGCTTGCCCCAGACGTACTGACAGACGTCGCTGGCCTGCACGGTGAGGATGAGAAAGACCACCAGCAGGGCGTTCCTGCCCTCAAAACCGGCGATGGGCAAGGTGAGCAGGGCGGGAACGTGGGAGAGGCAATAGACGCAGATCATCAGTCCCCACTGGACCTTGGCCGCCCGCTCGAGGAAGCGGGTGGTGTCCTCGCCGAGGGCGGCGGCCATGGGCAGCAGCAGGAAGGCGTAGACGGGGATCAGGATGGAGAAGAGACCGTACCAGTCGATGGCCACCAGCACATATTGCAGTGGCAGAAAGACGAAGAAACTCCATACCAGCGCGTGGTGATCGCCCCGTCGCGTGTGGGTGAGCGAAATGAATTCCCGCAAGGACTGCAGCGAGATGAAGGCGAAGAGGGCGATGATGCCGGCTCGCCCGATCCAGAAGGCCAGTGCCAGGCAGGCGATCATGATCCACCAGGCCTTGATGCGGGCCTCCAGATTGTCCTGGGTGGCGGTGGGGGTGCCGGGCGCGAGGCGGCGGCGCAGCAGGATGGCGATGCCGCTGGCCAGACCGAGGACGGCAAAGACGCCGGCGAAGACGTAGAACAGGGTTTCCTGGGCGCTCATGGATTCAGTCGGCAGGTGGGGCGAGGGCAATCATGGCATTCCTGCAGCGGGCGAGGAAGGCTTCCTTCTCTTCGCCAGGAACGATAGTCAGGGGTTGCCCGAAGGTCAGGGTACAGAGCAGCGGTACCGGAATCAGGGCGCCCTTGGGCATCACCCGGCCAAGATTCTCGATCCAGACTGGAATGAACTCGACTTCCGGCTTGCAACGGGCCAAGTGGTAGATGCCGCTCTTGAACGGGAGGAGCGGGCTGTCGCCCAGATTGCGGGTGCCTTCTGGGAAGAGGATGAGTGAGTCGCCGCCGGCCAGGGACTCGGCCATCAAGTCCACGGGGTTGGGGCCGCCGTCCTGGCTGCCTCGGGTGCGGTCCACCAGAACGGCGCGGAAGACGTCATTGACGATGAAGCGGCGGGCTGCGTCCTTGAGCCAGTAGTCGGCCCCGGCGACCGGACGGGTTCGGCGGCGCAACTCCGGCGGCAGGGAGGCCCAGACGAGGATGAAATCGATGTGGCTGTTGTGATTGGCGAAATAGACCCGCAAACGATCCTCCGGGGCGCAGCCGCGCCAGAGGGCACGAACCCCGGTGATCAGGCGGGCGAGGCCACCGATCAAGGCGCCTACTCCGCGGGCGAGCAGGCTCATCGCTTCAGTTTCCGGCTGCGGCGAGGCCGCTCCGGATGCGATTGACGATATTCAGGGCGATCAGCAGGGTTGCGCCGGGCAGGGCCCAGAACGCCCACTCCGGCAGTGCGCCGGTCAGTCCCAGCCAAAGGCCGAGGCCGCCAAACAGCACGGCGCGGTCGCTCTTGCCCATGGGGCCATCGTACTGGCGCGGTGCGCCGATCAAGGGGCCGAGGGCTCCGGTCATTTCGGACAGGGCGGCAATGAAGATGACGGCACCCACGCTCCCCCAGCCGAAGGGAGTCACGGCGACGAAAGGGAGATAGAGGGCGGCGTCGGAGACGACGTCGGTCAGCTCGTTGAGGTAGGCACCGAGGGCCGATTTCTGGCCGAATTCCCTTGCCAGCATGCCGTCCACCGCATTCAAGGCCATGCGCAGGAACATCCACAGCGGAAGGAGCAGAAACAGAACCGGCTCGGGTTTAAGGAAGAGCAGGATTCCGAGGACCAGGGAAATGGTCATGGCCAGCAAGGTGACGGCGTTGGCCGTGACCCCCGCTTGCGCCAGCCCCGCAACGCCAGGCCGCAGCAGTGCCTGGAACCGGGGTTTGAGCTGGTAGACGGAAATCATGGTGGATTGGGGGCGGCGGGGTCGGCCAGGATTATGGCATGGCCGTCCCGACGCAGCCCACTACTGGCCGAAAAGCTTGCCCAAGCTCTTGCCTATGCCCTGGCTGGCGCTGCTGACCCCCTTGGCTACCGATTCCAGACTCACTCCCAGGGTCTCCGCCATGGAGGCGCCCACGCGGGTCATGAAGGCTTCGTTGAGTGAGAACTTGGGATCGTCGAGGCGGCCGTCGAGGACGAACTTGACCGTGATGCGCCCGCTTTTGTCCTTGAGCATCCCGATGACCGCGGACCGCGGCATGCCCATGAAGGTGGCCGAAGCCCCCTTGCCGGCGGCGAGTTCCAGGTTGGCGACCGAGAGGACGCCGGGTGCGTGGAGGCGGTTCTTCTTGACCCCGGCCTTGAGGTCGAGGTCCAGGCTCCCCTGGCGGACGCCGGTTTCGGAAGCCTTGATGAGGTAAGGCTGAAGGCCCACCAGATCGACGCCCTTCAAGTGGGTCTCGATGTCCGAATCCTTGCTGGCGACCTCGATCCAGCCTGCGACGGAAAAGCTGCCGTCGTGCTGGACGCCCTTGACCGTCCCGCGCAGATCCAGGGAAGTCTGGCCGGTGAGTTCCGGTAGCCGCAGGGCGCCGACCCGGGCCTGTAGCCCTTCCAGACGGACTTTATGGGGGGGTTTGGCGACCGAAGCGTCATAGAGCTCAAGCGCCGAATCCTTGAGTTCGACGGCGTCGACGCGCACGGCGATGTCCGGCGCACCGCCGGCCCCGGCCCCTTTCGGTTCGGCCGACTTTTCCAGCATGCCGGGCAGTAGGCGGAGTTTCCCGTCGCGGGTGCGATAGACCGAGAGAAAAGCCTGATCTACGGTAATGCGATTGACGCGCACCTCGCGCTCTGAAAAAAGAGCGGCGAAATCGGGAACCACGACGATGCGGGCCGCCCGCAAGGCATCGCCGGTCGGCCAATCCTTGGGGCCCGGAACCCGGACTCCGACCACTTCCACCGCGGTCCAGCCCAGGCGGATATCCGCGACTTCGCTCTCCGGGCCGAGGGCTTCGCGTATCTTGTCCCGCAGCGCTCCGGCTGCGTAATGGAGTCCTGCCGTAGCTCCGATGCCAAGCAGAACGACGATCACGGCGAGAGCGATGAGCAGGCGGCGCATGGAGGACAGGAGTTGGAAATCAGGGCTTAGGATTTAGGGAAAAGCGCAGGCTGTCAAGCAGGGTCGGGAAATGGGCGACGCAAGTATGATTTCCAGCGGTGTGCTAGGAGAAACCCCCGGATGGCGGCGCCTGCCGCGCCCGCGAGCGCCTATTTCCTGAATCCCAGGTCCTGCACCTGGAGCTTTACGCCCTTACGCACTTTGCCCATGACATGCATTTCGCAGCGCTTGCAGTCGAAGCGCAAGGTGAGCTTGTCGTCGCCGTTCATCAGGATCAGGGGGTCGGGGCGAAGCCCCTTCACTTCCTTGGGGCACATGTTGAAGCTATAGCGCAGGCAGTGCTTGGTGATCATGAGGGAGACCACACCCTTCTCCCGGCCGGCTTCATAGGCGTCGTCGATGAGCTCGACTCCGTGGCGGGCGTAGAATTCGCGCGCCTTGGCGTTGAGGACGTTGCCGAGATAGCTCAGGTGATCCTGGGGGAAAATCGCCGGCGGTTCGATGGGGGCGGCCCGGGGGGGGCGGATGTGGGCGGCGGCGCGGGCTTCCTCGAGTTTGGCGATGGCGTCGCGGCGTAAGGCATTGACGACGCCCGCGGGAAGGAATCGCGGTTCCCGCAGGACGAGATCGATGGCGGTAGCGGCAAAGGCGGTGCTGCCCAACTTGCCCAGATGTTCGCGCAGGTTGGCGTCGGCTTTGGCGGCGTCCCGGGCCGAATCCTGCGGGTGGGCGATGGCAGCCACGGCGGAGATGCCGTCCTCGTCCTCGGCAGTCAGACAATAGCCGTCGGCGGTTTCTGCGAGGGTCAAACGGATGCCGATGCGGCGTTCGGCGGATTTCCTTTCCAGTAAACGCTCGAAGGCCTGGTCCCGGTTGCGATACACCGCCATGCCGACGGTCAGCCCCTCGGGCATGGCCAGGGGATGCAGGCGACGGCCTTCCACCCGGCTGATGCGCAAGCCTGCGAGCTCCTGGTCAGCGTCGTAGTAGGAGATTCCATCGCCGTTGTGGAGCGGCAGGTCGGCATCCACTTCGAACCAGCGCTCGGCGACCCGGGTGATCTGCCCCAGCGGCTCGCCGACGAACTTGGGGGAGTCGAAGGCGCCGATGTCGGCCTGGCGGGAATTGACGAAATAGTCGGTGGCACCCCGGTTGAAGGTCTTTTCCGGCTGGGGTTCGAAGGTGTAGGTGCAGGTACCGGAGGAGGCTCGACGGTAGCGGGAATCGGCAGCGATGATGCGGTCGAGGAGCTGGCGATAATGGGCCGTGATGTTCTTGACGTAAGCCAGGTCCTTGAGTCGACCCTCGATCTTGAACGAACCGATCCCGGCGTCGGCCAGGGCAGCCAGATTTGCGCTCTGGTCGTTGTCCTTCATCGAAAGCAGGTGTTTGCTCTCGGCTATGACTTCGCCCGCCGCATCGGTCAGGGTATAGGGCAGCCGGCAAGCCTGGGAGCAGTCGCCCCGGTTGGCGCTGCGCCCGCTGTGCGCGTGGCTGATGTAACACTGACCGCTGTAGCTCACGCACAGGGCGCCATGGACGAAAAACTCCAGGGTCGCCGGAGTTGCCTCTGCGACGGCGCGGATCTCCGTCAGCGCAAGCTCCCGGGCCAGCACGATTTGCGAAAATCCGACTTCGCCAAGGAAGCGGGCCTTGGCGGGTGAGCGGATGTCGGTCTGGGTGCTGGCGTGCAGTTGGATGGGGGGCAGGTCGAGTTCCAGGAGGCCCATGTCTTGCAGAATGAGGGCGTCGGCACCGGCATCCCACAGTTGCCAGGCGAGGCGGCGGGCAGGTTCGAGTTCGTCGTCCCGCAGGATAGTGTTGATGGCGACCAGGACGCGTGCGTGGTAGCGGTGGGCATGGTTCGCCAGGCGGGCGATGTCGGCGACCGCATTGCCGGCGCCGGAACGGGCGCCGAAGGCCGGTCCGCCGATATAGACGGCGTCGGCGCCGTGGTCTATGGCGGCGATGCCGAAGTCGGCATTACGGGCCGGTGCCAGGAGTTCGAGGGGGCGAATTGCGGGTTGGAGCATCGTTTTTTCCTTCGGGAGCCGAATTTTAGCGCTTCCGGCGCAGTCAGGTGGGGAGCTTGACCTGGAACAAGGTTTGGGGGACCTGAAGGGGTATGCTCAAATAGAGAAAGAGGTTCGGTTGCCGCCACGACGGTAAGAGATTGCCCTGCAGTACGGACCCAAGTTGCGGAGAGTGTGCTTCATGGCCCAGAACCCCAGTCAATTGCACTGTCCCGCTGGCGAAGCGGGCGCCGTCCTCTCGTGCTTCCGCCTCTTCGAGGCGGCTCCCGCCGGATTTGTTCTGTTGAACGACCAGGGCGCCATTCTCGCGGCAAACCCGGCGGCGGAAGCCATCCTGGGGCGCACCGCGAGCGAACTCAAGGGGATGAACGTGAACGATCCCCGGTGGCGGGCGCTACGTCCGGATGGGACCGACTTTCCGCCCGAAGAATTTCCCGTGATGCGTGCCCTGGCTTCGGGAGAGCCTGTTCGCGAAGCCTTGCTCGGCTGCTTCAGTCCCGGCCACGGAGACTTCCGCTGGCTGCGCATCCATGCGGTTCCGGTGTTTCGCCCCGGCAGTGATCGGCCTGCCCAGGTCTATGCCCTGTTTGACGACGTGACCGAAGCGCGGCGCGCTGCGCTCAGGGACCATTGGCGTAGCCGCGCCTTGGAGGCGGTAGCACGGGGAGCTCTCCTGAAAGACATTCTTGAAATCATCGTCCGCGGTGTCGAGAGTGAGGATGAGTCCGTCGTCTGTACGGTGTTGCTGGTCGATAGCAGTGGAGCCAAATTAACTACCGGAGCTGCTCCCGGACTTCCGGAAGCCTACAACCTTGGGGTCGATGGATTGCCCATCGCGATCGGTTCAGGCTCCTGCGGGTCGGCGGCGGCTTCCGGCGAGCGGGTCGTCGTCGACGATATCGAGACGCATCCCTACTGGACCGGATATCGCGAGCTGGCCCGTAGCGCGGGATTGCGTTCTTGTTGGTCGGAGCCGATTCGATCGTCCCAAGGGCGGGTGCTGGGGACCTTCGCCCTCTACCATCGCCAGCCGTCTGTTCCGACTGCGGACGACATCGAGTGTATCGAAGGAGCCGCAAATCTTGCCGCAGTCGCCATCGAGCACGGCAATGCCCTGGCAGACCTTGAGCGGCAGGCCCGTACCGATTACCTCACGGGTCTCGACAACCGACGCTGCTTCATCGAAAAAGCGGAGGTGGAACTTGCTCGTGCCGAACGATACGGGGGGGAAATGTCGCTGCTCATGCTGGACGTCGATCGTTTCAAGGACGTCAACGACAGCTACGGCCATAAGGTGGGTGACCGGGTCCTGCAGTCCCTCTCCGCGACTTGTCGCGCAGTCCTGCGGGAGGTGGATGTGATCGGCCGCCTCGGGGGAGAGGAATTCGGTATCCTGCTTCCGGAAACTCCGGGCCGTCAGGCCCTAGAGGTGGCCGAGCGCCTGCGGGAGGCCGTCGCCGCAACTGCTGTGAATTTGGCGGATGGGCGTGCGGTGAATTATACGGTCTCGATCGGCGTGACCACCCTGGACCGCCAGCACGCCGACCTCGACACCTTGTTCGGCCAAGCCGACCATGTCCTCTATGCAGCCAAGGATGCCGGCCGCAACCGGGTGGTAGTCCACGCCAGCGTGTGGCACGACGGCGGGTCGAACCCGCCTCAGTAGAGGAATCGCGGGGCCAGCGATTCCAGACCGCATTCCCGCAAGAGCCACTCGGCCCGTTGGCGGGAGCTGGCTTTGCGGCCGCCGGTCCGGCTGGCGATGATGAGTTCGTTCTTGAGCGAGTGCTCCCAGCCCACCAGTTCGGTGACGTTCACTTTGTAGCCATGGCTTTCGAGCAGCAGGCAGCGCAGCACGTTGGTGAGATGGCTCCCGATTTCGCGGGTGTGGAGGGGGTGGCGCCAGAGTTCCGCCAGGGGAGACGCTCCCAGGGCGACCGCTTTGCGCTGCCGCAGGGTAGCCGCCACTTCCGCCTGGCAGCAGGGCACCAGGACGATGTGGCTGACCTTGCGGTCCAGGGCGAACCGGATCGCGTCGTCGGTGGCGGTATTGCAGGCGTGCAACGCCGTGACGAGATCGACCTGGGCGGGAAGCAGCGGCGATCCGATGGCGTCGTCCACAGAAACGGCCGCGAAGGCCATGCGTTCGAACCCAAGGCGGGCCGCGAGGGCGACCGATCGCTCCACCAGTTCGGCACGGGTCTCCACGCCGAAGATCGTTCCGCATTGGCGGGGCTTGCAGAAAAGATCGTAAAGGATGAATCCGAGGTAGGACTTGCCGGCCCCGTGGTCCACCAGGACTGGATCGTGTTGCTGGGCGACCTCGGCGAGGAGCGGTTCGATGAACTGATAGAGGTGATAGACCTGCTTGAGCTTGCGCCGGGAATCCTGGTTGAGCCGGCCGTCCCGGGTCAGGATGTGCAGTTCCTTGAGAAGCTCTGCCGATTGGCCTGGACGGACGTCCGGAGGAAGTTCGGCGGGGTCATTGATCATCGTGGTCACGGCGGAGGCGTCGGGGCGCGAATTATCTCACGCTGCCCAATGTGGTCCCATGTCAACCGACCCGCGACGAGAGGCGTTAATCGCTCCAGGTGACGCAATAACAGTCACCAAAAATTGAAGAGAGGCTAATGAACATGGGCAGACTGAGTAACGAATCCTTCGAGGCTTTCCTGCAATCCCTCAAGCAGGCCGGCATCGTGATCACGAATGAGGAAGAACTTCGGGAACGCCTTGCTGAGGCACAACGCTGGCGTTATGCCTTCACGACCTTGGCGTCCAACGGTCGCCAGATCGGGATCAGCTTCGAGGAAACCTGCGCCGGTTGCGACGAAGCCGAAATCCGCCGCGCCTTCGACGCATTCGAATTTCCGGCCCGTGCCCAGGCCGCTTTTGCGGCTAGCCTCAAGACCCATCACTGAGCGTATGCCATCGACGGAAAAGCCCGCAATTGCGGGCTTTTTTATTGGCCGGGGCTCTCAGGATCGCCGCCGCCCCAGAGCCATCGCCAACAGGCCCAAGCTGGCTAGGAGCAATGAGCCGGGCTCAGGAGTTTCCCTGACGCGGTCCAAGCCGTCATCGGTGCTGAAGGTGGTCCAGAACGTCGCACCCGGTGCCATGAACTGGGCTTCCTGCGCACCGTCGCAACAGTCCTCGAGGCCATAGGTTTCGATGACGTGGTTGCCCGCCGACAAGAATAGGCTGGCGGTCAGAAGCTCCCCAGTATTGCCGAAGTCGCCTGCCCACCAGAGATTGTCGCTATTGAAATCGACCGCATTGCCGTCGATGAATAAGGCTCCGCCGAAGCCATAGTCGGGTCCGATGCGGAAAGACCAGATTCCGGCAAGAGGCGCGGTGACACCGAACTGGGCGCTGATGTCGAAGGCAATCCCCTGGACCACGCCGGAACCACAAGTCCCCTGGTTCGAAAGTCCTGCCCAGGCGCCCGGGGTGCTATCGCAGAACCCGGAAGTCGGCGATGCGGCGGTGAGCGGCTCGATCAGGTCCCGGTAATCCGTGGCGCTCGCTTGAGGCAGTGCGCCGGATGAACGGGTCTGGAAACTGATGGTGCTGGCGTGGGCGGCGCCAAGGCTCAGGGCGAGGGCGCTTGCGACAGCAATGCGGGTAGTGAGGTACTTCATAGGGTCTCCCGGGAAAGCGATTCAACTCGATGGAATAAGAGGGGTTGCCATGGGAATAAGCAATATTCGTTCCGAATAGCATTATTCACATGGATACATGGGCCTATGCCTGCAATCCCTATCGTCCAATGGCGATCTGTCAATTTCTCCGACACGATCCGCCGCCCGCTCAGCGGGCGATGGGTTTGTAGCGAATGCGCTTAGGCTTGGCGCCGTCCTCACCCAAACGCTTCTTCTTGTCGTCTTCGTACTCCTGGTAGTTGCCGGCGAAGAAAGTCCATTGGGATTCGCCTTCCGCCGCCAGGATGTGGGTGCAGATGCGGTCCAGGAACCAGCGATCGTGGGAAATGACCAGGGCGCAGCCGGGAAATTCGAGCAGGGCATCTTCCAGTGCGCGCAGGGTTTCCACGTCGAGGTCGTTGGACGGTTCGTCCAGTAGCAGGACATTGCCGCCCGCCATCAGGGTTTTGGCCAGGTGCAGGCGGCCGCGTTCGCCGCCGGAAAGGTTGCCGACGTTCTTGCCCTGGTCGGCACCCTTGAAGTTGAAGCGGCCGATATAGGCCCGGCTGGGCATTTCGAATTTGCCGATCTGGAGGATGTCGCGGCCCTCCGCCAATTCCTCGAAAACGGTCTTGTTGCCGTCCAGGCAGTCCCGGGACTGGTCTACATAGGCCATCTTGACGGTTGGGCCAACGACCACCTCGCCGGAATCGGGCTGCTGCTGGCCGGTGATCATCTTGAACAGGGTCGATTTGCCGGCGCCGTTGGGGCCGATGATGCCGACGATCGCGCCCGGCGGCAGGGCGAAGGAGACCTTGTCCATCAGCAGCTTGTCGCCGAAGGCCTTGGACACGCCGTTGAATTCGATGACCTTGTCGCCCAGGCGTTCGCCCACCGGAATGAAGATTTCCTGGGTTTCGTTGCGCTTCTGGTATTCGTGGCTCGACATTTCTTCGAAACGGGCGATGCGCGCCTTGCTCTTGGCCTGACGCGCCTTCGGGTTGCTGCGCACCCATTCCAGCTCCTGCTTCATGGCCTTCATATGGGCGTCGATCTGCTTGTTTTCGGTTTCCAGGCGGGCTTCCTTCTGCTCCAGCCAGGACGAGTAGTTGCCTTTCCAGGGTATGCCGTGGCCGCGATCGAGTTCAAGGATCCATTCGGCCGCGTTGTCCAGGAAGTAGCGGTCGTGGGTGACGGCCACCACGGTGCCGGGGAAGCGGCAAAGGAACTGCTCCAGCCATTCGACGGATTCGGCGTCGAGGTGGTTGGTGGGTTCATCCAGGAGCAGCATGTCGGGTTTTGAGAGGAGCAGCTTGCAGAGGGCGACGCGGCGCTTCTCGCCGCCGGAAAGTTGCCCGATCGCTGCGTCCCACGGGGGCAGTCGCAGGGCGTCGGCGGCGATTTCCATCTGGTTCTCGGTGTCGGACCCGGCGGTGGCCAGAATGGCCTCCAGCCGGGCCTGTTCTTCGGCCAACCTATCGAAGTCGGCATCCGGCTCGGCATAGGCCGCATAGATCTCATCCAGTTTGGCCTGGGCCTCCATGACCTCGCCCATGCCGGATTCCACCTCCTGGCGCACGGTCTTTTCCGGGTCGAGTTGGGGTTCCTGGGGCAAGTAGCCGATCTTGATGTTGGGCAGGCGCTGGACTTCGCCGTCGAATTCCTGGTCTACCCCGGCCATGATCTTCAGCACCGTCGATTTGCCGGCGCCATTGAGGCCCAGCAAACCGATCTTGGCGCCGGGGAAGAAAGAAAGGGAAATATCCTTGATGATCTGCCGCTTGGGGGGGACGGTCTTGTTCACCCGCAGCATGGACATGACGTACTGGGCCATCGCTAATCTGCCAAAAAAAGAAAAGCAGCAGTGTACGTGGCGAACCCCGGCAAAAAAAGGGGGCGGCCGCCACGGGGGATGGTCAGCCGCCCCAGCCAGGGACGTCGTCAGCGCTCGTCAAA
>DAORDK010000019.1:0-39344 GCA_035345935.1 Rhodocyclaceae bacterium | reverse complement strand
CATCGGCAACGACGGGGCCAATGTCCTCACCGGGGGATTGGGGAACGATACCTACTTTCTGGGAATCGGCGATCACGCCATCGAAGGCGCCGGCGGCGGAATCGACTTGGTGCTTGCCATCGATCACGACACGGTTCTCGACCCGGAGGTGGAGAACCTGACTCTCTATTCGCCGCTTGCCTTGGTCGGCTCGGGCAATGATCTGGGCAATACGATTACCGGCAATTCGGGAGACAATTCGCTCTCCGGAGCAGGCGGCAACGATCTCCTGCTTGGCGCTGGCGGCAACGACACGCTCGACGGCGGCAGTGGGCGCGACACGCTAAGCGGCGGTACTGGAGACGATGTCTATATCGTCGATTCGGCTACCGATGTCATCGTCGAAGGGGTCAACGGGGGAAGCGATTCCATCCGGGTGGCGTTGAACAATTACACCCTTCGCGCGGCCCAGGTCGAGACCCTTGCCTTGCTGGGAAGCGCCGACCTCATCGCCTACGGAAGCGCCCGGAACGACACACTCATCGGGAATTCGGGGAATAACCAGTTGTACGGCAATGCTGGCAACGACGTCCTGATGGGTGGTGCCGGCGGCGATCAGCTGTACGGAGGCGGGTTGACCGGTACGGCCGGGGCGGACACCCTCTACGGGGGAACGAGCGACGACACTTACTGGTTTGTCACTGCGGCGACGACAGTCATCGAAGAATCCGACCAAGGCAGCGACACCGTCGTCCTCGCCTTCACCCAGACGGGAGCAACGCCGCTCCTGATCGACATGGCTACCCGTTACGCCCATGTCGAGACGCTGAGCCTGGCCTACTCGACCGGAAGATTCACGGTCATTGGCACGGACGATGCCGAAACCCTCTCCAGCAACCCCTATGCGAGCCGTCTCGAAGGCCGGGGCGGGGATGACTATTTAATCGGCGGCGGCAACCGCGATACCCTGACGGGCGGTCTCGGTGACGACTATTACGCCATCGCCAGCGCCTCGGAGGTGATCGTCGAGGCCGCCGGAGAAGGATTTGACCGCGTGCTTTTCTCGGGTACCAACGATACCGCGACGGCCATTACGCTGAGTTACTCCCAGGTCGAACAGATCGAGGTGTCGGGAGCGGGGCTCTTCAATCTCGCGGCGAACGATCTTGGCAATACACTGATCGGCAACGACGCAGCGAACGTCATCGAGACGGGTACGGCGAACGATGTCCTGGAAGGCAAAGGGGGAGCCGACCGCTTCGTCTTCGGCAAGCCCCTCGACGCTGCGACGAATGTCGATACGGTGCTGGATTTCTCCTCCGGAGACCATCTTGTCCTCGACCACGCCATCTTTGGCGCCTTGAGCGGAGGCGTGCAGAGCGTGCATATCGTCGCCGGAGCAGGCATCACGACGGCATCAACCAACGACCAGCATCTGATCTACGACTCGACGACCGGCGCCCTCTACTACGATCCGGACGGATCGGGGGACGCGGCCGCGACGCAATTCGCCCTGCTCGAAACCTCGGCGATGGCCCCCTGGAGTCACCCTGAAACGCTGGCTGCAGGTGATTTTGTCGTGCTTTAGCCGCAACGGACCGGCCTCGACGCCGGAATCGTCGATCCCTCGACTGTGCCCAGACCTAGCGCCGCCCGCCCAGGATGGACCCCAACACCCCGCGCAACACCTGCTTGCCGATTTCCCGACCGATGGTACCGGCGATGCCACGGGCGACGCTCTTGGCCGCGGCCTCCACCACGCCCTCCCGCCGTCCGCCGCGACCGCTGAACATGTCCCCCAGTCCGCCGAGGAGACCGCCACCGGATTCGGCAGTTGGCGTCGGCTCGGGAGCCGGTGCGGGTGCCGGCCGCGGCGTCACGCCGGGAACCCGGCTTCCCATGCCACCCGGGGATGCCGGAGCGGGAATTGCCCCCGGGCCCGACCTGGGAGCCGCCGCCGGTCTGCCCCTGAGAATTTCGTAGGCCGACTGGCGATCCACCGTTTGGCCATAGGTAGACAGCAGGGGCGACCCTTGAATAAGGGCTCCGCGCTCTTCCTGGCTGAGCGGCCCCAGGCGAGACGCGGGAGGGAAGATCATCGCCCGCTCGACCACGTTGGGCCTTCCCTTCTCGTCAAGAAAGGACACCAGGGCCTCGCCCACCGCCAATTCGGTAATCACCGTCGCGGCATCGAACTTGGGATTGGCGCGCATGGTTTCGGCGGCCGCCTGAACCGCCTTCTGATCCCGAGGCGTGAAAGCGCGCAGGGCATGCTGAACGCGGTTGCCGAGCTGGCCAAGGATTTTATCCGGCACGTCGAGGGGATTCTGGGTGACGAAATAGACGCCGACTCCCTTGGAGCGGATCAGGCGCACCACCTGCTCGACCTTGTCGACCAGGGCGGTCGGCGCATCGTTGAAGAGAAGGTGGGCCTCATCGAAGAAAAACACCAGGCGAGGCTTTTCCAGGTCGCCGGCTTCCGGCAGCTGTTCGAAAAGCTCGGACAAGAGCCAGAGCAGGAAGGTGGAGTAGAGGGCCGGCGAAAGGATGAGCTTTTCGGCTGCCAGAACGTTGACAACGCCGCGGCCATTGCCATCGACCTGCATGAGGTCGGCGATGTCGAGCATCGGTTCGCCGAAGAAAACATCGCCCCCTTGTTCTTCCAGAGTCAGCAGCCCACGCTGTATGGCACCGATGGAGGCGGCAGCGATGTTGCCGTACTCGGTCGTGAAGTCCTTGGCGTTGTCGCCCACGTGCTGAACCATCGCCCGCAGATCCTTGAGATCGAGCAGGAGCAGCCCCTGGTCGTCAGCAATCTTGAACACCAATTGCAAGACTCCGGCCTGGGTGTCGTTGAGATTGAGCAGGCGCCCCAGAAGGAGCGGGCCCATGTCCGAAACGGTGGCCCGAACCGGAATGCCCTTCTCGCCGAAAACGTCCCAGAGGGCCGCCGAGTTGGCGAAAGGTGCGAATCCCTCCAGACCGAGTTCCTGAATACGCTTCTCGAGTTTAGGCGTCAGCGTTCCTGCTGCGGCCACCCCCGCCAGGTCGCCCTTCACGTCAGCCATGAACACCGGAACGCCGACGAAGGACAGGCGCTCGGCCATCGACTGCAGGGTAACGGTCTTGCCGGTGCCGGTGGCACCGGTGATGAGCCCGTGGCGATTGGCCATCTGGGGCAGCAGGGCGGGATAACCGTCAGCGGATTTTGCGAGGTAGAGGGGATCGGCCATGGCGTCGAGAGAACGAGGAACAAGGAGGTCACGAGGTTAGCACAGCCCGGAAATCCTGGCCGCTATGCCCGGCAATAAGCCGCTTGCCGCGATGATTTGAGAACGTCATAATTCCCGCCCAGGGGGATTGCTTGAAAGAAATCCAGTTCATCGCGCGACGTCAGGCGGAGTGGCAGACCTGGGACCGCTGGCATGCCGAATCGCGACGCCGTTGGAACTCCAGTGGCGGCGGGTCGGCCTGGAATGCGATGTCCCTGCCGGGCGCCTTTCGCAGGCTCTGCCGCGATCTGGCGCTGGCCAAGGACCGGCGCTATTCGGCGCGACTCGTCGAAGCCCTCCAGCGCCGCGTTCTCGCCGCCCACCAGGCGGTCTATGGCGCCGCGCCCGCAGGAAGAAATGCCATCCTCGACTTCGTCGGCGGCGGTTTTCCCGCCCTGGTTCGGAACGAGTGGCGCTTCGTTCTTGCCGCTGCGGTGCTCTTCTTCTTCCCCCTCTTGTCGCTGGTCTGGCTCCTGCAAGCCTATCCGGACGGCGTCTACTACTTGCTTACTCCCGAACAGGTCTTGCAATACGAGGACATGTACGCTCCGGATGCCCCCCACCTGGGCCGCCCCCGTACGGCAAGCAATGAATGGCAAATGCTGGGCATGTACATCGCGCACAACGTCCGCATCGATTTTCAGTGCTTTGCCGGAGGCATCGCCTTTGGCGTCGGCAGCATCTTCTATCTCGTCTACAACGGCCTCGCCATCGGTGCCGTGGCCGGCCACCTGACGCAACTCGGTTACGTCGAAACCTTCTGGGGCTTCGTCGTCGGTCACAGCGCCTTTGAACTGACCGGCGCCGTCCTCGCCGGTGCCGCGGGCCTCAAAATGGGAGCAGCCCTCGTTTCTCCGGGGGAGAGGAGCCGCAGCGCCGCGCTCAAAGCTGCGGCGAAGATCGCCGCAGCCCTGCTGGCGGGTGCTGCCGGCCTCACCTTTCTGGCCGCCTTCATCGAGGCGTTCTGGTCGCCCATGCGCGAGGTCCCCTTCCGCGTCAAGGTCGGCTTCGGCCTTTTCCTCTGGCTCTTGACCTGGGTTTATCTGCTGTGGGCCGGAAGGGGAAGCCGTGCAGCTTGAGCGGATCGCGCTCCGCCTGCGCCGCCGTAGTTCCTGGGAAGCCCTCGACCTCGGCCACGCCATGCTGCGCGCCTGGGCCGCACCGGCTTACCGCGCCTGGGCGCTGGGGTATGGCGTCCTGGCCGTCGTCCTCCTGACCGTATTCTGGTCCCGGCAGACCATCGCCCTGGCCCTGCTGTGGTGGCTGAAGCCGGCCTTCGACCGAGTGCTCCTGTTTGCCTTCAGCCGCTCCCTCTTTGCGCAGCCGACCACCGCGCGCGACCTCCTGAGGGCCTTGCCCGATCTCATCCGCAATAGCGGACTCCTGCTCGGCTTGACCCTCCATCGCTTCAGCCTGGTTCGGTCTCTGGTTCTGCCGGTGAGGCAACTCGAGCGCCTCCGCGGGAAAGCTGCCCGGGACCGTCGGCGAGTCCTGACGCGCAAGATCGGGGGCAGTGCCGCATGGCTGATCTTCGTTTGCGCCAACCTGGAGATTGCCCTCTACGCCTCCCTGGTCATCACCGTGGGAGCTCTCTTGCCGCAAGGCTTCGAGGATGTCATCTCGCTCAACGACTGGTTTTTTGGCGACCTTCCCCCGGAACGGGAGATCGTCACCAGCCTCATCGTCGTGGCCGTCCACACCCTGGTCGAGCCCCTTTATGTGGCGGGCGGCTTCGCGCTCTACCTCAATCGGCGCAGCGAGCTCGAAGGCTGGGATATCGAATTGTCCTTCCGCAACCTCGCGGATCGCTTGGCAACGGGCACCCCGAAAGTGCTGGCCGGATTCGCCCTGGTGGCGATGGTCCTTGGCGCGACGCTGGCGCCGCTCCCGTTACTGGCGGCGGATTCCGAGGCCGCGCCCCCCCGCTCCGAACAGGCCAGCCGGGCACGGCGAACCATAGACGCCGTCCTCGCCGACGCCGAATTTGGCCATAAAGGCGAAGAAACCGTCTGGCGCTGGCGTGACAAACCGCGCGATTCGGACGACGACCGTCCGGGCTGGTGGGACGCCATCGCCCGCATCACCGAATCCATCGGCCAGATTCTCAAGGGATTGGTGTGGATCGCCTGGATCGCAGGAGCCGCATTCCTCATGATCGTGTTGCTGCGCTACCGGGATTCCCGGCTGGCGCAGCGGAACCGGCGGCCCCCTCAGCCGGCGTTCCTGTTCGGCTTCGACGTCCGTCCCGAGTCGTTGCCGGAGGATGTGGCCGCTGCGGCGCGCCAGTGTGTGGCAGCCGGTCGCGCAGTCGACGCTTTGAGCCTGCTTTATCGCGGCGCCCTGGTCGCCCTGATCCATCGGGATGGGATCGATTTCCGCCCCGGTGATACCGAGGGCGATTGTCGTCGGCGAGTCGCCGGAAAGATCGCTCCGACCGAAGCGAGCTTTTTCGCCGAACTGCTGCAGACCTGGCAGCACGCGGCCTATGCGGGCGCAACTCCTCCTGCCGCCCGCCTGGAACGCTTGTGCGCCGATTGGCCGCGCCACTTTGCCGGGCTCGACGGAGCACACCCCTGAGCCGGCGCCTGATCTGGAGCGGTCTGGCACTCGCGGGTCTGATTGTGATCGGCGCGGCCTGGTTTCTCGCCAATTTCGACCAGGTCGTCGTGGATTCCTGGGAGCCCCCGAGCCGGGAAGCGCGCCGCAATCGTTTTCTCGCCCTGGAAAAGTTTCTCGACGCCATGGGCCGCAAAACCCAGCGCATTCAGGACCCGACACAGTTGGACCACCTCCCTCCCGGCGTACTCGTGCTCGATAGCGGCAGGCGGGGGGCGATGACGCCGCAGCGGGTGGAGAATCTCCTCGCCTGGGTGGAGCGCGGCGGCTATGTGGTGACCGCACCGGAATCCCGAGGCCGACGCGATCCCTTTCTGGATCGTTTCGACATCGATTGCAGGTGCAAGGAAGAAGTCAAGACTGCATCCTCCGGGGGCGCGCGTTCCCCGCCACCGAAGCCACCGGCCTGGGTATCCGTGCAGGTGCCGGGAAACGTGCGCCCCTTGAAAATTGCCTTCCAGCACAGCGATCTGGCCCCCGGAAAGACGAGTCCCGTCTGGTCGGCGGGCGCCGCCGACCACCCGATGCAGGTATTGCATTACGCCTACGGTCAGGGCCAGGTCACCGTTTTCAGCGATTTGAACGGGCTCTTCATCAATCCGCTCATTGGCAAAGCGGACCATGCGGAACTCCTATGGACCCTGCTGGAAACTTATCAACCCGACCGTAACCGACCGGTTTTTCTGCTGACCCGCCTCGCGATCCCTTCGCTCTGGCATTGGCTGATCGAATCGGCCGCGCCCGCAGTCGTCAGCGGCCTTGTGCTGCTCATTTTCTGGTTATGGCGACTCGCACCCCGCTTCGGGCCGGTCCGCCCGGAACCCGATCCCGCACGCCGGGAACTGGGCGAGCATCTGCGTGCCATCGGCCGTTATATCTGGCGCTGCGGCGGGCTGGAGACCTGGCTCAGCGTCGCCCGCGAATCCTTCAACAGTCGCTTGGCGCGACGCCATCCCCATCTCGCCGCCCTGCCTTCGGAACAGAAGGTCGCGGCGCTGGCGGAAATCAGCGGCCGTTCCCTCGCTTCGATCGCTGCCGCCCTTCACCACGCTGCACCGACTCCCCATTCCTTTACCCAGGCCCTGCGCACCTTGAAGAACCTGGAACGCAGCCTCTGAAAGCCCATCATGCCCGAAGCCACACCGCTCACCGAAGAGAAGCTCACGCAGTCCCGCCAGATTCTCGAAGCGCTCACCGCCGAACTGGCCAAGGCGCTCATCGGACAGGCCCAGGTGGTGCGCGAAGTTCTCGCCGCCCTCCTCTGCGACGCCCACGTCCTGGTCGAAGGAGTGCCCGGTCTGGGCAAGACCCTCCTGATCAAGGCCCTCGGCAAGACCTTCGGCGGACAGATGAAGCGCATTCAGTTCACCCCGGACCTGATGCCTTCGGACATCCTCGGCCACACCTATTACGACTCCGCGGCCGCTCGCTTCACGACCCGCCAGGGGCCGATCTTCACCCATCTGCTCCTCGCCGACGAGATCAACCGAGCGCCGGCCAAGACCCAGGCGGCCCTGCTGGAAGCCATGCAGGAACGGCAGGTCACCCTGGAAGGGAACGCCTTGGCCTTGCCCCGCCCCTTCATGGTCCTCGCCACCCAGAATCCCATCGAGCAGGAAGGTACCTACCCCCTGCCCGAGGCCCAGCTCGACCGCTTTCTCCTCAAGATACGGATCGGCTACCCAAGCGCCGCAGAGGAGGCCGCGCTGACCCGCCACGTGACCGACAGAAGCACCGGCGCCGACCTCTCAGTCGATGCCGTGCGCACGCTCGTCCAGCCGGCGACCGTGCTCGCCCTGCAGCAGGCGGCTGCTTATGTGGCCGTGGACGACAGAGTGATGGATTACGCCATCGCCGTGGTGCGTGCCACCCGCGAATCCCCCAATATCGCCTGCGGCGCGGGGCCCCGCGGAAGCATTGCCCTGGTCCGGGTGGCGCGGGCCATGGCCCTCATGGCCGGCCGGGCTTTTGCGACGCCGGACGACGTCAAGGATGCTGCATTGCCGGCGCTGCGTCATCGCATTGCTCCCTCGGCGGAAGCGGAAATCGAGGGACTGACTGCGGATGAGCTGTTGTCAGCGCTCCTGGAACAGGTTGCCGCTCCTCGATCATGACGGTCGTCACCCTTCCCGGCCAGCCATGACCACGTCGTCCCTGCCCATCCCGGAAACCCGTTTGCTGTGGCTACTGGCGCTTTGGCTTCTGCTCGGCATTGCCGCCGTTCCCTGGCCAAAAGCATTGCCCGGCTGGCAGGCCTGGGGAGCGGCGGCGCTCGCCCTCGCGGTCGCCGATGGCTATGCGGGAAGGCGCCGCCGGGGGCGGCTGACGGTCACCCGCAAACTGGCCCGGACCCTGCCCGTCGGCTCCTGGCAGACGATCGGCCTCAAGCTCTCCGCGTCCGGCCCGGTCGCCGGATGGTTGCGGGATCGCCACCCGGCAACCTTCCGTACGTCTGGACTGCCCCTCTTCTTTGATCTCGCTGCGGGGCAATGGATGGAAACCTCGTACCGACTTCACCTCACGACCCGCGGTGCCGAAACGTTTTCCGCCATCGACCTGCGTGTCCGCTCCCCCCTGGGGCTCTGGTCTACGCCCGAAACCCTGCCGGTGGCCGACACTGCCCGAATCTTCCCCGATTTTGCCCGCATTGCCCATTACACCCTGCTGGCGACCGATCACCGGCTTTCCCAATGGGGAATTCTCAACCGACGCCGCCGGGGCGAAGGCATGGAATTCCATCAATTGCGCGACTACCGCCGCGAAGATTCGCCCCGCCAGATCGATTGGAAGGCCAGCGCCCGCCTCGGAAAGCTGATATCGCGCGAATTCCAGGACCAGCGCGACCAGCAGGTGGTCTTTCTTCTCGATTGCGGCAGCCGCATGGGAACCAAGGACGGCGACCTTTCCCACTTCGACCACACCCTGAACGCGCTCCTGCTCCTGGCCTACGTGGCCCTCAACCAAGGCGACGCCGTGGGCCTGCTGACCTTTGGCCACGCCAGTCCGCGCTACATTCCGCCGCGCAAATCGGTCGCCACGGTCAATCGCCTCCTCAACGCAGTCTATGATCTGCAGCCCACCCACCAGGCTCCCGATTATCTGCTCGCCAGCCAGCACCTGTTGCGCCGCCTGGGGAAAAGAGCCCTGGTCATCGTGCTCACCAACCTCCGGGACGAGGATGCCGACACGCTCCAGCCGGCGGCGGCCCTGCTCGCCCGCCGGCACGCCGTCACCATCGCCAATCTGCGGGAATCCATCCTGGACGACCTGCTCGAGGCGCCGGTCGCCGATTTCGATTCGGCCCTCACCCGGGCTGCCGCCCTCCAGGTTTCCGCGGATCGTCAGCGACAAGCGGCCCACCTGCGCCACGGCGGCATCCCCCTGCTCGACGTGAGTCCCGACGCCATGCCAATTACCCTGATCAACCATTACTGGGAACGCAAGCGTTCCGGATCCCTGTGAATTTCCCTGAGGAGTCTCGCCATGAATGAAAACAGCAATCCCTACCAGGCGCCCGTGTCCCGCGTCGCCGATCCCTTTCCCGAAGGAGGCGACTTCGTTCCCGAGGGGCTGCGCCTTGAAGCGAGAGAAGGCATGAACTGGCTGAGCCAGGGCTGGGACCTTTTTCGCCAGGCGCCGGGCATGTGGATCTTGATTACCCTGGTTTTCGTCGTGATCTTCCTGATCCTGGGCAGCATTCCCCTTCTCGGCATCGTCCTCAACCTCGTGATTCCCGTCTTCACCGGCGGCTTCATGCTCGGCTGCAAGGCCCTGGAAGAGGGTGAAGAACTGCGTTTCGGGCACCTCTTCGCGGGCTTTTCCAATCAGGCCGGCAGCTTGATCATGGTCGGACTGATCTACCTGGTTGGACTCGTCGCGGTGGCCCTGGTGGTGATGGTGATCGCTGGTGCCATCGGATTCGGATCGGGCGTACTGCTCGGAAAGACCTCCATGACGGCGGGCCTGCTCCCATTGGTCGTCGGGCTGTTGGTAGCGGTGCTTGTCCTGCCTCTGGCCATGGCCGTCTGGTATGCCCCGGCCTTGGTTCTTTTTCACCGTCAAGGCCCGTTCGACGCCCTGAAATCCAGTTTCTCAGCCTGTCTGAAGAACTTCATGCCCTTTCTGGTCTATGGCCTCGCCTTTCTGGTGCTCGCCGTACTGGCCACGCTGCCCGTCGGCCTCGGGTGGTTCATCCTCATTCCGGTGACCCAGGCGTCGATTTACGCCAGCTACAAGAGCCTGTTCACCCGTTCCTGAAGCGAAAAGGCCAGACCGGAAGCCAAGCGATGCTCGACACCTTGCACCGCGTCGCGACGCCCGAGGGCTGCGAACTGGAACTGCGTATCGCCGGGCCGATCACGCGAGCGCGCGCCTGGCTCTTCGATTTCCTGCTCCGCCTGATCGGCTGGATAGCTCTTGGCATGATCTCCGGCTACGCCGGGAGCCTGGGGTTGGGCTTCTTTCTCGTCGGAACCTTTGTCATCGAATGGTTCTATCCCATTCTCTTCGAGGTTTACCAGGGCGGGCAGACGCCGGGGAAGAAGGCCTGCGATCTCGTCGTCCTCCATGACGACGGTCGTCCAATCGGCTGGAGCGGGTCCTTCATCCGAAATACCGTACGCTTCGTCGACTTTCTGCCCATCCTCTACGGCGCCGGGTATATCGCCAGCCTGCTCAATTCCGAAGGCAAGCGCCTGGGCGACCTCGCCGCCGGGACGGTCGTCGTCCATGCCGACCGGCGCGAAAAACACCATGCCCCATCGGAGCGAAATGGCGGCAGCGAGCCTCCGCCCATAACTCTCGCCCCCGAGGAACAGCAAGCACTGGTCGAATATCATCACCGTTGCGGCCAATTGACCGACGAGCGGGCTCTCGAATTGGCGGCGCTCCCTGGCCCCCTGGTCGCCGGACTCACGCCGGAGCAGGCACGCAGCCGCCTGCTGCGCATAGGCAATTTCCTTTTGGGCGCTTAGCCGTCGCAGCCTGGGCCGGTTAAAATGGCCGTTTTTTTGGGAATCGCACCATGGCCGGACACTCCAAATGGGCCAATATCCAGCACCGTAAGGGCCGCCAGGACGAGAAGCGCGGCGCCGCCTTCTCGAAGATCGCCAAGGAAATCACCGTCGCAGCCAAGATGGGCGGCGGCGACCCGGGCTTCAATCCCCGGCTGCGGGTTGCGGTGGACAAGGCCAAAGCCATCAACATGCCCAAGGACAAGATCGACACCGCCATCAAGAAGGGCACCGGCGAGTTGGAAGGCGTCGATTACGTCGAAATCCGCTACGAGGGCTACGGCATGGGCGGGGCGGCGATCATGGTCGACTGCCTCACCGACAACAAGGTCCGCACCGTGGCCGAAGTCCGCCACGCCTTTACCAAGTACGGCGGCAACATGGGCACCGACGGCTGCGTGGCCTTCCAGTTCAAGCACTGCGGCCAGATGCTCTTCGCCCCCGGCACCGACGAGGCGGCCCTCATGGACGCCGCCATCGAAGCCGGCGCCGAGGACGTCAATACCAATGACGATGGCTCCATCGAAGTGATCACCGGCCCTGCCGACTTCATCGCCGTCAAGGATACCCTCGAGGCGGCCGGCTTCAAGCCGGAATTCGCCGAGGTCACCATGAAGCCCGAAGGCGAAAGCGAACTGACCGGCGACGACGCGGTCAGGATGCAGAAGCTCCTCGACGCCCTGGAAGGTCTGGACGACGTGCAGGAGATCTACACCACCGCCGTCATGGCCGACTGAACGCACGGCGCTCCTCTCAAGGCGGCGCGCCGGCGCCGCCTTTTTCATGCAGAGTCTCTACCCCTTCCTCTTCGTCTTCCTGTGGAGCACCGGCTTCATCGGTGCCAAGTTCGGCCTGCCCTACGCCGAACCCCTCTCCTTCCTCCTTGTCCGCTACCTCATCGTCATCGCCCTGATGACCGTCATCGCCCTCGCCACCCGTGCCCCCTGGCCGCGGGAGCGGCGCCAGTGGCTGCATATCGGCGTCTCCGGCATCCTGGTCCATGCCGTCTACCTGGGCGGCGTCTTCGTCGCCATCGGTCATGGCCTGCCGGCCGGCGTCACCGCCTTGGTCGTCGGAATGCAACCCCTGCTGACGGCGCTTGGCGCGGGAGGCTTTCTGGGGGAACGGGTGAGCGGCCGGCAGTGGAGTGGCCTGGCCCTGGGCTTCGTCGGCGTCGCTCTGGTGGTCTCGGGTTCCTTCAGAGGCGGCGAAGCGCTGGGCTCCATGCTCACCCCCGCCCTGGTGGCGCTGTTCGGCATCACCGCCGGCACCCTGTACCAGAAGCGCTTCTGCGCGCGCTTCGACCTCCGCACCGGCTCCGTCATCCAGTTCGTGCCGACCGCCGCGGTGACCGCTTTGGCCGTGGCCGGATTCGAGGACTTCCGGATCGAATGGACGGGCTCCTTCGCCTTCGCCCTCGCCTGGTTGGTCCTGGTCCTCTCCCTCGGCGCCATCAGCCTCCTCAATCTGCTCATTCGCAGCGGCAGCGCCGTGAATGTGGCCAGTCTCTTCTACCTGACTCCGCCCACCACGGCCCTGATCGCCTGGGCCGTTTTCGGCGAGAGCCTGTCGCTGGCGGCCACCGCGGGTATGATCCTGGCCGTGGGCGGCGTATACCTGGTTGGGCGACCCCGTTAGCGAGTCATCAATCCGCGGCAAAATCAAGGTTCCCGTATGCTTACCCTGGGCGTAGGACTTCCCGACGACATGAACCCCCTGCTGCACGCAGCATTCCTTGCGTCATCCCCCATCCTCGGCTGGGCCACCGGCGGCACTCCCCCGGTCAGTGTGGGCTTACGCCTCCTCGACCTCACCGACGGCTACCGGTGACGACGACGCGCATCCTCGGCATCGATCCGGGACTGCGGGTGACCGGTTTTGGCGTCATCGAGAAACAGGGCAACCAGTTGATCTTCGTCGCCAGCGGCTGCATCAAGTCGAAGGAATCCGACTCCCTGCCCGAACGCATCAAAACCCTGTTTCTGGGCATCAGCGAAGTGGTGTGCACTTACTCCCCAAACCAGGCGGCGGTGGAGAAGGTGTTCGTCAACGTAAATCCCCAATCGACTCTGCTCCTCGGCCAGGCCCGTGGGGCCGCCCTTTCGGCCCTGGTCCATGCCGGCCTGCCGGTGGCGGAATATACGGCGCTTCAGGTCAAGCAGGCCGTCGTCGGCCAGGGCAAGGCCGCCAAGGAGCAGGTGCAGCACATGGTGGTCCGGCTCCTTTCCCTACCCGGGGCTCCGACGGCGGACGCCGCCGACGCCCTGGCCTGCGCCATCTGCCACGCCCACGGCGGGCAAGGGCTGGGAGGCCTCGCCACGGCGGGTTATCGCGTGCGCGGCGGCCGCCTGATAGGATAACGGGATGATCGGACGCCTCACCGGCCTGCTGGCCGAAAAGAACCCGCCCCAGATCGTGCTCGACGTCCACGGCGTCGGCTACGAACTGGACGTCCCCATGAGCACCTTCTACAACCTCCCCGGTACCGGAGAAAAGCTCACGCTGCTCACCCACTTTGCGGTGCGGGAGGACGGCCATTTCCTCTATGGCTTCCTGAGCGAATCGGAGCGCTACGCTTTCCGCCAACTGCTCAAGATTTCCGGCATCGGAGCCCGCACGGCGCTTTCGGTCCTGTCCGGCCTCTCGGTGGCCGATCTGGCAGCGGCGGTCGCCCGCCAGGAAGTGGGAAGGCTGACCAAAATCCCCGGCATCGGCAAGAAGACCGCCGAGCGTCTGCTGCTGGAGCTCAAGGGCAAGCTTGCCGACGCCACCGCTTCTTCTGCGCCGCCCATCGCCGGCGACAGCGCCCAGGACATTCTCAACGCCCTCATTGCCCTGGGCTACAACGAGCGCGAGGCGTCCGGAGCGATGAAGCAACTGCCGGCGGGCATCGGCACCGCGGACGGCATCCGCCAGGCGCTCAAGCTCCTCTCCAAGGTTTGACATGGCGCTGGACACCACCCCGACCTACCTCGCCCGCATCGCCCTGATCGGCTTTCTCATCGCCGGTTGTTTTGCCGTCCTCTGGCCATTCATCGGTGCGGTGCTGTTCGCCTTCGTCCTCTGGGTGTGCACCTGGTCGTTCTACGCCGGCAGGATTCTGCCGCTCGCCCAAGGCCGGAGCGGCCGCGCCGCGACCTTGATGACCCTCCTTCTGATCCTGGTCATGCTCCTGCCCATGATCTTCCTCTCCGGGGGACTCATCGACGGGGTCGAGGGCCTGGTCACCAAGAGCAAGCCCTATTTCGAGCAGGGGCTACCGGCCGAGCCGCCGGCCATCCTCGCCAAGATTCCGCTCTTCGGAGGCGACCTGGACGAAGCCTGGCGGCGCGCCGCCGGGAGCCGCGAAGAACTCAACCGGCTCCTCAAACCGCTCGTCGAACCGACCCGAAAACTTGCGCTTTCCCTCGGCGGGCTCGTCGCCAACGGGCTCCTGCAACTGATTCTGGTCCTGTTCATCCTGTTCTTTCTCTACCGTGACGGCGATGCGGTGGGACGTGCCCTGATTGTTTCCGCCCGCAAGCTGGGCGGAGAGCTGGGCGAGAAGATGCTGGATCTCGCCCGCGGCACGGTGATCGGCGTCATGCTCGGCCTCGTGGGCACGGCGGCTGCGCAAGGCGCCGTGGCCCTGATCGGCTTTCTCATCGCGGGCGTGCCTGCCGCGCTACTCCTGGGTTTCGCCACCTTCTTCCTCTCCCTGGTCCCGGCCGGTCCGGTACTCCTGTGGGGAGGGGCCGCCTGGTGGCTCTACGATTCCGGCCAGACCGGCTGGGCCATCTTCATGGTGGCCTGGGGCGTGTTGGTCATCAGCAGCATCGACAATTTCGTCAAACCCATCCTTATTTCCCGGGGTGCGGGGATTTCCATCGCCCTGATCGCCCTCGGCGTCCTGGGTGGGGTGATGGTCTTCGGCTTCATCGGCATTTTCCTCGGACCCGTGCTGCTCGCCCTCGGTCATGCGATGATCGTCGCCTGGACCCGGGAAGAAGCAAGACCATGATCGAAACCGACAAGTTCGCCGGCGACCGCCTCATTGCCCCGCAGGCGAAATCGGCCCAGGAAGAGGCCCTGGAACGGGCGCTTCGGCCCAAGCGTCTCGCCGACTACACCGGCCAGACGAAAATCCGCGAACAACTGGAGATCTTCATCCAGGCAGCGAGGAAGCGGGGCGATTCGCTGGATCACGTCCTGCTCTTCGGTCCCCCAGGACTGGGCAAGACCACCCTCGCCCACATCGTCGCCCACGAAATGGGGGTCAATCTGCGCCAGACGTCCGGGCCGGTTCTGGAACGGGCCGGCGATCTCGCCGCCATCCTCACCAATCTGGAACCCCACGACGTCCTTTTCATCGACGAAATCCACCGCCTGAGTCCGGTCGTCGAGGAAATCCTCTACCCGGCCCTGGAGGATTTCCAGATCGACATCATGATCGGCGAAGGGCCGGCCGCCCGCTCGGTGAAACTCGACCTGCCCCCTTTCACCCTGGTCGGCGCCACCACTCGGGCCGGCATGCTGACCAACCCCCTACGAGACCGCTTCGGCATCGTCGCCCGCCTGGAGTTCTATTCCCCGGCCGAACTGCAGAGCATCGTCACCCGTTCGGCGACGCTGCTCAACGCCCCTCTCGACGCCGAAGGCGCCCTCGAAATCGCCCGCCGCTCGCGCGGCACGCCGCGCATCGCCAACCGACTGCTGCGCCGCGTACGCGACTACGCCGAGGTGAAAGCCGACGGCAGCATTACGCGTACCGTCGCCGATGCGGCGCTGGCCATGCTCGACGTCGACCCGGCCGGCCTCGACATCATGGACCGCAAGCTCCTCGCTGCCGTCATCGACAAGTTCGGCGGCGGCCCGGTGGGGGTAGACAATCTGGCCGCAGCCATCGGCGAAGCCCGCGACACCATCGAGGATGTCCTGGAGCCCTACCTCATCCAGCAGGGCTATCTGCAACGGACTCTGCGCGGGCGCATCGCCACCCCGGCTATCTACCGCCATCTGGGCCTGGCCGAACCCAACAGCGCCGTGGTTCGCGATCTGCTGTCGGAAGAATAGCCATGGCCAGCCGGGAGTTCGCCGACACCGTCGTCGAATGGCTGGAACCGATGGGGGTCGTGCGGGCCAAGCGCATGTTCGGCGGCTACGGCCTCTATCTGGACGGCCTCATGTTCGCCCTCATCGCCGACGACACCCTCTACGTCAAGGCCGACGCCGAAAACCGCGGAGAATACGAGAAGCGGGAGATGGCTCCCTTCCACTACCAGCGCCAGGGCAAGACCGTCACCATCGCCTACCACGCCGTCCCGGCCGAAGCCCTGGACGACCGCGGCGACCTTCTGGCGCTGGCCCGCCTCGGCTTCGCCGCCGCATTGCGGGGGCGGAAGCCGGCGCCAGCCGCCAAGCTACCGACGACGCCCCACCCGGCTCGCAGCAAGCAGGCCAAGTCCGCCCAGTAGCAGGGCGACGCTGCCCGGCTCGGGGACACTGCTGGCGGTAAAGATATAGTCGAATCCGACCGTGGCATCCGGCGTGTCGAGGCGCAGCACGGCGATGTTGAAGGGCGCGAGAGGCCAGTCAGGAGGGCCTCCGACATAGGGGCCGCGGGCGATGAAATAGTCGATGGCACCGTCCGGCGTATCCGCTCCCACGGTCCGATCCGGACTGTTACCGACGATGGGGACGGCACTCGCCGTCGCCAGATCGTCGCCAAGGAAAAGGTCAAGGTGGGCCAGACCGCCGACCTGGTTGGCGTAATCGAGGATCGCCAGCGCCAAGAAATTGATCGGCGACTCGAACTGCATCACGAAGTACTGGGGGACCGGCTCACCGACCGCCGTGTCGCTGGTCAGGAAAAAATGGTCGGCGATGTAATTGCGGGGGTCGCCGAGAACCCCGGGGGCATTGCCGTAGGTGCCGTGGGGGTGGGTCAGCCCGTAGCCCGCCAGCGGGTCGATCTGCCCGATGCGGGCGCGCCAGTCCACGCTTCCGGGCGAACTGCCAAATCCGAAGCGTACCTGATTGCCACCAATGCCGACCCAGTCGTTCAAGACCTGACCCGTCGTAAAGCCCGACTCAAAATTCTGCGTCGCGCGACGCATTCCCGGGCCACTCGTCAGGGCATAGGTGAGAAAGCCAACGGCGTCGAACCTCGCAGCTTCGTCGAGATCGATCAAAGACGGACTCGGATCATAGCTGACGTCTCCCCAGGCGCCGTACGCAGGAAGAGTGAATAAGGCCCCTGCGACGGACAAGGCGAGCAGCGCGTTGCGATTCATGTTTGAGGCCTCCCTGGAAAAGCATTGGATACATGTCGGTTGCCATA
The DNA here is from genome assembly GCA_035345935.1 of Rhodocyclaceae bacterium. Classification (GTDB taxonomy): domain Bacteria; phylum Pseudomonadota; class Gammaproteobacteria; order Burkholderiales; family Rhodocyclaceae; genus SSSZ01. The sequence continues at coordinate 22,146 of DAORDK010000019.1, read as the reverse complement.
GGAATATGCCATCCGGCCTATTGATATGCAAGTCGGCTAATTGACTGCCGCCACGATCGCGCCTCCCGACTTCATCGTCGCTTCCTGGCCCGGGACAACGGGAGCTCTGCGACAAGGCTCCGGACAGACCCTGCGACCGGGTCCCGGTCCGCCTGGTCGAAGGCTGCGCGGACTGTCAGCAGCCACTCGGGCTTTCCAGAGGGGCCTGGGTCGGCGCCAGCGTAGTTCCATCGGTGGAAAGACTCGCCGCAGCCCACCACCTACAATGGCCCATGGTCACCCGCACCATTCCCACCTACTGCGCCCTCTGCATCTCCCGCTGCGGCTGCCTCGCCACGGTGGACGATGGCCGCCTGCTGCGCGTTGATCCCGATCCGGAGCACCCCACCGGTCGCGCCATCTGCATCAAGGCCCGGGCGGCCCCCGAATTGGTGGCCCACCCGGATCGTCTGACCACGCCTCTGGTCCGAACCCGCCCCAAGGACGGGGGTGATCCGGGCTGGCGACCGATTTCCTGGGACGACGCGCTCGCTCTCGCGGGCGATCGACTCAATTCAGCAGGCCCCCGGGCCACCGCGTTTGCGGTCGCTACACCCAGCGGTACCGCCATCGCCGACAGCTTCGGCTGGATCCATCGGCTCGTCCACCTGTGGGGCAGCCCCAACCTGGTTTTCGCCACCGAGAATTGCAACTGGCATCGGGATTTCACTCCGCGCCTGACCTGGGGGGATACGCTGGGTACCCCGGACTTTGCGCAGGCCTCCACCATAGTCTTGTGGGGGGCCAACCCGGCGGCGACTTGGCTGGCCCAGGCCGAACGCATCCGGGCCGCCCAACGCCGTGGGGCACGCCTCCTGGTTGTCGACCCGCGCCGGGCGGGCCTTGCCGGAGGAGCCGACTGCTGGATACCGGTTCGCCCAGGCAGCGACGCCGCTCTCGCTCTGGGTCTCATCCGTCTATTGCTCGCCGGCGGCCATGCCGATGTGGACTTCCTGCGGCGCCATTCGGACGCCTTCGACCCTGTGCCGGAGGGGTCCGGAACCGTCCTCGAGCGCCTGGAAGCCGAGGTCGCCCCCTGGACACCGGAGCGCATCGCCAAGGTCTGCGGAGTCGCGTCCGAAGACCTGAAGCGCGCCGCCGAGCTGCTCGCCGTCCGGCCCGTCTCGCTCGTGACCTGGACCGGCACCACCCAGCAGCCGAATGCGACGGCCGCCAACCGGGCGATCCACTGCCTTTACGCCCTGACGGGCAGTCTGGGACGGCCCGGGGGCAACCGCTGGTTCCCACGACCGGCAGTGAAGGATATCGCCGGCTTCGGAGACGTCTCGCCCACCATCCGCTCGCAGGCGCTGGGCCTGGACGATCGTCCGCTAGGACCCCCTTCGCGGGGATGGATCACCAGCCGCGACCTGTTCCGCACGGTAATGACCGGCGACCCCTATCCCGTGCGCGCCCTGGTCGCCTTCGGCAGCAATTTCCTGGTTTCCAAGCCCGCCACCCGCCATGCCGAAGCAGCCCTCGCCAGACTAGACTTTTTCTTGCAGACCGAACTTTTCGAAACACCCACTGCCCGCTGGGCCGATCTGCTCTTGCCCGCAGCCTCGTGTTGGGAACGCGAGGGGCTGCAGGCCGGATTCCTGGCGGACGGACCCGCCGAAGCCCATATCCAGTTGCGCCCGGCCGTCGCCCGGCCTCCCGGCGACGCCTGGCCGGATACCCGCATCGTCTTTGCCCTCGCTCACCGATTGGGTCTTGCCGACGCCGTTTTCGCCGGGTCGCCGGAAACGGGGCTCGCCCAGATCCTTGCCCCCTGCGGGCTCACTCCCGCTGACCTGCGCACCACTCCCCGCGGACTCTGCGCACCCCGGCTCACCGCTGAGGCACCTCCCCCGCGAGTCTCCCTGTGGAGCCGCGATCTCACCGCCATCGGAGCCGATGCGCTGCCCTCGGCAAGCAACCCGGAGCCTGACCCGACTTTTCCTTTTCTGCTCACCTGTGGCAAGACGGCGGCCTATTGCCACAGCCAGTTCCGCCAACTGCCCAGCCTGCGGCGGCGCCAGCCCAGGCCCGAGGCCGAGCTTGCTCCCGACGTGGCCGCCGCTAGAAATATTGCCGACGGCGACCCCATCGTTGTGCGAACCGCCCAGGGCGCGATGCACTGCCATGCCCGCCTCAACCCGGACCTGGCGGCAGGAACGGTCTGGGCCCAGTACGGCTGGTGGGATTCCCGGCGGCCGGTGGATTACAACGCCTGCATGGACGGCGAGCTATTCGATCCGGTAGCGGGGAGTAACGCCTTGCGCGGCGTCGGGTGCGACATACTGCGAGACGACCGTGGGAAGACGGCCTAAGCATCCCGCCTCGCGACCCCGCGTCTAAAACCCGGCGAAATTCGCCCTCCGTCGGGGCGTGCAAGGCCAAACCGCTTCCAGTCGCGTGCACTTACGACTAAAGTTAGGGCTCTTTGCGTCGTTGATTCGGTAACTTTACAGAAATCATTCACCATGAAGATCAATCTGCCCGTCACCAACAACGAACTCCTGCTCAGCGTCGACGATTCCATCGTCACCCGGACCGACGCCAAGGGCATCGTCACCGAAGCCAATGACGACTTTTGCCGCATCAGCGGATTTGCCCGCGAAGAACTGATCGGCAAGAATCACAATCTGGTCCGCCACCCCGACATGCCGCCTGAAGCGTTTGCCGATCTCTGGCAGACCCTCGAGGCCGGCCTGCCGTGGTCAGGGCTGGTCAAGAACCGCCGCAAGAACGGCGACTTCTATTGGGTCAAAGCCCATGTTGCGCCGGTCATGGCAAACGGGCGCGTGGACGGTTACATCTCCTCGCGAACTATGCCTTCGCGGGAGGAAGTGGCGGCGACAGCACCGGTGTACGCAGACCTCAAAGCCGGCAACAAACGCTATTTCATCCGCCGCGGCCGAGCCTACCGAAATTCGCTCTGGCAGCGCTATCTCGCCATACCCTTCGGGCAACTCAACCTGTTCGGCAAGAGCCTCGTCAGCATCGCCGCCTTCATCGCCGTATCCCTGCTCTGCGGCATCCTTACCCTGGCTACCGTGAACGCGGTCAAGGTAGGCGGACCGGTGTACGACCGCATCGTCGCCAACAAGGACCTGCTCGCCGATATCCTGCCCCCGCCGGAATACCTGCTCGAAGCCTGGTCATCCGCCCTGGAGATGGAGGATGCCGCACCGGCCGACCTCGACCGTCTCGTCGAGGATGGGAAGAAACTGAGCGCCGACTTCGACGAACGCTACAAGTATTGGGCCGAAAACCTGCACGACGAAGCGCTGAAGGCTTCGCTCACCGGCGAGGTTTACCCTTCGGGCAAGGCTTTTCTGGCCTTCCGAGACCAGAAGTGGATTCCCGCGGTCCGGGAAAAGAGCGCCGACCTCAAGAGCCTGAAAGCCGAGATGGGGACGCTCTACAAGCGGCACAGGGCGGCCATCGACAAGCTGGTGGGGGCGTCGAACAAGGCGACGGCCAGTGTCGAGACCGAAGCGCGGGAATCGCTGCAAGCGAGTTTGACCAGGCTGGCCCTTGCCGGCGGGGTGGGTTTGACCCTCGCCATGCTGATCAGTCTGGCCATCGCGCGGGGGATCAACCGCTCCGTGGGTGGCGATACCGACTACGTCAGAGAGGTCGTCAATCACATCGGGTCGGGCAATCTCGGCATTTCGGTGAAGCGGGATCCGAGCAACGACGACAGCATTGCCTCTACCCTTGCGCGCATGCGCAACCGCGTTCGGCAGACCATGGTCAATCTCCGGCAGAGTGCCGAAAACATTCGCGATCGTTCGGCGAAAACCTTCGTCGCCGCGAAGCAGGTGGAGGAAGCATCGGAGCAGCAGTCGGCAGCCGCGTCCAGCATCGCCGCCAGCATCGAGGAACTGTCGGTGAGCATCGCCCAAGTGGCGACCCGCGCGTCGGATGTGCGGGAAACGTCGAACCGCGCGGAAAAACTGGCCGGCGAGGGAGCCCTGGTCGTGGGGAATGCTCTCGAAGCCATGAGCACTATCGCCACCATTGCCAAGGAATCCTCGGAAAGCCTGAACGCCCTGTCGGCCCGGTCGCAGGAGATCGACAGCGTGGTCTCGGTCATCCGCGAGATCGCCGATCAGACCAACCTGCTGGCGCTGAATGCTGCCATCGAAGCCGCACGGGCCGGGGAATCCGGCCGCGGCTTCGCCGTGGTCGCCGATGAGGTGCGCAAACTCGCCGAACGGACCGCCACGTCTACCGTGGAAATTTCGCGCATCGTGGGCGATTTGCGCACCGGCCTTTCAGATTCGACCAGCCGCATGGATGAAGGCGTCTCCCGGGTCGAGGAAGGTTTGGTCCTCGCCACATCGGCGCGGCAAGCGATTCAGGACATGCGGCAGAGTGCCCAAAACGTCGGCGAAGCGGTGTCCGAGATCACCGTGGCGGTCAACGAACAGCGTGCCGCCAGCCAGGAAATCGCCCAGCAGGTCGAGCAAGTCGCCAGCGCGATCCAGTCCAACCTCGTCCAGGTCCAGGCCGCTTCGGGAGCCGCCGAGGATATGAGCGTCGAGGCCCAACGCCTACTCCTGACCGCACAACGCTTCTCGTAAGCGCTGCCGCCAACCGGGAAGCCCTCCCGCGCGATGCCCGAAGCGGCGGGTCCCTCCCTCGCTTTCACCCGAGCTCCCGGCCGGAACCCCTGGCGTTTTCGGCGAAGCACCCGAGTTTGGTCCGCAGACGATGAATCCCGGAGCCCACTGCACTGGGCGTGAGAGGGGCAAATGCTCTTGCCGCCGCGGAATCCTATCGGGGATTTTGTGGCTCGCTTAACCCCTTTTTCGGACTCTGCGCGTTTACCGGCAGCAATACCACTCGTTCAAGGAGTTTTCATGAAGCGACTTGCTACCGCCCTGGGCATTGCCCTGGCCAGCGCCACTGCCCAAGCCTTTTGCGGATTCTACGTCGGCAAGGCCGACGCCAATCTGTTCAATGAAGCGTCCCAGGTCATCGTCGTACGCGACGGCGACAAGACCGTGGTCAGCATGCTCAACGATTTCAAGGGAGACCTCAAGGAATTCGCCGTCGTCGTTCCGGTACCGACTGTCCTCCAAAAGGGTCAGGTCCACGTCGGCGAGAAAAAGCTCTTCGACCGCTTGGATGCCTACTCCGCTCCGCGACTCGCCGAATACTACGACCCCAATCCCTGCGACCGTCGGCTCTACGAGAGGATGCGCAAGGATATGGCGATGGCCGCCGCGCCTGCATCAGCCGCTGCCCCGGCCCCCGCCAAGGCGCTTGGCGTCACCGTGGAAGCCAGCTTCTCGGTGGGCGAGTACGACATCGTGATCCTCAGCGCCACCCAGTCCGACGGTCTGGAAACCTGGCTCACCCAGTCCGGCTATCGCATTCCCAAGAATGCCGCCAAGGCCCTCGCGCCCTACATCCGGCAGAACATGAAGTTCTTTGTCGCCAAGGTGAATCTGGCCGAGCAGGCCAAGACCGGCTTCCAGATGCTGCGTCCGCTCCAGTTCGCCTACGAATCCGAGAAATTCATGCTCCCCATCCGCCTGGGCATGGCCAATGCCAGCGGACCCCAGGATCTCATCGCCTACATGCTGACCAGGAACGGCCGGGTGGAGACGACCAATTACCGCACGGTCAAGCTGCCCGCCAATATGGATCTCCCCGTCTTCCTCAAGCAGGGCGACGAATTCCGCAATTTCTACAAAGCGATGTTCGGCGAACAGGCGAAAAAGGAGGGCTACCGGGTGGCCTTCACCGAATACTTCTGGGACATGAGTTGGTGCGATCCCTGTGCCGCCGATCCGCTGTCGCCGGAGGAATTGCGCCAGGCGGGAGTCTTCTGGATGGTGCCCCCCAACCCAGGCTCCGCAGCGCCTGCGCCCTCGATCCTGCCCCGCGGTCCAATTCCGGGCGGAGGTGCCCAGCCGGTAATGCTGACCCGAATGCACATCCGCTACACCCCGGAGACCTTCCCGGAAGACCTGATGTTCCAGGAAACCAAGGACCGCCAGAATTTCCAGACCCGCTACGTCCTGCGCCATCCGGCCAAGGTCGCCCCCGAGGCCTGCCCGGAGGCCAAGGCCTATCTGGAAGGGGTCGCCCGTCGCCAGGAGCAGGAAGCCCAGCAACTGGCCAGCCTCACCGGCGGCGACATCGACGCCATCCGGCGCAAACTCGACCTGCCGCCGGCTCCAACGCAAAGACCCTGGTGGGAGGGATTGTGGAAATGAGCCTCCGTAAGATCAAGGTCAAGTCCTTTTATGGGCTGCCCCGTCCGTGGGGGCGTGGATTGAAACCGGATCCGCGCCTATTCCAGATCGCCTTCCAGGCCACGCTCCTGACCGTGGGCGCGCTGCTACGCGACTTCAGCCTGCTGCCGGCGCAGATGGCGTTAGGCATCGCCGCCGCCACGGCAACCCAGGCCTTCTGGATTCGCATCCTGAACCTCAGGGGCGTCGGTTACCTCAGCCCAATCATCACGGGCTTGGGGCTTTCCTTGTTGCTGCGGGCCGATTCCCTCTGGCTACACCCACTGATCGCCTGCCTCGCCATCAGCGGCAAATTCTTACTGCGGGTGCGGGGCAAACACGTCTTCAACCCGGCCAATTTCGGAGTCGGCATCGCCTTGCTCTTCCTGCCCGGCACCTGGGTATCCCCGGGGCAGTGGGGCAACGACCTGGGTCTGGGCGTTCTCCTGGTGGCGCTGGGCGCGACGGTGGCGAGCCGGTCGCGGCGCGACGACGCGGCGTGGCTTTTTCTGGGGACTTTCTTGGGGATCTCTGCCCTGCGCCTGCTGCTCCTTGGCTATTCGCTGCAACGGGGCTGGGAAATCCTCTGCCATCAAGCCTTGAACGGTGCCCTGCTGCTCTTCGCCTTCTTCATGATCTCGGACCCCATGACCCTGCCCGACCACCCCATGGCCCGCCGTCTGCATGTGGTGCTGGTCGCGATGGGAGCGTCGGCATGGCAGTTCCTCCTCTTTCGCCCGAGCGGGCCGCTGTGGGCGCTGCTGGTCCTCGCCCCCCTTGTGCCGCTCTGGGATTTCCTCTGGCCTTACAAGAAATATCAATGGGATAGCAACACTCCGTTACAAGGAACTTGAAGCGTATGCGGTAGAATGGCGGCCCATGAAATATGAACAAAAAGCCAATGCCTTCGCCATCCCCGTGCGCATCTACTACGAGGATACCGATGCCGCCGGTGTGGTCTATTACGCCAACTACCTGAAGTATTTCGAGCGCTGCCGCACCGAATGGATGCGTCTGGTCGGCCACGATCAGTCCGCCTTGGCCCGGGAGGCGGGAATCGCCTTCGTGGTGCGGGCGGTGAGCTGCGAGTACCTGAAGCCTGCCCGCCTCGACGATGCCCTCAGCGTGGGCCTGGAAGTCGAGAAACTCGGCCGCGCCCAGGTGGTCTTCCGTCAACACGTGCGGCGCGGCGACGAGGAACTCGTCACCGGCACGGTCCAGATCGTCTGCGTCAATGTGGAAAAAATGAAATCCGCCCCCATCCCCGATTTCCTGCGGGTCAAACTGGAAGCCCTGCAATGAACGTCAGCCAAGACCTTTCCATCCTCCAGCTCATCCTCAATGCCAGCGCCGTGGTGCAGGTGGTGATGGCCATCCTGATCGGCGTTTCCTTCATGTCCTGGTACTACATTTTCATGAAGTGGTTCGCGGTGCGCCAATCCCGCAGGCAGACCGAGACCTTCGAGAAGGATTTCTGGTCCGGCGGCGATCTCAACAATCTTTACAACAGCGCAGTGAACGACCGCCACCACGCCGGGTCCATGGAACGCATCTTCGAAGCCGGGTTCCGCGAATTCACCAAGCTCAAGGGCCAGAAGAACCTCGACTCCAAGGACGTGGTGGACGGCTCCCGCCGGGCCATGCGGGCCACCTATCAGCGGGAGATGGATCGCCTCGAATCCCATCTCGCCTTCCTCGCCTCGGTGGGGTCGGTGTCTCCCTATATCGGCCTGTTCGGTACCGTCTGGGGCATCATGCACGCCTTCCGGGGACTGTCCAACGTCGGCCAGGCGACGCTGTCGTCGGTCGCCCCCGGCATCGCCGAGGCCCTGGTGGCAACGGCCATCGGCCTCTTCGCGGCAATTCCGGCAGTGCTGGCCTACAACCGCTTCTCCCACGACATCGACCGCCTGGCGACTCGCTTCGAGAGCTTCATGGAAGAGTTTTCCAACATTCTTCAGAGGCAGATGAGGTAAGTCCATGCGCCCCCGCCGCCTGAAAAACGAGATCAACGTGGTCCCCTACATCGACGTCATGCTGGTGCTCCTGGTCATCTTCATGGTGGCGGCGCCGATGATGACCACCGGCAGCATCGACCTACCGAGCGTCGGCAAGGCCTCGCAGGTGCCCACCGCCCCCCTGGAGGTCGGCATCAAGGCCGATCTCACCCTCACCCTCACCGACCGTGCCGGCAAGGGCGTCGAAACCCCCCTTAGCCGCAGCGAGTTGAAGGCTGCCCTGGCTGCCGCCCAGGAGAAGAATCCGGACCAACCGGTGCTTATCGTGGGGGACAAGAGTGTGAAATACGAGGCCGTCCTGTCGGTCATGGACGAACTCCAGCACGCCCAGGTCAAGCGTGTCGGCCTGCTGGTGCAGCCCCTGGGTAAATGATCCCGGATCAGCGCCCGGAACCCGGCCAGCGCTCCGCGCTGGTCCTCACCGTCCTCATGCATGTGGTGCTGGTGGCGGTGCTCTTCCTCGGCGTTCAATGGAAGCGCAGCCAGCCGGAATCGGTGGAAGTCGAACTGGTGTCGAGCCGCCCTGCTCCGCCCACCCCCGCGCGCCCGCCGCCTCCGGAACCAAAACCGGAACCGAAGCCGGAACCCAAGCCCCAGCCCAAGCCCGAACCTAAGCCCGAGATCAAGCCTCCCCCCAAGCCCGACATCGCGCTCAAGGAAGAGAAGAAGCCGCCCAAACCTGAGCCCAAGCCCGAACCCAAACCGGAACCCAAGGCCGACCCGTTCAAGGAAATGCTCGAGCGCGAAAAACGCGAGCAGCTGCAGCGCGATCTCACCGCCCAGGCGCGGCGGGAAACCGAGATGAAGGCGGCCGCGGAAGCCGAGCAGCGAACGGCGGCCAGCCGCCGCGGGCTGGCCGACTGGGTGAGCAAGATCACGGGCAAGATTCGGGGCAACATGGTCCTGCCCCAGGGAATCCAGGGCAATCCCCAGGCCGAATTCTCGCTGACGCTGCTCCCTTCGGGGGAGGTCATGCAACCGGTGCGGCTCAAGAAATCGAGCGGGAATCCGGCCCTCGACGCCGCCATTGAGCGGGCCATCCTGAAATCCTCACCGCTGCCCAAGCCCGACGACCCGGCGGTGTTCCAACGCATGCTGGAAATCAAGTACAAACCCTACGAAGAGTAGAATCTCGCCAATTTTCAAGTCTTTGCCGCCTATGTCCGCCATTTCCCGCCGCCTTTTCCTGGGTTTTGCCCTGCTCCTCGCCGGAGCCGCTTCCGCCCAATTGTCCATCGAGATCACCGGCGCCGGAGCCAATCGCATTCCGGTGGCCATTGCCGATTTCGCCGGTGACGCCGGTCTCGCCCGCGCGCTGACTTCGGTCATCCGCGGCGATCTGGAGCGCAGCGGACTCTTCCGCCTCGTGGACACCTCCGGCGCCGCACTGAACGAATCGTCGGCCATCGATTTCGTCGACTGGAAAGACCGCGGTGCCGACGCCATTGCCGCCGGCAGCCTGGGAACCGCCCCCGACGGCCGCCTGGAGGCGCGTTTCCGCCTCCATGACGTGAATAAGCAAGTCACGCTGGGTGGCGCAGCCTACGTGACCTCCACTGCCCAGTTGCGGGCCGCCGGCCACCGCATCGCCGACGCCATCTACGAAAAACTCACCGGCGAGAAGGGCATTTTCTCGACCCGCATTGCCTACGTCGTCAAGTCCGCCGGTCGCTACGAGCTTCAGATTGCCGACGCCGACGGTCAGAATGCCCAGCCGGCCCTGGTTTCCAAGGAACCGATCATCTCGCCGACCTGGTCGCCGGACGGCAGCCGGGTGGCCTACGTCTCCTTCGAGAACAAGAAGCCGATCATCTTCGTCCATTCGCTGGCCACCGGAAAGCGGCAGGTCGTCGCCAATTTCAAGGGGTCCAATTCGGCTCCCGCGTGGTCGCCGGATGGTAGCCGCCTGGCCATCGTCCTCACCAAGGATGGCAATTCGCAGATCTACACGGTTGCCGCGGATGGAAGCGGGGTCCAGCGCCTCACGACGTCGCCGGCCATCGACACCGAACCCCGTTGGGCAGCCGACGGTTCGGCCCTTTACTTTACTTCCGATCGCGGCGGCAGCCCCCAAATCTACCGCGCCTCCGCCGACGGCAGCGGTGCCCAGCGGGTCACCTTTGACGGAAGTTACAACGTTTCCCCGCGTCCCGCGCCGGATGGCAAGACGCTGGCCTACATCACCCGCCGCGAGGGTCGCTTCCAGCTCGCGGTGATGGATGTCGCCAGCCGTCAGGTCCAGGTGCTGACCGATTCGCACAAGGACGAGTCCCCCAGTTTCGCGCCCAATGGCCGCATGATCCTGATCGCCACGGAAATGGGCGGGCGGGGCGTGCTGTCTGCGGTGTCCTCCGACGGGCGCATCAAGCAACGCCTCAGCATTTCCGCCGGCGACGTGCGCGAGCCGGCCTGGGGCCCCTTCCTTCGTTGACCCACTTCTTCAAGCGGAGCTTCACCATGAACAAACTGATCGTTTCCCTTTTCGCCATCGCAGCGCTCCTTGCCGGTTGCGGCAACAATCCTCCGGCCGACCAGGGGCCGGCGGCTCCGGTCGAGAGCCGCGGTGCCGACTCAGGCACCGGCGTCGCCAAAGTCACTGTCGACAATGTCGACAGCAGCGGGCTGCCGCGGGAGCTCACCGACCCCAAGAGCATCCTCTCCAAGCGCAGCATCTACTTCGACCTCGACAAGTACGACATCAAGGACGAATACAAGGACCTGGTCGCCGCCCATGCCAAGTTCCTGAACGCCAATCGCGGTTTCAAGGTCCTGCTCCAGGGCAATACCGACGAACGCGGCAGCCGGGAGTACAACCTTTCCCTGGGCCAGAAACGTGCCGATGCGGTCAAGAAATCCCTGATCCTGCTGGGCGTCAAGGAAGACCAGGTCGAATCCGTGAGCCTGGGTAAGGAAAAGCCGTCCTGCACGGAATCCACCGAGGATTGCTGGAGCAAGAATCGCCGCGCCGACATCCTCTACAAAGGCCCGAGCGGCAAGGGCGAGTTCTGACCATGGCCGGCCTCCCTCATCGACTGAAGCCGGCGCTTCGGGCGACGGCCTGGTGTTTCATAGGCGCCGTGCTCGTCGGGACAGCGCCCACCGCCCGGGCTGGACTTTTCGACGACGACGAGGCCCGCCGCCAGATTTCCGACATCAAGACTCGCTTCGAGACGCGGTTTGACCAGCAGGCGCGGGCCCAACTCGACCTGGCCGGGCAAATTCAGAAGCTGATCGATGAGAATGCCCGCTTGCGCGGCCAGATCGAAACGCTGCAGTACGAACTCGATACGGCAAAGAAGCGACAACAGGATTTCTATCTCGACCTCGACACCCGGGTCCGCAAGCTCGAACCCCAGCCGGGAGCCAGCGCCGCCGCACCCGAAGCCGCTCCGGCGCAGGCCGCGAAACCGGCCGTGGATCCGGCAGCGGAGGGCCAGGAATACGAGGTGGCCCTCAATCATTTCAAGGCCAACCGCTTCAAGGAATCGGCCGCCGCCTTCGCGGCATTCCTGCAAAAACACCCGGAAAGCGACCTCGCTCCCAACGCCCAGTTCTGGCTCGGCAATGCCTGGTTCGCCCAGCGGGACTGCAAGAAAGCCATCGAAGCCCACAGCTACGTGGTAAGCAAGTGGCCGGACAGCCCCAAGGCGCCGGACTCGCTACTGGCCGTCGCCGGTTGCCAGCAGGAAATGGGCAACCCTGCCGGCGCCAAGCGCACCCTGGAGTCCCTGGTGAGCAAGTATCCGACTTCCCCGGCAGCCGAGAGCGCCCGGCAGAAACTCAAGAAGAAGTAGCGTTTGACCCTGCGTATCAGCGAGATCTTCTATTCGCTCCAAGGCGAGGCATCCCGCGTTGGACTGCCGACGGTGTTCATCCGATTGACCGGCTGCCCGCTGCGCTGTACGTGGTGCGATACCGCCTACGCCTTCACGGGTGGCAGCACGATGACGCTTGCAGGCATCCTGGATAGCGTCCGCGCTTACCCTACCCGGCAGGTGTGCGTAACGGGAGGCGAGCCACTCGCGCAAAAGGGCTGCCTGCGCCTCCTGAAAGCCCTGTGCGATGCCGATTACAACGTTTCGCTGGAGACCTCCGGTGCTCTCGACATCGGATCGGTGGACCCGCGGGTTTCACGCATTGTCGATCTGAAAGCCCCCGGCTCTGGCGAAGCCGGGCGCAATCGCTGGGAAAACGTTGAACTCCTGCGTCCAGCAGACGAAGTCAAGATTGTCGTCGCCTCGCGCGACGATTACGAATGGGGTCGCGCGGTCCTTGCCGAGCGCGACCTCGCCAAGCGCTGTCCGGTCCTCTTCTCGCCCGCCCAGGGCTGCGTCGATCCCGCCGAGCTCGCGAGCTGGATCCTTGAAGACGGGCTACCTGTGCGCTTCCAGCTTCAACTCCACAAGATGCTTTGGGGTAACATGCGGGGGAAGTGACCGAGGAGCCGCCATGCCCGCCAATCGCCGCCAGTTCTCGCGTATACGGTTCCGTACCGATGCGCGGCTCTACCTCCCCAACCTCGAAACCGACGTCGAAATCGTCGACCTTTCCCTGCGGGGCGCCTTGGTTGCCGCGCCCGCGGAGGTCTACGCCGCCGTCGGCACGCCGTGCACCTTGCGCCTACGCCTCGACGAACTGGGGACCACCATCCGCATGGAAACCACGGTGGTCCATCGGGAAGGGGGCTATTACGGACTGCATTGCCGGGAAATCGACCTCGACAGCATCACCCATCTGCGCCGCCTGCTGGAATTGAATCTGGGCGACGAAGCGCTCCTGCACCGGGAACTCAACCGTCTCGGCGCCCCCTGATCGCGAAGGTGAAACGCGCGACCGCGGTCACCTCCGCCCCCGCCAGCTCCGCCGAACAGACTTCTGTGAGCTAGGGCGCGAAATTCCGGCGCGCCCCTCGGCAAACCGGCACTGGCTGAAGCGGGAGCTCGATGTGCGCCTGCTCCCCGCTTTTGGGCAATCGGCAACGGCAGTATAGTCGTCACTCATGAGCCAAGATTCATTCCCCGCCACCGTCTGCCCGGGAACTCCGCTGCTCTGCGCCACTGCCGGTCTGACCGGAGCTCTCGTCATGGTCATAGAGATCCTCGGCGCGCGGATCATCGGCCCCTTCTTCGGGGTCAGTCTGTACGTCTGGACCGCCCTGATCAGCGTCACGCTACTCGCCCTCGCTCTGGGTTACGCCGCGGGCGGATGGCTCGCCGACCGCCGCCCCAGTGCCGCCATCCTGTATCTGTTGATCGGAATGGCCGGCTGCTGGCTCGTGCTGCTCCCCTTGTTCAAAGCGGCGGTACTCGAGGCGACGATGGGGGCCGGCCTGCGCCTGGGAAGTTTCCTCGCCGCCTCGATGTTGTTTGGCATTCCCCTCGTCCTGCTCGGCTGCGTTTCTCCCTTCCTGTTGCGGCTCGCGGCATTGGATCTGGGCCGGATAGGGCGGACTGCGGGCCTGCTCTATGCCATTTCCACCGCAGGAAGTTTCGTGGGCGCCGCCGGCACCGGCTTCTATCTGCTCGGCAGTTTCGGCGTGATCGCCACCCTCCGCCTTTCCGGCGGCGCGCTGCTCATCCTCGCCTGCGTCTATTTCGCCGCCTCCCGCCAGTGGCGCGCCTTGCCCCTGGCCGCCGGCCTCCTTCCGCTGGTCTGGACACCCCCTACGACGCTGGAGGCGCGTCTGGTGGACGGAACTTCCGCACGCATCGTCTGGGCTCGCGACAGCTTCTACGGAGCGCTCAAGGTGGTCGAATATCAAGGCGGCGGGCTGCGGACCCGGGAATTGACTATCGATGGACTGATCCAGGGCGGTGTGGACGCCGTCAGCGGCCAATCGATTTACGAATACGCCTATCTCCTCGAGCGTTTGCCGCTGGCGCTGCGCCCTGGTGGCCGTAAGGTATTGATGGTCGGCCTCGGCACCGGCGTCGCCGCCCGGGCGCTCGCCGCGCGCGGCCTCGAGGTCGATGTCGTCGAACTCGATCCCCGCGTCCATGAGGCAGCGGTGCGCCACTTCGCCTTCCCTCCGACCATCCCGGTGGCCATCGAAGACGCCCGCACCTTCCTCGCCCAACACGGCAAGGCCTACGACTACCTGCTCATCGATGTCTTCAACGGAGACACCACGCCGGGCTACCTGCTCTCGCGGGAGGCCTTGCGCGCCGCCAAGGCGAGGTTGTCCCCTGGGGGTGTGCTGGCCTTCAACCTCATGGGCAGCACCGATCCCAAAGAGGGCATGCTGCCCAGCATCCTGGCGACCCTGAGCGAACAGTTTCGCACCGTGCGCGTTCAGCCGGCGGGAGTCAAGGCCGATGCAGTCTGGGGCAATTACGTGGTGCTGGCCAGCGACGGACCGGCAGAGTACGCTCGCGCGCCGGACGCCGGCCAGATACACCCCCTGGCTGCCGACGTCCCCGCGCTGCTTCTGTCCCCCCCGCTCCCAATTCAATGGACTGGCGCTGCACCCTTGACCGACGATTTCAACCCCCTGGACCTGCGCGATTCGCGGCTCAAGGAATTGGTGCGTCGCGAGTTGCTGAACACGACGCCTCCGCCCATTCTTCACGCCCTGCCGGGCAATCTGGGCTAGCCCCCGCTCGCTCCGCTGCGGCGCCGAAGAACCCGCCCCAGTCCGCGGGTGCGACGCGCCCCGGGCCCTCCATTCCTCCCGGAACACGAATGGCGTTATAGTCGCCAGCCATGATCAAGAAAGCCGTTGTTCTCCTCTCCGGCGGCCTCGACTCGGCGACCTGCCTTGCCATGGCCCGTCAGCAGGGTTTTGCCTGCCATTGCCTGTCCTTCGACTATGGCCAGCGTCACCGGGCCGAACTCGCAGCCGCCGCCACCGTCGCCCACGCCCTGGGGGCAACCGAACATCGCGTCCTGGACCTGGGACTCGCCCAATTCGGGGGCTCGGCCCTCACCGATGCCTCCATCGCCGTCCCCACCGCTGGAGTAAAACCGGGAATCCCGGTCACCTACGTCCCCGCCCGCAATACGGTCATGCTCTCCCTGGCCCTCGCCTGGGCCGAAGTCCTGGAGGCGCGAGACATTTTCGTGGGCGTCAATGCGGTGGATTACTCCGGTTATCCCGACTGCCGGCCGGAGTACATCGCGGCGTTCGAGCATCTGGCCAACCTGGCGACCAAGGCCGGCGTGGAGGGCAGCGCCTTCTCCGTTCATGCGCCCCTGATCCAGTTGACCAAGGCCCAGATCGTCGCCGCCGGCTCCGCGCTGGGGGTCGATTACGGCCTCACGGTGTCCTGCTATCAGGCCGATGACGCCGGCCGCGCGTGTGGCATCTGCGACTCCTGCCGCCTGCGCCGCGAGGGCTTTGCCGCCGCCGGACTCGCAGACCCGACGCGGTACGCCGGCTGATCCGCCATGTCACAGACCACCGTCGTCCTCGGCCTGGGCTTTGCCTGCGGCGCCGCCTTCGGCGCCCTTTCCCAGCGCACCCGGTTCTGTACCATGGGGGCGTTGGCCGACCTAGTCGCCATGGGCGACAGCAATCGCCTGCGCATGTGGCTGCTGGCGATGGCCACCGCCGTTATCGGCACCTTTCTGTTGCAGGCCGGCGGCCTTGTCGACCTGAGCAAATCCCTCTACCGGAGCGCGTCGTTGCCGTGGCTCTCGCACCTCGTGGGGGGAAGCGCTTTCGGCATCGGGATGGTCCTCGCGTCAGGTTGCGGCGCCCGCAGCCTGGTCCGCCTGGGAGCCGGAAATCTCAAGGCGGCGGTCGTTTTCCTGACGCTCGGCCTGAGCGCCGCGATGACCCTGCGCGGACTCCTCGCCCCCCTGCGGGTCGGCTGGCTCGATACGGCAGTCCTGCACTTCCCTGCAGGTCAACACCTGCCCGCCCTGCTGGCCGAATTCGGCCTCGACCCCGCCGCCTCCCTTGCCATCTGCAGCCTGATCGTCGGCGGCGGCCTGGCCGCCTACTCCCTCGCGGAGCGCGATTTTCGCCGCCGGGATCATCTGCTGGGCGGCATCGGCATCGGCCTGACCGTAGTGGCCGCCTGGTGGGCCAGCGCTCACCTGGGCTACGTCCCCGAAGATCCCGAAACACTCCAGGAAGCCTACTTGGCAACCCAGTCGGGCCGGCCTGAATCTCTGAGCTTCGTCGCTCCTTTTGCCCACACCCTGGATCTTCTGATGCTCTGGTCCGACACCAGCCGCAAGCTGAGCTTCGGGATCGCAGCCTGCGCGGGCGTCGTCTCGGGTGCGGCAGCCATGGCGCTGGCGGAAGGGAGTTTTCGCTGGGAAGGATTTGTGGGAACTGCCGACACCGGCCGCCACCTGATCGGCGGCCTTCTCATGGGCTTCGGCGGAGTCACTGCCCTCGGTTGCACCATAGGCCAAGGGATTAGCGGAATCTCGACCCTGGCCCTGGGTTCCTTCTTGACCCTGGCAGCCATTGCGGCCGGAGCTCTGGTCGCGCTGAAGCTCGAGTACCGCTTCTCCGGCGCAGCATGAGGCGATAGGCTGCGGTTTGACAGCCCCTGGCGCCCTCCTTATAATCGCGCCTCCCTGCTGGGTCGGTAGCTCAGTCGGTAGAGCAGCGGACTTTTAATCCGTTGGTCGCGAGTTCGAGTCTCGCCCGACCCACCACCCTCCGGGAAGTGCGCTAAAATCGCATCCGTTTCACAAGTTCTGGGTCGTTAGCTCAGTTGGTAGAGCAGCGGACTCTTAATCCGTAGGTCGAGTGTTCGAATCACTCACGACCCACCAGAATAATCAAGCACTTAGCCTCGGTCACAAGCCGGGGCTTTTTGCTTTCTGGCTTTTGTGTAGGGTCAGTGTAGGATTTGCCGGAACTTGGACATTTTCAAAATATGTAACTGTGCTTGACGAATTTCGGCGAAGAGGCCAGAGTGTTAAATCACTCGTGGGATAGATTTCACACCTAATCTGTTGATTTTAATGGCGTGTTTCAAATATTTTTTCCGGGGATCGAGATGGGCAACGAAGGGCTAGCACTTAAGACCAATGGTGCGCTGCTTGAAGCTCTTAAAAATGCTGCCTCCAAGAAGCCAAGTGCAAGAGAGGTTCAAGAACAACGGGTTTCATTTGTACTTGGCTCAATGAGCTCAAAGAGTAGTGTCACTCGAGAACACATTCGGCAGGTAATTGATGAACAGGAAGGATTGGCTGCCTAGCGGATTGCCATGATCCTGTTCGAGCTCGTAGGAAGGCAGGAAGAGCACCCAATCTACCAGGACATGGAGATTTCAAACGGCGCTCGACAGTATGACTTTCTTCGCTCAATAGTCACGGCCGCCATAAATGTAGGGCGGCCATTTCTTTCCGCACAAATATTGAAGGCCCTTAATTTTCAAGCAATCGCTTGCCTTCATACCAATGCTGGGGAGTATCGTCCCTGTCAAGTAGTCGTAGGGACGCACAAACCACCAGAGCATTACAGGGTAGATGCTCTAATGGACGACTTCATCAACCAGGTTAACCGAGCCTGGGAGACCACAGACACCGTGGTGCTATCCACCTTCGTCCTATGGCGCATGAACTACATTCATCCGTTTATCAATGGAAACGGGCGAACCGCAAGAGCAGCATGCTACTTCGTGCTTTGCGTGAAGGCTAATGGATGGCTCCCTGGAAAGATGATTCTTCCGGAGTTAATCCGGCGAGAGCGAGATGCCTATATCGAAGCCCTTGCAGATGCTGACAAGTCATTCCATGACGGCAATCTTGACCTTACCAAGCTGCACCAACTCGTTGCAAAGCTATTAGAAGAACAAATCAATGGTGGCACCAAATCGGCAGACGCGGCCACGCCTGCAAGTTAGTGCCAGCTTTCACTCCACGTTCGCAAACCTCCCGGTCTCCCGCAGAAACTCCCGGCGCTTCGGCAGGTAGAGCCCGTCCTTCATCGGAGCTTCGTTCGTACCTTGGTAACCATGGCACGGTGGAAGCCGCCACCGTGAATAACGCTACCTCGCAGGGCTCCACTTATCGCTGTGGAAATTCTCTCCAAACAAACAGGGCCGCCTCTGGCTGCCAATAACCCAGGATTGGGACCTTACCCAATAACCGCCCGAAGGCGGTTGATGGGGACGCGTGCTTCGTTGCTTCACTAGGGCGCGCTACTGGTCGGTTGGCGATATCCACAAGATCAATTGCAATGCATCATTGCGCCAATCTTCTGACACGACTTGCCGTCTTGCCGGGCCATCGTCCCACCGGTGCCGTTGTATCGGTTCCCTGCGCTGTCCCAACATCCGCCGCGGTCGCAGGAGGTTATGGTGGACGGGGTGGACGGAGGAGTGGCGACAACTACGGGTTCCGGGGGCACATCGCCGCCATGGCACAGGGCGATCTGTCTTGCTTTTACTGCTCCGGAGGCGCCTGTACGCTCGACGCGCCGCACACAGTTTCGTACGGCGTCTTCATCGGTTCCGGATGCGCGTTGACTCGATCCGGCAGTGCGGCATGCCGTGATGAGTTCAGCTTTCTTCCTTTCAGACATACCCTGTCTCTCGACGTCACGAACGCATTGCCGGATTGCCTCTTCGTCCATGGCCGTAGTGTTTCCAGCGGCAACAGGTGAGACGGGAGAGGGAGGCGACGGTTGATTGCGCCAGGCTGTGTTTTCGTTTTCCAGGGTTTCGAGCTGAGCTTTGTTGCGCCGTTGGACGGCTTCTGCGTCAATTCGCTGTTGCTGGGTCAGCGACTCGCTGCTATGAACTGCGACGGCCGCGCTGTTGTCCTTGCATCCCGTATCGCTGATGATGGTTTTGCCGGATGGGGTCTTGCACTTATAGATGTCGGCCCACGCATTGAGGCTGAGTGTAGCGGCCAGAGCGGCGATGATGAGGTGGGATGACATGGCGCGTTTATGATCCATTGGCCGAATCCTTACGTAAGTTTCCACTGAGTGGAATGATCTCTGCAGAAGGTTGGTTGGCAGCTTGGTCGAAGATTGGTCGTTCCTCTCCAGCCAATGCGGTATGTACTCCATTCACGCCAGCGGCAATGACACAGATGTTTGAATAATCGCCAAAGATGAAGCTCTCAATGAGCTTGAACACGTCGTACGGCAGAACGGTTCTGCTGAAATTTTTCACAATCCCCATGACCATCCGTAAAAGACTCATCGGTCAGATGGTACAAAGCAAGGACTATTCATTTGTGCATGGTGCCGCGGAGTCTATCCCAATATTATCGAGTTGCTTCCGGAGCCAATCCTTGAATTCCATATGCAAATTATGCGTTACCGCATAGCGGGACAGCAAATACTTCCGAAGCAGTCAGGTGTCATTCCTTGCCCCCTTTCCGCTTCAGTCCCGGCCAGCGTACTGCCTGGCACGGGCCGGGGCGCATGCCTTTGAGGCACTGCGCACACGTCACGCGGTTGTCCTGGTCGGCGGAAACGGTGCGCATCAAGCGGCCCTCGCCGATCATCTTGACGAGATCGGACGTGGAAACTACCCTACGAGTTAAGGGCGCAATGCCATATGTGCGCGACAAGAGTTCGTGGACCTCCCTGGCGTGGCGCCCTTTCTGTCGCTTGGCGGTTGTTAGGGCCTCATTCAAGCCGTCAAACTGATGGCGATTGGAAACGTACAGCCCATTGCCGTTTCTCACTTCGCCGACGATGCGATCTGGCCGAAGATTCAGGATCGTGACCACGAAGTGCCCGCTCCCCTCCCCGCGTGACGACTGAACCGGCCGCAGCGCCGCCCCAGCTCCCTGGCGGCGGTTGTTATGGCGGATTCTAGACTTATGGCCAGGCGCGCGGCTAAGGACATTCGCGTAAGCACTGTCGTGCACCCGCAGAGTACATGGTTGCCTTGGCGCAATGCCAGGTCATGCGGCGCGCCTTTCCAGATTGCGGATCACCTCGGCTTCGGCTGCAAAGAAATCCGCCTGTTGCTTCCATTGCCGGATGGTCGAGCAGGCGCCGAAGGCTGCGCTCGAAGCAGTACTGGCCGTAATTGCGTCACGCATTTGGGCTCCCTAACGTCCTGCATTTTTGCATCGGTGGTCCTTGTGGCCGTGATAAATCCGCCAATTCTCTACCGCAAGAATCCATTTGTCATCACTCCACGATCGCAAACCTTCCCGCCTCCCGCAGAAACTCCCGGCGCTTTGGCAAGTAGAACTCGCCCTTCATCGGAGCTTCGTTCGTACCTTGGTAACCATGGCACGGTGGAAGGTGTCACCACCACTCGCCAAATGCCCGGTGAAGCGTTGCGAAAGCCGCTCAGGCAGGGTGACGTATGGTTTCCCCCTACGCATAGTGAAGCGTCTGACCTCGTGGTGAGAAGATACGCGGCACGATCTGACGAGGTTGCCATGCTTCGGGAAAAACATGGCTAGCGTGGTCGAACCAGCGCAAGACCTTCCTTCTGTTCCCGCAGCAACCGGTTCAATTCCTTCACGGCCTCCCGCAGCACTCGCCAATGCCCGCCCTTTTCGGCATTCCGCGCGGACTTGGCCAGCCCTTCAGGCGTGCGCGGCCCTGTCGATTTCGTCCAGGGTTGCCATTGCCGGATCAGCATTGATTGCCGCGCCCGGCGCTCCGGTGTCCAACCGTTCGCCATCATTGACATCCAATAGTTCGCTTTTCGTTGATTCTGTTTTTCCTGCGCGCGCGCGCGTGGGCGACGATGCGTCCTGGGTGTTGTTGACCTGCTGCGGACCGTTGGCGATGTTCGCTTGCTTCACGAATGCCACCGGCCGCGGGTTCTTGATTTCGGCCAGGGTTTGCAAGGTTGCCCTGCATTGAGACTGCGCTTTGAGGGCAACGCGGATCAGGGTTTCTTGAACCCGTAACCCACCTTCAGAAATGGCCGAACGCTGGGCGTAATGGAGAAACATCGCATTCAGCGAGGCCGCTTGCCCGATCAGCATTTCCTCGACTGATCCCAGGTCGCCTCGCTTGATCTCTCTTGATCGTTCCATGAGTTCATCAAAGCAATTGACGATACTCAAATCCGACCCAAACATCGCTGCCGAGAAGATTGACCCGAGAGCCGCATTTCCGGCCAGCGGATGCGCTGCAATTTTTTCCATGTCCGCCACGGTCACTTCCTCTCTTTCTGTGCCGCCTCCGCATACTGCATGTTCTCTTTCAGCAGGCAGTTGTTCTCGGCAGTAAGCTCGTCGAGCTTCTTCCGCTTCCCTTCGGGCGACAGCGCATTGTCCCGGTGCATCTTCATCATCTCGGCGTTGAGCGCTAAGATCAAGCGGCCTGCCGCTTAGCGGCTGCCAGTCGCAGTTGGTGGCGCAGGGTTTCGATCTGGTCCTGTATTTCCATCACATTTCGAGCCTCGACCTCCGCACGGCGCTGGTGTGACAGAAATTCCTGCTCCAGTGCAGGCCGGGCCAAGGCGAGGCGCTCCGCCTTCAAGAGCAGTTGCGCTCTTCTGGCCAGTAGCTCGTCGTCGGCCGCGAATTCATCGCCACCCGCCACAACAATCCGCCCGACTACTTCCGGGCGCTGTTGATCGAGCTCTGCGGCTTCGTATCTCAAGAACTCGACTTCACCGGCTATCCCTTCCAACTTGAAGCGAACCGAGTCTGATGCCGTTATTGCCTGCTGCCAGGGCTGCTTCGCCTCAACAAGCCTGGCGAAAAGCTCGGCCAGTTGCGGGCTGGTGTCAAAAAGAGTCTCGGAAATGTTGTCGTATGCGTCGCGCTCATTCTTGGACATTTTTTGGTTCTGGTTCATTTTTGCTCCTTGGGTTAGTCAATCGTCGAATCCATGGCGCCGCATGGGCCGCGCTTCCTGTGCAACCTCTCTCGCTGCACGCATGGCGTTCTGCGAGGCGTCACGGCCGGCATCACGACAGTGGCGACGTTCGCCGTGCTGGGCTGGTAAAACGGTC
>DAORDK010000018.1:0-39554 GCA_035345935.1 Rhodocyclaceae bacterium | reverse complement strand
TACCCTCATCGGCAACGACGGGGCCAATGTCCTCACCGGGGGATTGGGGAACGATGTCTTGTGGGGAGGGTTGGGGAACGACCAGTTCGTCTTCTCGTCGGCACTCAACGGGGCGACCAATGTGGAGACGGTGATGGATTTCGCGGGGGGGGATCTTCTCGTTCTGGACGATGGGATCTTCTCCGCCCTGGCCGGGGGCGTGACCGACGGCAACCTGCGGGTCGGGGCCGGGGCGGTTGCAGCCACCACCAGCGATCACCATCTGATCTACAACACGACCACCGGCAATCTGTATTACGACGCCGACGGCTTAGGCGGCTCCGCCGCAACCCTCTTCGCCCATCTCAATCAGGATGGCTTGCCAGCCAGCCATCCGGCGACGCTTTCGTCTGCTGATTTCGGGGTAATTTGAGCGGAGAGGCGATTCAGCGCTCGCGGAAGGCCCGGGCAAGGGATTGGGTCACCGGGTCGAAGAGGTAGCCAATCGCTGTTCGGCTCCTGACCCGCAGATAGGCTTCCACGGGCATTCCCGCTTGGAGAACGCCGATCCGGGCCGCCCGGAGGGAACCCTCATCGAGGCTCACGCGAGCCAGGTAGTGGAACTGCTGCGGAGTGGCCGGATCGTTCAGCGCGTCGGCGGAAACGTACTCTAGGCGGCCACCGACCAGCGGGGTCGTACGTTGCTGAAATGCAAGCAAGCGCACTTCCGCCGGCATTCCCAGAACCAGGTCGCTGACGGAATCGATGGGCAGCATGAGTTCGGCCACCAGCCGCTGGTCCTGAGGCACGATTTCCATCAGAGTTTCCCGGGGTCCGACCACGGCGCCCAGAGTGTGAATCTTGAGGTCTACCACGACCCCATCGGCTGGCGCCGTGACCTGCTGGCGCTCGCTGGCATCCAGCGCCGGCTTGACCCGCTGCTGTAACTCGTTAAGGCGGTCGTTGGACTCCTTGAGTTCAGCGGCTGCCGTTTCCCGATAGGTGTTGCGTAGGCCCTCGATCCTAAACTTGAGATCGCTCTGCTTTTGCTTTGCCCGGGCAAGGTCGGCCTCGTGCTCTGCCAGCCGCGAAGCGTAATCGGCCTCCGCCCGATCCAGGGCCAACATGCGAGTGGGCGATATGAATCCTTTGTCGAGAAGCGCGCGATTGGCCTGGGCTTCGTCACGTACGGTGCGGCTGCCCGACCGGTCGGCTTGCACCTGGCGTTCGGTCGCATCGGCCTCGGCGCCGGCTTCCGTGCTTTGGCGTGAGAGGATTTCTATTTGCTGATTGAGGATCAGGCGACGCTGTTGGAAGAGATCGCCCTCCTTGTGACGGATTTCGGCCACCTCGGGTTTCTTTTCAGTCGCAAGCTCCGGTGGCCAGTTCACCTGATTTGCCATCTCTCGTTCGGCGCGCAGACGGGCATTCTTGGCGAGTTCGGAAAAGTACTGCTGCCCCAGTAGATCGAGGGACGCGGTTACCCGCACGTCGTCGAGCACCACCAGGACCTGGCCTTTTTTGACCACGTCGCCGTTCTTCACCAGGATCGTCTTGACGATACCGCCCTCCTGATGCTGGACCACCTGACGGTAGCTCTCGACCTTGAGCAATCCATGGCCAATGACAGCGCTGTCGAGCGGAGCGAGCGAACCCCACAGAAGCAGAAGAAAGAGACTGCCGAGAGCGACCAGCGCGCCACGCCGTCCCCACTTGCGGACTTCGGCCGCTTCGGCAGGTTCGCCGGCCGAGGCCGCGCTGCGCCCGGCGAGCCAGTCCTTAAGCGCGCCCACGCCGCTCCCCCTGGCTGACCGGGACCACCGGGGCCAATTTGGCCAGAATTTCTTCCCGTGCCCCGAAGGCGGCGACGGACCCCTCTCGCAGCACGAGCAATTTGTCCGCCCGGGCAAGGAGGCTGGGCCGATGGCAAATCATGATGACCGTCGCGCCACCCTGCTTGAGTTGATCCAGGGTGGCGACCAGAGCCTGCTCGCCGTCGGCGTCCAGATTGGCGTTCGGCTCGTCGAGAATCACCAGACGGGGATTGCGGTAGAGGGCGCGAGCGAGGGCGATGCGCTGGCGTTGTCCCCCTGAAAGATTTTCTCCATTGATTCCGATCTCCGTGCCGTAGCCATCCGGGAGACCAAGAACGAGGGCATGGACGCCGGCGGCGCGGCCCGCCTCGATCACCGCGGCGTCGTCCACTTCCCCCAGGCGGGCAATATTTTCAGCGACGGTTCCGGGAAAGAGTTCGACGTCCTGGGGCAGGTAGCCGATTTGACGCCCCAGGATCGCCTGATCCCATTGGCCAATCTCGGCGCCGTCGAGGCGCACGGCACCCGCCTGGGGCGACCATACGCCCGTCAGTAGCCTCGCCAGGGTCGACTTGCCCGAACCGCTGGGTCCGATCACTCCCAGGAACTCCCCAGGCTCCAGAGTGAAGGATACCCCCTTGAGAATAGCGGGCTGCCCCGGCCGTACGCCGAATACCACGCGATCCGCAGTCACTTCGCCTTCGAGCGCCGGCAACTGGACGACCTTCGTCCATTCCTCCTGGCTCGAGAAGGCAGTGCTGAGACGGCGATAGGCGGCCCGCGCCTCGCCGATCAGCTTCCAATTGGCGATCAACTGCTCCACCGGGGCGAGGGCGCGGCCCAGGATGAGGGTGGTGGCCATCATCACCCCGGGAGTCACATGCTGGTCGATGACCAGATAAGCACCCGCGGCAAGCATCAGCACCTGGATGACCTGGCGGGCGAAGCGGGTTCCGCCCGACAGCCAGGACGTGTTTCGTGCCATCTCGCTCTGCAGTTTCAGGGCCTCGCGATTGTAGTCTCCCCACCGCTCGACCACCTCTCGGTACATGCCCAAGGCCTTGACCACCTCGGCATTACGACTTCCCACGTCGATAAAGCGGCTGGCCCTGCGCGTCGCATCCTGGATCGCCTCCAGGGGTTTCTGCGTGACGCGGAAGTTGAGTACCGCCAGACCGACCAGCACCAGGGCGGATACCACTGCCAGGGAGCCCAGCAGCGGATGGAAAAGGAAGATGACGACGATGAAGAAAGGCAGCCAGGGCGCCTCAAGCAGCGCAACGATACCCGGTCCGCCAAAGAAGCTTCTCAGAATCCCGGCATCGCGAGCAAGAAAGGCGAGCTTCCCGGGTACGGGAGCAGCCGCGTCCTCGAGTACCCGGAGCATGACTCTTTCGCCTAGCAGACGATCGACGAGGGCGCCGACTCCGGCCAGCAAGCGTCCACGCATCCAGTCGATGACCAGGTAAAGGGCGAGGAGGGCAACGGTGATCGCGGTGAGCCAGAAGAGTGTTTCGTCGCTGCGACTGGAAAACACCCGGTCGAAGACCTGGAGCATGTACAGCGTCGGTGCCAGCAGGAGGAGATTGAGGAAAAAGCTCATCGCTCCCGCATAGATCAGGACTTGGCGGTATTTTCGAACGAGTTCACTCATGATTTTCCGGCTTTCGGCGGGAAAAGCCGATTTTCATCCCATTGGCACGACGCGAATGATACCTCATCGAGGTCGTTCCACCGACCGCCCCACCCGAAGCAATCAGCTCACATGTTCCGCCGGTACTGCCCGCCCACCTCGTACAGGGCCGCCGTGATCTGGCCGAGGGAGCAGACCCGAACCGCGTCCAGGAGGGCGGCAAAGACGTTGTCGCCGGAGAGCGCGACAGCTTTCAGCCGGGCCAATTGCTGCGCAGCGGCCGCCCCGTGGCGAGCCTGGAAATCCCGCAGACGGGCGATCTGGGAGCGTTTTTCATCGTCGCTGGAACGGGCCAGCGGTATCTCCGGCGGCACGCCGAGTACCGGATTGCGGAAAGTATTGACCCCGACGATGGGGTAGGAGCCATCGTGCTTCATGCGCTCGTAGAGGAGCGATTCTTCCTGGATGCGGCCCCGCTGGTAGCCGGTTTCCATGGCCCCGAGAACGCCGCCCCGGGCGGCAAGCGCGTCGAACTCGCGGAGCACGGCCTCCTCCACCAGATCGGTCAGCTCATCGATGATGAAAGCTCCCTGCTGCGGGTTTTCGCACTTGGCCAGTCCCCATTCCCGGTTGATGATCAGCTGGATGGCCAGGGCCCGGCGCACCGAGGCGTCGGTGGGCGTGGTGATGGCTTCGTCGTAGGCATTGGTATGGAGGCTGTTGCAGTGGTCGTAAACAGCGATCAATGCCTGCAAGGTGGTGCGGATGTCGTTGAAATCGATCTCCTGGGCGTGCAGCGAGCGGCCCGAGGTCTGGATGTGGTACTTGAGCTTCTGGCTGCGCTCCCCGGCGCCATAGCGATGCTTCATGGCAATGGCCCAGATTCGCCGCGCAACGCGGCCGATCACGGCATATTCGGGATCCATGCCGTTGGAGAAGAAGAAGGACAGGTTGGGGGCGAAGTCGTCGATGGCCATCCCCCGGGCAAGGTAGGACTCGACGTAGGTGAACCCGTTGGCCAGAGTGAAGGCGAGCTGGCTGATCGGATTGGCTCCGGCTTCGGCGATGTGATAGCCGGAGATGGACACCGAGTAGAAATTGCGCACTCCGTGGGTGACGAAATATTCCTGGATGTCGCCCATCATCTTGAGGGCGAATTCGGTGGAAAAGATGCAGGTGTTCTGGCCCTGGTCCTCCTTGAGGATATCGGCCTGCACGGTGCCGCGCAGGGTGGCCAGGGTGCGGCGAACGAGCGCCGCGTCCTCTTCGGCGCCGGGTGGGCGGCCGCGGTCGGCAGCGTAGCGTTCCCGCTGCTGGTCGAGGGCGGCATTGAAATACATGGCCAACAGGATGGGGGCGGGGCCGTTGATGGTCATCGACACCGAGGTGGCGGGGTCGCCGAGATCGAACCCGGCGTAGAGGGCCTTCATGTCGTCCAGTGTGGCCACTGAAACCCCGGCATTGCCGATCTTGCCGTAAATGTCGGGCCGCTCGTCGGGGTCGCAGCCATAGAGGGTGACCGAATCGAAGGCGGTGGACAGGCGTTTGGCGGCCATGCCCTCGGAAAGCTGGCGGAAGCGCCGATTGGTGCGGAAGGGATCGCCCTCGCCGGCAAACATGCGGGTCGGCTCCTCTTCTTCCCGCTTGAAGGGGAAGACGCCGGCGGTGAAGGGGAAACGGCCGGGCAGATTCTCGTGCATGAGGTAGATCAGGAGATCGCCGGCATCGCTAAGCCGAGGCAGGCTCACGCGGGGGATGGGCGTTCCCGAAAGCGTCGCCCGGTGCAGCGGCGAGCACTGCTCTTGGGAAGTCGAACCGGTATAGGCCGCAACAGTCCCCGGCCAGCCGTCGAGAAGCGCTCGAGACTCGGAGTCGAGAGCGGCTTCCCGGGCGGCGATCAGGGGGTCCAGGGCCGCCGGATCGCTCCCCGCCGCCAGACCCAGCAGCTCCCGGGCGGTGACCAGGGCCTGGCGCTCGCGCGCCACGGCAGCCTGGGATCTGGCCCGGTCGTGGTAGTTGCGCACGCAGGTGGCGATTTCCGCCAGATAGCGGCTGCGTCCCGCCGGCACTACCGCCCGGGCGGCACTGGAAGCGCGTACCGTCACCGCCGGCAGGCGCCCGGCGGCGAGCTGCAGACCCCGCTCGACGAGCCTCGGCACCAGAGCCTGGTAGAGCGCGGTGACCCCGTCGTCGTTGAAGCGTGCCGCCTGGGTGCCGAAGACCGGCATGGCCGCGGGGGACTCGGCGAAACGGCCGTGATTGCGCTGCACCTGTTTCTGAACGTCGCGCAGCGCGTCCTCCGCCCCCTTGCGGTCGAACTTGTTGATGGCCACGCAGTCGGCAAAATCGAGCATGTCGATCTTTTCCAGTTGGGACGCGGCGCCGAATTCGGGAGTCATGACGTAAAGCGAAACGTCGGCGAGGGCGGCGATGGCGGCGTCCCCCTGGCCGATGCCGGCGGTTTCCACCATCACCAGGTCGAATCCGGCCAGTTTGCAGGCGGCAATCGCTTCGGGCAGGGCGGCGGACAACTCGCCGCCGGCGCCCCGGGTGGCGAGGGAGCGCATGAAGATCTGGGGATGACCGATGGCATTCATGCGGATGCGGTCGCCGAGGAGCGCGCCGCCGGTACGGCGCCGAGTCGGATCCACCGAAATCACCGCGATCCTGAGTCGATCGTCCTGATCCAGCCTCAGCCGGCGCACCAGTTCGTCGGTGAGCGAAGATTTCCCCGCCCCGCCGGTACCCGTGACGCCCAGGACGGGCACCGTCAATCCTGCCGCCGCATCCGGCAGCGCCGCCTTGAGGGCCGGCGCCGCACCATTCTCCAAAGCCGTGATGGCCCGGGCGAGAATCCGCCGGTCGCCGGCGCGCAGGCCATCCAGGAGCCCGACCGCGTCGAGTCCGGCGCAAGGATCGAAGTCGCAGGCAGCAAGCACCTCGTCGATCATGCCCTGCAGGCCCAGACGGGCTCCGTCCTCGGGCGAGTAGATACGGGCGACGCCGTAGGCCTGCAGCGTGGCGATTTCCGCCGGGACGATTACTCCACCTCCGCCGCCGAAGACCTGGATATGCCCGCCCCCTTCGGCCCGCAGCAGATCCACCAGATATTTGAAGAACTCCAGGTGTCCGCCCTGATAGGAAGTGATCGCCACCCCCTGGACGTCTTCCTGCAGGGCGGCATCGACGATTTCCCGCACCGACCGGTTATGTCCCAGGTGGATGACTTCTGCCCCGGTCGCCTGGAGCAGCCGGCGCATCAGGTTGATCGCCGCGTCGTGGCCGTCGAAGAGGGCAGCGGCAGTGACCAGCCGCACCCGGTGGCGGGATCGGTAAGGCGTCGCGGGGGGGGCGAGGGAGAGATCGGTCATGGCGCGGGAGGATACGATGGCGGGTCCCGGAAAGGGGCGCGCCCTGTTCATGATAGTCCTCCGCTCCGTGCCGGGGAAAGGCGCCTCTCTCCCACGGCAATTCCTTGGCCCGCAGGGCACATGCGGCACGCAACGATTGGCAGCGACGGCCGGCGGCGCTACCCTGACGACGAACAGCCCTGGAGCCCTCCATGTCCGACCACGTCCCCTCCCCCACCGTCCCCGGCGTCGGCATTCCCCGCCCTGGCGCCTTCGACCCCGCCGCTTTCGAACAGGCGGTGAGCGACTTGCTCAAGGCCTGCGGCATCGCCGCCGATACGCCCCACATGGGCCGCACCGCCCAGCGGGTACGGGAGCTGTGGCAGAAGCGCCTGCTCGGCGGATACGAACTGGACCCCGCCACGGCCCTCGGCGAAGGCTTCGAGGACCCCCGAGCCGACCTCGTCGTGGTGCGCGGCATCGCCGTCCATGGCGTCTGCCCCCACCATCTGGTGCCCTTCCGCGGCGTCGCCCACGTCGCCTACCTGCCCGGAGGCCGGCTCCATGGCTTCGGGCGCATCGCCCGATTGGTGGACGCCATCGGCCACCGCTTCACCTACCAGGAATGGATGACCCGCGACATCGCCGATGCGCTGGTCACCTACGGCCAGGCCGCCGGGGCCGCCTGCGTCATCGAGGCGGAACAGCTCTGCCTGCTGCTCGGCGAAGATCGTCGGGGCGACGAGCGGGTGGTGACCCAGGCCTTTTCCGGCGCCTTTACCGCGTCGGAACAATTGCGCAACGAATTCCTGCGCGCCATCGGCTGAGGGAACCCTCAGCCCAGCGGATCACTTACGGCCGGATTCGGCCTTGTCCTTGAGCGCCGCTGCCGTGTCGTCGGCCAGCGCCTTGCGCAAGCTCGGCATCTCGTTGTCGGCGAGATCCCAGATCCGCAGTCCATCCGGAGTTCGTATCAGGGTAAGTCGGATGCGCTCGAGTCTGTCCCCGGGAAATTGGAGCTTGGCTTCGCCGGCCAGCCTGCCTCCTTCGTCCCTCATCGCCTTGACTTCGCCGACCTTGAGGCCCGACACCTCCATGCAATTGCACAAGGGATCGCCGCTTACGAACGGCACGGCATCGGAATTGGCCTTTTCGTTCTCGGTCAGCAGGCGGATCAACGATACGTCGTACCAGCGCGGATCACCGCGCTTTGGCCGCTGCCCTTGCCCCTCGTAGCCGCGATAGAGATCGGAAATGAAGGCCGAGGCCTCCGCGAGATCGTCGGCCCAGGCCGGCTGGCCGAGGCATGCGACGAGAAAGACAAGGGCCAGGCGAGAAAGGGGATGCATCAGGATTCTTGGAGGGCAAAGGAAAGGAGGAGCCATTTTAACGTCCGGGCGCGCCGCCAGCGGGGAAACTGCTCAAAGCACCTCCGGCGCGTTCGGCAATTCGTCGATATCGTCCTTCCCGGCCGGGAAATGAGCGGCAAGCAGCCGGCCGACGGCCTCGACGCCCGCCACCGCACCACGCTCAAAGTTTCCGACGGCGAAGGCTTCCTCCATCAGGCGGCAAATCGTTCTCCAGGTATCCTCCTGCACCTGGGAATCGATGCCCCGATCGGCAAGAATCTCGACCCGCCGGTCGGCGAGCTGGACATAGATGAGGACGCCGCTCTGCGCCTTCGTCCGGTCCACCCGGAGCTTGTGGAACAACTCCCCCGCCCGCTGGCGGGAGCTCACCCCGCGCAGGAGGTAGGCCATGTCGAGTCCCCCTTCGACCACGAAGCGCAACTCGCCGCTGTGGGTGGTCTCCGAAGCGCGAACCGCCGCTTCCACGGCCTTGCGTGCTCGCAGCGGGAAGGCCCGTAGGGCCCGCCAGCGCGGATAAAGCAGATGATCAAGGATTCTTCCCATGGCCTACCAGCTCCCCGACGCGCCACCGCCGCCAAAACCGCCGCCCCCACCGGAAAATCCGCCGCCTCCGCCACTGCCGCCGGAACCGACGCTCAGCGCCATGCTGATCCAATTGGAAAGACCGACCAGGACGAAGAGGAAGGCGATGGCCGCGGCCGCCAGCGCCACCTCGACAAGACCGGCGACGAACCAGGCCCCCGATCCGACCACCCCCGCCATCACCAGGGCACCGAACAGGGGCCCGAGAAACCAGCGGATTCCGGTTCCAATCACGATCAAAGCGACGATCAGCCAAACGGGCACCGAAGCGAGCTCGTCGAAGACGCGTTCTTCCAGATTCCGATTGGCCGCTGCCGCATCGATCAGGCCCTCCACCTCCTGGGCTGCTTTCTGCAGGGTCGGCAATAATTCGCCACTGCGCAGGCCGGGCTCGATGATTTCCGCCACCAGTTGCTCGGCGGCACCGGCGGGAATGCGCTGGCTCAATCCGGCGCCCGTCGCAATATGGGCTCTGCCTTCGTCGCGGGCGATCACCAGGAGCAGGCTGCGATCCACATCCAGATTGTCCTTCTCGCCCCACAGGGCGAGAGCACGAGCGGCAAAGCGGTCGATGGGCTCCCCCCCGGTATTGGGTACGATGAGGAAGAACACCGGGTTGGTGCGGTCCCGGCCATCGTCGCTCATGTAGAAGCGATCCAGTTCGTCGCGCAAGGCGAGGGCAGCATCGGGATCCAGCGTGCCGGTCTGGTCCATGATCGCCCAGGGGTGATCCGGAATCCTGGGATCGCCGGGTTCGGCCGGCGCTGCGGGCTCCGCCAGTTTTTCCGGAACCGGCTTGGCCTCGATGGCCGCCGCAATCCGGGCGATGCCGGCCTGTAGCCCGCCGAAGAAGTCCCCCTGCTTGAATCGCGGCGTGATGGCCTCGTCGATGATGCGCTTGGCCACCGCATCCGGAATCACGCCCTCCAGGCCGTAACCCACCTCGATCCGCAGCTTGCGATCATTCTTCGCGACCAGCACCAGGACGCCATCGTCCTTGCCTTTGCGACCGAGCTTCCAGGCCTCGACGACGCGTATCGAATACTGCTCGATGGCTTCCGGTTTCGTGGACGCAACGATCAGAATCGCCACCTGAGCGCCAGTGCTTGTCTCAAGGGCCCGGAGATCGCCGTCCAGGCCGCTTTTCTGTGCTTCGGCGAGAGTCCCGGTGAGGTCGGTCACCCGCGCCTGGAGCACGGGAACCGCAACCTCGGCCCGTGCCTCAAGGGCCAGCACCAGCGCGAGGAGCAGGCCAATCAGGAACCCGGGAAACCGGGCCAAGGGCATTTACTTGCCGCCCGGCTGGGCGCCGAAATCGACCTTGGGAGCGGTGGAGACCGCCTTTTCGTCCTCGACGGCAAAACTCGGCTTGGTCTGATAGCCAAAGGCCATGGCCGTCAGGTTGGAGGGGAACGAGCGGACCGTCGTGTTGTACTCCTGGACCGCCTTGATGTAGCGATTGCGGGCCACCGTGATGCGGTTTTCCGTCCCTTCCAGTTGCGCCTGCAGGTCGCGGAAGGCGCCATCCGCCTTGAGGTTGGGATAGTTCTCCGAAACCACCAGCAGCCTTGAGAGCGCCGAGCTCATCTGCGCCTGGGCCTGTTGAAACTTGGCAAAGGCGGCGGGGTCGCTCAGCAGCTCGGGACTGGCCTTGAGGGCGCCGACCTGGGCGCGGGCCTCGGTCACCTGGGTCAGCACATCTTTTTCATGGGCGGCATAGCCCTTGACCACATTGACCAGATTGGGCACCAAATCGGCCCGCCGCTGGTACTGATTGAGCACCTCGGCCCAGCCAGCCTTGATCTGCTCGTCCTGAGCCTGCATGGCGTTGTAGCCGCAGCCCGAAAGAATCAGAGTGATACCGAGGGTGATGAGCAGGGTAAGTTTGCGCATGGCGTCTCCTTGCAGGGAATCGGCGGATCGTGACGGATGGGTTGGGATGCCGGAATGTTACACGGGGAAACCCTTCCCGCCCCTCGACGGTCGCTACAAATTGCAACAATCGCGGCCCCGGTACCGGCGCCCCGCACGCGTATGATCTTCGGCATGGTCGCGCCCAATCACGTCTTCCTCGAGATCGAGTTTTTCCTGCTCGTTGCGTTTTCATTCGTCCTTCCCGTGGCGATCTATGGATTTCTGCTCAAGCGCGCGTCGATCTCCCGCTACGCGGTCATCGCGCTTGCCATCGTCTTGATCGCCATCGCGGGCATCGACCTCTATCTCCTCCAATTCCTTGCCGACGCCGCCAAGCGGACCCCGAGCGCAGTAGACGATTGGCTCTTCCTTTCCCAGTTCTCGATCGCCCTCTACCTCATTCCGGCTGTGTTCGCGGGCCTTGGCGTCAATCTGCTCTCCCATATCCTCATCGACCACCTGCACCGCGCCGAGTCCCGTTACGACCGAGCTTCACGGGAGCGTTAGCAATCGGTCCAAGCGACATGCCCGTCTTCGTGCCTGCACGACCGAAAGTCGCTCCAGCACGAGATGGGCAGCATCACTGCGACGCCGACTCCGGCTTCGCCGGTTGGCCATCCGGATCTCAAGAGCCTGCATCGCTCCCCGGGGGCGCCACCGTCCCTCCGATCCCTTGCACGTCTGATGGGGGATTCGTGATCGCGTAAAGCCAGGCCAGCAACACGCCCTGAAGAAACAACACTTGTGCGATCAGTTCGAGACACTCCTCCACCGTTTGCTCAAGCCGCTGGAGACCGAGACTCAAGCCGTGGATATCGTAGGCGTCCATCAGCACGGCCAGCACGGCGACGCCGACACCAGCCAGAAAGTGGCTACGCGCCTGGCGCTGGGCTCGCCAAAGCGGCAATAGCCAGATCAGTGAGGCCAATCCGATCACCATGTAGACGAGCAGGATGAAATCTCCAGGGGCGATGGGCAGAAACGGTATCGCTATCCCTCGTGGCGCCAGGAACCCATCGCGAATGCGTTCATGGATGGCGAATCGGTCGTCGAGGCATAGCCAAAAGAAGCCGGCACCGAGAAACAGCCAACGTCCACGATCGGCGTACAGGCCACGCAAATGGC
Organism: Rhodocyclaceae bacterium; assembly: GCA_035345935.1. Lineage (GTDB taxonomy): Bacteria > Pseudomonadota > Gammaproteobacteria > Burkholderiales > Rhodocyclaceae > SSSZ01. The sequence goes on along the minus strand of DAORDK010000018.1, from coordinate 27,787 downwards.
TAGTCGCCGCAGAACCCCAGCAGGCAAGCGCCGTCGTGTAGAGCACGCCCACCTCCAGGGAAGTCATGGGAGTATCCTCGCTGGCAATCCATTTCCAGTATTCCGGCCAGCGACCGATCAGAAATACCGCCACGAGGGCGGCGGGAATCAAACTCGTGGCCAGTATCAGCGCACGCTGGAGTCCGCGAAAGGTGGCGGGTTCGCTACTCATAGCGCCTCCGCAAGTGCGATCAAATTCTCCACCCAAGCCCCCGCTCCCCGCGCCATGGCCTCGTCGGAATACCATCCGGTGTGCCCGGTTTGCAGGATTCGCCCCGGCTCGACACCGGCCAAAACCGCGGGTGAGTAGACTCTTTCATCCACGCCATAACCTGCGAGCTGCCCACAAAGCACGGCCTGAAGAGCCGCCTCGCTGTCGACCAATTGCGGCCGCGACGGATTGATGAGGTAAGCACCGCGCTTCATGCGCGCCAAGCCCTCGCCATCGATCAAGGGCCGCGCGCCCCGCTCGACGCTGGCAGCAAGCACGATGACATCGCTTTCGGCAAGCAGCCTTTCCCACGGAACCGCCTCATACTCCGACGTCGCGACCTCCGGATCGCAATAGACGGCCTTCGCGTCGAAAGCGGAAACCAACCGCGCAATACGCAAACCTATCTTCCCCAATCCGACAATCCCGACGCACTTGCCAGCCAATTCCCAGCCGCGCAGCGAAACTGTATGTGGCAGTTCCGCCCTGACCACGCGATCGCTGAGATGGATGCGACGCGCAAGAGCGAGCAGCATCCCCAAGGCATGTTCAGCGACAGTCTGGGTCGAATAATCCGGGAGGGTTCGCCATTGCACCCGACGCTTGGCCAGGGCCTCGGTGTCCAGCCATTCTGCTCCGGTCGCGAATACTGCGAGGCCAGCCAATTTCGGCAACCGATCAACAAGCCCCCCGTGAAAATCCTTGCAAGCTCGGCGGGTCAGACCCACGACGCGAGCGTCTGCGCACTGTCCGACGATTTCATCGTCGGACAGTGCGGTCAAGGTCGGGCAGTAGGTGACGGCCGCAGAACTTTCCAGGCGGGTTGCCAAACAATCCGGCAAGCTCTCCCGTCCCCGAGCCGAGAACAAAACCAATTCCGGCTTTCCATTCATTTTTTACTCCATGCGAATAATTGCGTGCGCCGCGCCACGCGTCAGCGCACCGCGATCGTCCCCGCCTTCCAGAGCGGGCTCTGCCAACGATAGAAGGTGCTCAGACTCGCCGGTCTGTCGGCGGCCTTACGGGTTTCCAGCGTGGCCAGACTGAGCACCTCGAAACTTTGGCGGTAGCGTCCGTCCACCTTGACCTCGCGGGCGGCGAGCATTTCCTTCCCGCCGGGCACCCAGCCTGCGAATTCGACGTAGCCCAGGTTCGGCGTGTCGAGCCCGGGCGGAAGGATATCGACCGACCAACCATTCGCCTGCTTCTTGAAAACCCACATTTCCCGCCAGGTGTCGCCGGTCTGCACAGCCAGGGCCAGGGCACTGCCATCGGCATTGGCCGCGGCCGAGGCTGGCCAGACGATGCCGTAGGTGCAGCGGCTGGCCAGCGGATTGCCGGCATCGTGCTTGGCATCCACGAGGGCCACGCAGGTCTCCCCGGGCTGGCCGGGGCTGGTGACGACGGTCAGCTTGGCGGCCTTGCCCGTCGAGGCCGGCGTTGCGGGTACCGCCGACCAACGCGACGCTCCGACCCGGATGGCGGCATCGCTGTAGGCGGCGGCGTCGGTCTCCATCAGTTCGGTCTTGTTGATGGCGGCCAGGTGGTCGATGGCACGGTTGGCCGCTTCCTGGACCGCCTGCATGCCCAGTTCCGGCCTCCGGGCGCGTTGGTAGGCGAGGCTTGCCCACACCCCGGCGCTGCGCAGGCGAATGCGGTTCTTCAGCACTTCGGGCAGTTTGGCGAGTTCCACTCGATCCAGCACTTCCGTCCGCCATTGGTCGAGGGCATAGCGTTCCACCGGGGTAAGGGCAGGAGACACGCACTCGTGGCGGGTGAGCGCCAGGGCGGCGATGGCCTTCTGGATGTCGGTGGAGGGCAGGGCCAGGACCCGGCGCTGGGGATCGCCATTGGCGCAGAGTTGAACTTGCCCGTCGCGCTCGAAGGTGGTCATGGTCACGCCGTAGGCCGCCACCACCTCCAGGTGGGCTGCAGTGGCCTCTCCCGGCTTGCCGGAGCGACCGGCGCTGGCGCGCCGGGCCAGCCGGTCGGACATGACGCCGAGGGCGTCGAAGATCTCGGGGCCGATGGCCTCGGCCGGTGCCGCCCGCAAATAGGCGGCGGCGTAAGCGACCCCCAGGGCCTCCGATCCCGGAGCCTCCTTCAGGAAACGCAGAACCGCGAGGAGTTCCGGAGCGGCCTCGGGTTTCAGCGATTGCACGCGAACCTGGGTGGTGCGGATGTAGCCGGCCCGTTCGCGCCGGTGGTCGTAAACCTGGAGAAAATCGCCCTTTTCGCCGCGGATTTCCAGGCTGTCCCCCTGCCACAGAACGGCCTGCTGCGCGGCGGAATCCCGGGGTGCCGCCCGCAGGGCGGTCTGGTCGGCGGCGACGATGGCGACGACGGTCAGTGCGGTCGCAAGCATGATCATTCCCCTTCCTGAGCGTTATCGGCAGAGGTTTCGACATTGCTGACCGGCTGGGCGCGACCGCCTGCCTTGCCCAGCAGGGCGGCACCGATGAACCCGCCGTCGCTGGGCGGCGGGGCGATGATCACCTGGATCTTGTCGGAAAGCTTGTCGGCCATGGCCTTCTGGATGAGGAGCGGATTCTTCTGGATCAGGGCGCCATCCCGGGCCAGTTGTTCGCTGGCGATCTTGCCCAGGCGGTCCTGGCGGTAGGCTTCGGCGTCGGCCAGCTTGCGGCGCGACTCCGCCTCGCCCTGGGCCTCGATCTGGCGCGCCTGGGAAGACGCTTCGGCGCTCTTGATACGAACGACCTTCTCGGCTTCGGCTTCCAGACCGCGCTGTTCGATCTGCTTCTCCTTGAAAGGCAGGATGTGCTTCATCGATTCCGCCTGGGCCTTGGCGGCGATGATCTGCTCTTCCCCGGCAGCGGCAGCAGCCGTCTCGCGGCGCGCTTTGTCGGCCAAGGCTTCGAGTTCGGTTTGTTTGACCTGCTTCTCTTTCAGCTCGAGGGTATAGCGCATCCTCTCGCTCGCCAGTTCCTCGGCCAGCAGCTTTTCCATGCCCGACTTGTAGTCGGCCGGCAGGTCCACCTTGCCCACCAGCACCTGCTGCAGCTTGATGCCGTCCCTATCCAGCATGGGCTTCAATTCGGCCTCGACGGCTTCCTTGATTTCCTGCCGCTTGCTGGAAAAGATTTCGCGCACGGTGTAGCGGGCCAGAGTCTTATAGAGCACCCCCTGCACCGCCGGCGCCACGACCTGGCCCCCGATGTCCTCCGGGAGAGCCCGCGCCACGGTCGCGATGCGGGCCGGGTCGAGAGCGTAGCGGACAGCTACGTCCATGCCGATGGAGAGCCCTTCCACGGTCTGGTACGGGGCACTCCCTTCGGCACTGGCGGCGCCGGCCGGACGATAGGTCTGGTCGCGCAGGGAATAGCGGCGCAGTTCGTGCAGACCCGGAATCACCAGTACGGCTCCTTCCTGGAACTCCTCGCTGGTGCCGGTGAATTGGTTGATGCGCAGTCCCACCTCGCCCCGATCCACGCTCTGCATGGGGGGATGGGTAGAGATGCCGTAGGCGCCGATTCCGGCAATGGACAGCGCGATGAGGCTCAGGCGAGCCCCATGGGCACGGCGAGCCAGATGGCCGGCCGCGCGGCCGGTGCGGGAAGCCAGATTGCCAGCGGATTGGCGCAGGCCGTCGAGCATGTCCAGAAGACGTTCTTTCACGATTTTCTCCTCAATGTTGATGTTCCGGGATGGGGCCGGAGCCCTCGGCGGCCGGTCGGGAGTTCACTTCCCGTCACCCTGCCGCCATGGAGGTCATCGTGCCGGAAGCCCCGTGGAGCAAGCCATGCCGCGGCGAGGTGACTTTGGTAAGGCTGAGGAGACGAATACTCCGGCGCGTGAATGAACGCTCACGCAGGCAGGGAGCTGCCTCCCCCGCGACCCTGCGAGTCCGGGGAGGAATCGAGAGGCAAAGAAATCAGCGAGCCAGTCTGTTAAGAAGCTCTCGGGCCGGGCGATCCTCCGCCTGGGCAGCTTGCTCCAGAAGGCGCAGAGCAGCCAAGCGGTCGCCCGGTGCGCCCCGGTCCAGACGCATCAGCGCCCCGTTGTAGGCCGCGATGGGGCTACCCAGACTTGCCGCCTCGTCGAAGATACGCAGGGCCTGGTCCGGACAGAGGAGGAAGATGTCAGCTCCGGCCCCCGCATGGAGCAAACCTTCGGCATCCTTCGCCTGACGCAGGGAGTCCTCCAGGAAGGTCGGCCAACTGGCCACGAGCGCCACCAGGACTTCGCCCCCCTTTTTGACCTGATAGGGCCCCGAGCCGGACATCACCGAGAGCGCCTGTCTTGTCGTTCGCAGGGAACCGTCCCCTGCCATCCAGACGAAACCATCCTGGCCTTGGACCGGCACACCGCCCAAAGCACTGGAAAGTCTGGCGGCCAGGGATTTTTCTTTCGGCCCGGGCGCCACACCGCTCCAGGAGGCCTTGAGGACAACGCGTCGAACACCCTTTTTGCGATAGGGGCGTACCGAATCCGCCAACTCTTCGACCGGAATGATTCGCATCTCCTGGTCATAAAAACGCCACGGACTGGAGTGGAGAAAGATATTGAGCACCGTGGGGTCGTCGCGCCCCGGCCCCCGGCTTGCATAGTCGTAAAGCGCCTGGGCCGCCGAGACGCAGGCGGGTCCCTCGATACAGCGCTCTACGGTCAGCGCACCCACCACCGGAAGATGCGAGGCGCAATCGGCCCAAACGGTCTTGCAGACGGCGAGCCCAAGGGCGGCAAGCGGACCGCGCAAAGCCCTGAAATGGCGTTGCAATCCCTTCATGGGGTCGACTTTTCGCGCACTTTGAGCGACTGCAGCAGGGCCTCGACGGCCTTGCGATTGATCGCGTAGGGCTCTTTGCCGGTCACCGAGAGGTGCACGTCGATCCAGGTTCCGGACTGGACCCAGTGCGCCCGGACGTGAGCGCTCGATCCGCCGGGAAGAGGCAGGTGATAGAAGACCGCATCCCACTGACCACGCCGTTCAAAGCTCACATCTGCGGGAGCAGGCAGATTTCGCTGACGCCAGGCCGCGCTGTCGCCATTCCAGACGACCTCTGCGCCGCGATACCTCGACGACGGTTCGAACCACCCCGAAAGAACCGCGCCGCTGGCCGATTCGAAATGGAAATAGCGCGGATTGGCGGTCGATCCGCCAATGTCCAGGGGCTTGAAAACCAATTCACCGCGCGGCACAAGCAATTCCAGGCGGCTTACCGGAACCGACACGCCATACCCATCGTCGGCTTCGGTAACCGCCAGGCGATCCGCAGACTGTGCCACGGCCACATCCGCGAGCCAGAAAACCACCCATGCAAGAATAAAGCGCTTTGCCAAACTGACCATGGGTCCAAGTCCATGAAGAGATGAGGGGTCATAGCGGTTCATGGGCGGAGACCGCCAAACAGCTCCGGCCAAGCAGGCCAAAAACCCCAACGAGAGCGGGGATGATGCCATTGAACTAATGCCCCGGCAATACCGGTCACCGTGGCGAGCCGGCCCCCTAACCTGTGAACGAACACTCACGCCAAGGCCACGCCGGTCCAGGCAAAATCACGCCATACTTGCTTCACCGCCGACTCGGAGCTCACCATGACCAGGGTTGCCATCATCGAAGACGACCTGCCCACCAGCAATCAGTTGAAGGACTGGATTCTCGCCGCGCGGCCGGGCATCACGGTGGACCAATGGTTCAACCGGGACGACGCCGAGGCCGCCATCGGCCGCGAAGACTACGCCCTGGTCACTCTGGACATCGAGTTGGGCCGCGAGCGGCACGCCGGCGTTGCCGTCATCAATGCCATCAACAAAGCTGGGCGCGGCACGCCGGTCCTGGTGGTCTCGGCCATGCCGGCGGCCATCTACCGCAGCATCATGAAGGCCCTGGACGCCTGGGACTACCTCCAGAAGACCGCCTTCGAAGAAGCCGACTTCATCGAGACCTTTCTCGAAATCCTGCGCGCCTCGCGCGACAAGCCAGGCGCCAAGGATGCGGTACCGGCCAGCGACGAACTCTCCCTCGACCCCCTGCGTCAGGCGGCGCCGCTGTGGCGCGGCAAGCGGGTGAATCTGCCGCTCACCGCCCAGCGCATCCTTGCCGCCCTGTATGAGCGGCGTGGCGAGGTGGTGTCCTACGACCAACTCTTTGCGGTGGTGAAAAGCGGCCGCAACCGGGACAACATCAGGAAGCACATCAGCACCATCCGGGAAGCGTTCCGCGAGCTGGACGAGACTTTCGACCGCATCGAGAACGTGCCCATGCGCGGCTTCCGCTGGTCGGACCAGGCCAACGCCGGCGGGCCCCGATGAAGAGCTTCCTGGCCTGGCTGGCATCCTTCCGCCTGCGCGTCCTGTTCCGCACGGCCTTCCTGGCCCTCTTCCTTGCCGTGATGGCGCTCGCCGTCACCGTGCTGCAGGAGGAAAAGCAACGCAGCGTCGACAACTATGCTGCCGGGTTCGCCAAGACTCAGGCCCAGATCCTTGGGCGGCTGCGCCACCCGTCCGGCCAGCTGGCCCTGCTCAATCCCGGCTGGAATGCGCAATTGGCCGCCGCCGGCCGCCCGGTCGTACTGCCCTATGCCGCCCTCGACTTCGACGACCAGAACAAGGTGAAGAATGCCGTCGAGATGGCCGATTGCCTGGTGCAATACCCCGACCATGGCAGCCTCTGCGTGGCCATCGGCAACAATCCCTGGGCCGGCGGCTACATCTACGCCGCGGGCACCTTCCGTAGCGGGGCGCTGGAGGCCCACCGCATCGGCGACGAGTTCCTTGACGGCGCCCATCGCCTGCGCGTCACCGTCAGCTTGCGCGGCCAGACCTGGCGCTGGGTGGCCCCTTTCGAGCCCCTGCCAGGCACCCCTGGCGCGGAAGGGGTGCGCGGCCGTTTCACCGGCTATGTGGAACAGCCGGGGCGCGACTACACCGGCGCCAGACCGGTGAAGGAATTCCGCGGCTGGGTCTGGCAGGACGGCCAATGCGCGACTTCCCCCCGGGAAGCGGAGGCCGACTGCCTCCGCCCATCCTTCTTCTCCCTGCGCCTGCCGGTGGAAGCCTTGCGCGAAGCGCTCTTCGCCCGGGAAAAACCCGCCTGGCCTCCTCCAGACCTGGACCAGTTCAAAGTCCATATCGAGCTGCTCCCCCCCGGCGACGGCCCCGCCCTCTTCGATAGCCATCGACCAGGCGTCACGCCCCCCTTCGCCCTCTCCGATCTCACCAGCCTGCTGCTCCCCGGCGAGACCTTGGCCATCCAGCGCGTCGTCGGCGGCAAGGCAATCGACTTGGCCCAGTTGGCCGGCCGCGATGAAACCCTGGAGCAGACCTCGCCCCTGCTTACCCGCCTGATACGCGTGCTGCCGGTGGAGACCCTCGATGCCCCGGTAGTCGAATTGACGGAGGAAGTCGCCACACCGCTCGGCCAATTCAGGCTGCTGCTCAAGGGCGACGCTCGCAGCGTGAACAAGACGCTCTCCGCCGTAGCCACGCGACTCTCCTGGTTCGTCGGAGCCATGCTCGGCGCCATCGGTCTGGCCTGGCTGGTCATCGAAGTCGGGATCATCCGCCGCATCGCCACCCTCACCCGTCGCACCCGCGGCCTTTCCCGGACGGTGCATGCCGATGGCGGCCTGGAACGCTTCGAACTGGCCGATCTGCGTAGCGGTGACGAATTGGGCCTCCTGGCCGCCGGACTCGACGACCTGTTGCAGCGGGTGAAGGAGGACGCCGGCCGCGAGAAGATCCGCGCCGAACAGGAGAAGGACCTCTGGCATGCCGTCGGCCACGAAATCATGTCTCCCCTACAGAGCCTGATGGCGCTGCATGGTAGTCCGCAAGACGCAAGCCACCGCTACATCAGCCGCATGCAACAGGCCGTCCGCGTCCTTTACGGCAGCGCCAGTCCCAGCGAGGCGTTCCAGTCCACCAGTCTGCAGGTGCAAACGGTGGATATTGCCGATTTCGTACGAAACGTCGCCGAGAACGCCGGAGTCGCCGATGTCCGCTGCACAGGCGTAGACGCTCCAGTGCCGGTGCGGGCCGACGAATTCCCTCTGGAGGACGTGTTTTCCCACATCCTCAAGAACGCAGACCGGCACCGCCGGGCGGGCACCCCCATCACCATAGCGGTGGCGGCCGGCGACAACCTGGCGACCGTGAGCATCCACAATTTCGGCCCCCCCATCAGTCCGGAATTGCTGGACAAGATTTTTGAATATGGCGTCTCCGATCAGCCCGCCCATGCCGCCGAGGGTCACCGGGGCCAAGGCCTGTTCGTGGCCAAGACCTATATGGCCAAGATGGGCGGCACGATCCTGGTCCGCAACGGCGAGGATGGGGTGAGTTTTGAATTGGGGTTCCAGCGGGCACGACCGGCTTGACAGGGCTCCGGCCCGAGCGCGGGCAATCTCCCAGGCCAAATCGGGAGTCCTGCCCATGCGCGACAGGCGCAGTCGGCCCTAGACTGCATCTCGTCCCGTTTCGGAATCGCCATGCATCCGTCGCGATACGGTGATTGCTTTTGCGCTGCCGGAAGGCGCGGAAGAATTCTGCCCCCTCGGCCCGAAACCTTAAAGCCGTTTAGCCCCGGGTTCTGTCGAACGCCTCGACAAAAGTCGGCCGCGCCTCATTTTGGTGCCGATTTCTCATGTCAAATAATTTTTTCTGTCGCATACACGACATCTTGCGCCAGGCAAAAACCCTTTCCGCACAGAATGTTGCACCAAGTTGGCGTGCAGTGAAAATTCATCGGTCGCAGTCGCAAAATTTTTCAACAATGCTCCTATAATGCGGGCCTTTCCAAACCAACACGCCCTCACACCATGCTCCAAAATCCGCTCGGGGACGTCCGCCCCAATCCCATCGCTCGCCTCGGCACCTCCCACGGCTACGCCATCGATGGCGACACCGCCAGCCTGAATGCCGAAATCCTCTTCGACGAAACCCGCCTCTGCGGCCAGCAATGGGCTCTGCAGCTCTGGGCGGACGATGCGATCAAGATTGCCGAAGTGCCGCTAGGCCTGCTGCCCATCAACGGAAGCGGTGTCATTCGCACCTTTGGTATCGCCGAAGCCTTTCCGCCCGCCGGCCAGGAAGCGCACACCGTGACGCTGGTCTTGGTCAGCGATGTGGACGGCATCAACGACCGGGCCACCTACGCGCAATCGTTCAGCCTCCCGCAGCCGCGACTCGGCGGCACCCTCTGCTGCAGCTTCACCGACGAGCAAGTCGATCTGGAGATCGCCCGCATCGAAAACCCGCGCTCCTCCGACAATCTGAGCGGCACGCTGGCGCTCGAACTGTGGGCCCTCGACGACCCCTACTCCGGCGGCGCATGGCAAGGCGTTCTCCTGGCCAGTGAGGTCATCGGGACCTTGGCGGGGCAAACCGAGCAGCGCGACTGCCGCTTCAGCGCCCAAGTGGGAGCACTGCCCGCTCAGGGCCATCTGACCCTGATGTTGCGCGAGTGGTCCCCCGCCGGTTACGTCACCCGGGATTTCCGCGAACTATCCCGTCCGCGCGCCGCTGCGGCAGAGGTGGAACCGCTACCGCAAGAAACCCAAGCGACTGAGAAGAGCGCCCCCAAGGCCGCAGTTGCGAAGGCTGCAAAGCCCTCAGGCAAGGCGGCGGTTCAGTATGCGACCGGCGTCTCGGTCAATACCGCCACCGCGCAGGAGATCACCGCGGTCAAAGGGATCAGCGATGCTCTGGCCCGCGCCATCGTCGCCGCCCGGCCGTATCGGGCAGTGGACGATCTGCTGAAAGTGAAGGGCATGGGACCCAAGCTGCTCGAGCGGGTGCGCAACGCCTTCACCCTGTAAATCGCTTCACAAAAGACTGCGCCGGCCCTCGGGTCGGCGCAGTACGTTCATCGACCACACCATCACGGGTCGCTGCTCACCCCGCTCGTGGGCTCCCCTGGGAACCGTTGGGCGGCAGGGCTTCTAGCCTGCCCCCTCCGGACGGCGACCGCAGGCTCCACCCCGGATCCCCTCGCCGGATGCTCTGCAAGCCGAGAGGTCACGAGCACCCTGGACGCACCTGACCCACTGCAGCCCGCCCTTCGCCCGGACGGAATTGCGAATGGCGACGGTCAGAAGAGCCCACTGACCGGCCAGAAGTCTTCCCGTCGAATCACCGCGCTTCGTCCACAATCTGGCGGAGCTTGTCCTCGATTTCCCTGGCCACCGGACCTACCCCGGCAGCGACCTCCAAGGCGGCGAACAGCGCCAAGGGACGAACGAATCCGATGCGGGTACTGCCGGCTTCCGTATAGACCGAAATACGCCAGGGCAGGGCGAGCGTCGAGCGCATGTCCCGGTTCACCAGTTGCTGGGTGTAACGCGGATTGTCGACCGTGAAAACGGTGCAGTCTTCGTCGCACTCGACCTCCCAGCCACTGCCCGGCGGGCCGAGTTCCTGCACCTGCAGGATGGCGAAGCCGAGGCGGAGGATGGCCGCCCGCAGATCAACACCGGCTTCATAAAGGGATTTTTCCGTGTCGACGAGGTAATGCATGGGAACTGCCCCGGAAGATGACAGCGCGAAATGTAGCGCAGTCGGCTTGCGGCCGCACCCTGAATGCTGGCCTCGAATTTGCTCTCCCTGTTGAGCACCCCTAACGATGGAGGGGTTTTTGTCATGATTGCGACAGGAAAACCCTATGAGCACCCCCCGCGTTCCGACCCGGTTTTTCACCAGCTACAGCGGCACCCAATTGCCCCTCCGGCTGGTAGGCGAACTCGCCGCCGATGCCATGCGCAATCGCAATACCTTCTTCCGCGGCACCTTCGACGACGCCGACCGGCTCATTGCCTGCGAAAAGGTGGTCTATGGCGAGGTGGAACTGCGCCATGACTACAGCTACCACCCGGACGGCAAACTGGCCCGCGCTGCCATCGACGATGGCAGCGGCGAGGCCAACGTCCTGGAATTCCCGGCCTGATGCGGCCGATTTCGATACTTTCACCCCTTTCAGGAGATCACCATGTCCGTTGCCCCCATCAAGGCTTTCGCTGAAAAGGCCAAGGCCGACCCCACTCTGGGCGCCGCCCTCAAAGCCTGCCAGAAACTCAAAGAATTGCGCGCTCTGGCGCAGGAACACGGCTTCGTCATCGAGGAAAACTCGCTCTACCCGCCCAACGAGCCTCAATTCACCGAGGACCAACTGTCCGAAAGGCTCGTCAAGGCACTCCTCCGCGTTTAAACGGGTCCCTGCCTTCTGGGGCGTCAAGCCCCTCCGAGCTGCTGTTTCACGTAGGACACCCCGGCACCGTTGGGCGCGAGTTCCAGGTAGGTCCGGTAGGCCAGTTTCGCTCGCTCCGTCTCGCCGGCCTTCGCCAGCGCGTCGCCAAGATTGAGATAGGCGATGGCCCTCGAGGGGTCCATCTTGAGCGCGTTCTCGAACCAGCGGGCGGCTTCCTTGTACTTTTCCTGCTTGTAAAAGACAAATCCGAGGTTGTTGGCGGCGAGGGCAAAGTCGGGGCGCAACTTGAGCGCTTCGGTGAATTGAGCCTCGGCTTCGGCGTACAGTTTCTCCCGAAAGAGTTGTAGGCCCCGGTCGTTGGCACGCTGCGCCAATTGCCGCACGCTGGTCGGCACGGCGACCGGGGGCGTAATCCTCTGCTCGCCGCCCTGCAAATCCTTCACCACCACCGGAACCGGCGCGGGCGGAGGTGCAGGTTTGTCACCGGCGGCAGCGGGGGACGGCATCGCCGGACGGGTAGCGTCGAGCTTGCTGTTGAGGACGATGGCCTCGTTGGGCAATTGTTTGGTCTCGGCGCTGATGAATTCCGTTTCCATCGGCAACTCGAAGATGAAGTCGCCGCCCTCGGACCCCGGCAGGCTGCCGAAGGCCGGCGTCTGGCGGGAGGCGGCCGCTACCGCCGGGGCCACATAGGCGGCCAGCTCGGTGGCGGTGATGAGCCCGTCGCCGTTGAGGTCGCCTTTGCCCCCCAGCCCCTGGAGTAGGGCCCAGGTAAAGACCGAATGACCGTTGGGCCCCCCGTCGGCCACCAGCTGGTCGGCCCCGCCGGCGGTCAGCATCTGGCGGCCCAGACGTTTGGCGTTGTCGCGCAGGAAGTTGGCGTTGCCCGCGCCACGGGTGAGGCCCAGGCCGCTGTAGCAAGCGTCCATGACGAAAAGAGCGTGCTTGGCGGTGACGCCCTCGGCAATATTCTGCAACTCGGTCATGGGAATGGCGTCGGTGGCGAGTTGGCCGGGGTCGGAATCCACCGGAACGATGTAGCCGAGGTCGCGACCGGAACTGAGCTGCCGTGTGGCTCCGTGACCGGCGAAGAAGACAAGCAGGCGGTCGTTCTTTTTCATGCCCGCATGGGCCAGCTTGTCGTGGAAGGCCGCCAGGATGCCGGTCCGGGTGGCAGCGCCGTTTTCCAGGCTCACCACATGGTCGGCGGCGAAGCCAAACTTGCCGATCAGCGTCTCGCGCACCGCCTGGGCGTCGCGCACCGCGTATTGCAGCTTGGGCCACCGGACATAATCGTCGATGCCGATGACGATGGCCCAGGAGTCGCCATAGCCGGCGACGCCCGAAGCCGTCGACGCGACCGCGGACCTTCCGCCTGGGGCTAAGGTGAAGCCGCTGCCGTCCCAGCCGGCGAACTGGTAACCCGAAGCCACCAGGCGGTCGAGGATGGCCGGCAACGCCTTCACCGTACGCTCGTGGATGTCGTGGAATAGGACGATGCCGTGACCCTCTTTGTCCACCGTCTTGAGCACCCGCTCGGCGATCGAGGCCGGAACCGGGTCGGCCCAGTCGAGGGAATCGACGTTCCACATGACCGAGCGCAAATGGGCGCTCTCCAGGAGCTTCAGTCCCTCTTCGTTGCGGGCGCCATAGGGAAAGCGGAAGAGGATGGATCGCCGCGCATCGACCGCTTTGAGCAACTCGTCGGTGCCGAGTACTTCGGCCTTCAGGGCGTCGCCACTCTTCTTGGAGAGCTGGGCGTGGGTCAGGCTGTGGTTGGCCAGTGTGTGGCCTTCCGCCAGCAGCCTGCGGCTGACCTCGGCCCGGGGTACCAGCTTCGGCTTGCCGTCGGTGCCGACGGCGCCCAGATTGCTGCCCACCTGGAAGAAGACGGCCGGGGCTCCATACTGTTTCAAGATGGCCGCAATCTCGCCGGTGTAGGTCCCGTGGGGGCCATCGTCGAAGGTCAATACCAGGGTCTTGGGCGGCAAAGCGGCGCCGAAGACTTCGCCTTCCTTCTCGTCTTTCGGCTTCTTCGCCTTGCCCCGCGGACCGGGATCGGCAGGCTCGGTTGCCTCCGCATAGGGCAGAACGAACCCCTGGTCCTTGAGGATCTGATCCCGGCTGTAGCGGGTCTTCAATTTGGCGACGTAGTCCTCCCATCGCTCACGCTTCAGTTCGATGGCGCGGCTGTCGAAGCGGCCGAAGACCTGGCGGATTTCCTTCTCGTAGTTGCGCTCGATTTCGGCCAGGGCGTCGAGATCCTCGCCGATTCGCCGGTGCAGTTTGATGGCGGGCAGGGAGCCGTCCCGGGCCATCGTCTCCTGCAAGCTGCGCAGCAGCTCGCGGAAGGCGAGACGGTCGGCGTCGTAGAGATCGGGATCGCTTTCCACATAGTCGAGCAGGCTGGAAACGATGGCGAAGCGACCCCGGCCGCTGGCCGCCAAGCCGTCGAAGGCAGTTTCGAGACAGCCGACGCGCTGGCGGTTCTCGTGGAACATGGCCTGTCCCACCTGGTTGGCGATATCGCGCTCCCCGGGGGAAAGCCGCTGTTCGTCGGCGAAGAGGACGATGATCTGGCGGTAGGCCGCCAGTACTTCCTTGAATCCCGCAAGCAGAGGCGACTCCAGCGCCTTGCCGGCCGGAACTGCAGCGGGCTCCGGAACGGGCCGTTCGCTCCCGAGCCAGAGTCCCCCGCCGAGCGCCACTCCGAGAGCCGCCACGCCAGCCGCAAAGACGAACTTTCTGTGCATACCCCTCCGCGATACTCTATTTCAGCTGACTGACGATTCTGGGGTGGCGATCGGGGAAATGCAATGTTCCCGGCATAGCCCCGAGGATCCGCCCACCCTGAGCGCAAGCGTCGAAACCGCCTCGGACGCCGTCGAAAGAGAAAATCATCCCTGTCGATTCGGAGGGATGCTCGCCCCCTTCCTGGCGTCACGGCGAAGCACCGCCCATTCCGGCGCTGGGCTTCGCAAGTCTTGCGCTGCGGAGCCAGCCTTCGTCGACTTCCAAGACGTCGGATATATTTACACCTTGCCGAGGGTAATGAAGTAAATTCATTTATGTTCAATATGTTATGTTAGGGCATGAATTTTGCTAACTGATCTTCATGCTCGAAGCTTGCGGGTTTCGGGCCTCGTCCAAATCCTCACTACCCTCGAATACCCTGGAGTCCCTCATGAAACCGCTAGTCGCCGCCGGAGTTCTCGCCGCCGCCCTGATTTCCACCTATGCCAATGCAACCACCCAAGATTTTGACGGCTTCACCTCTCCGCCCGTCACGGGGTTCTTTGCGGATAGCGGCGTCGGTCCGACCATCATCACTCCCGAACTCACAGTCTCCTCCGGGGATTCGGCCCGGGTCATGAATTTCGAAGGCTGGCTGAGCATGCAGACCTCCGGCGAAAACCTGTACGGGACCCTCGACGGATTCATCGACCTGACCTTCACCTCGCCCGCCGATTCCCTGTCCTTCGATCTGATCAACGGCACCGGCGCCGGTAGTTTCACCGTCAGTTTCTTCGACGTCTTCTTCGACCTCGTGGACATTCAGTTCATCGATCTCGGCAGTTTCGGGAATCCCGATTCCGTCGCCCACATCCTTGCGGGCGCCAACGGGATTGGCTCGGTGAGAATCCAGGGTACCGACGATTTCGCCATCGATACCATTACCTTCGACGGGACGGCAGTTCCGGAGCCGGGCTCCTTGGCGCTGATTGGCCTGGCCCTCGCCGGACTGGCCGGTACGCGGCGCCGCCGGTAAGTCAGCTCGAACCACCGGGAGGGAATTCCCTCCCGGCATTCCAGGCCGCCGTGGCGCGGCCTGGATTATGGGTGGGTGACGCCTGAACAGGGATCAGTCTCCGCCCCCTCCGCAGCCCCCGCCACAACCTCCCGAATCTCCGCCGCCGCTATCTCCCCCGCCGCCATCGGCGCTGCCGGAATCGCCAAAGCCGTCGGTGCCGCCGTCGAAATCGCTGCTGGAAAAATCGGTGCCGCAATAGATGGGGCTACCGTCATCGGACTTTCGATTGCGTACCGACCCGCAACTGGGTCGGTAATGAAAACCGTCGGCGACCTTGAGTTTGGCATCCAGGGCAAACAAGAGCGGCAGCCGAGTCGGTTGGCGGGGATTGATGTTCTCTTCCCGGCACACATGCCACCAGCAGCGGCGCAATCCCGCATTGGCGTCGCGGGCCGACCCCAGGACCACCGCAGGCATGTGGTGGAGAAACCTGCCGAAGGCCTTGCGGCAGAAGGATTCGTATTCCTTGGTGTACAGGATGAACTCGTGCCAGAGATCGTCGGCCACCTGGGACGGCATCGAGACGAAACGTCGCCCGCTCCTCAGGTGAGCGAGAAAGAATTGCCGCAGGGCCTGGGAAACGAGCTGACAGTCCTTCAGACTCAATTCGGGCCTTCGCTTGCGCAGACGTTCGTAGAGCCCCTGGGGCAGAGCGAAATGGCGGATGAATTCGGCCCGCTGCGCGGACACCATCTTGCGCCAGACGAGCACCAGTATGGCTGCAAGGACGAGACTGAATACAATCAGGCCAGGACTCATTTTGACCCTCCGGAAACGGGTGGAACGGAGACGGTTGTCTCTGTCGCTCCCTCATGACCCGCCCCCAGTCACGAAGTCGCGCAAGGCTGCCGAGGATGAATTCCCTCTCGCCGCCGAAAGCGTCCTAGTTTATCGAGGAAGCTCAGGTTCAGGCCACGCTGCCGGTTCGGGAGCGGGACCGCACAGATCCCGCGGATCGGAGGCAGGTCGACGCATCACCCGTGGGATTTCGATCGGATGCTCCAATTCGCGGTTGGTAGAAAGATGCTGGTCAGCCGGACGACCAACCCGTGCTGGGGTCGGCCTTCGCAAGCCAGCAAACCGCACGCGCGGTCGCACTGGCTCGCTTCGGGATCGCTCAGGGCAACCTGACCTCGGCGCAACCGAGGCCAGGGGAGCTACCCAGCGGTCACGGCTGCTTGGTAATGCGCAGATAGGGCTTGGGCGCTTTGTAGCCGGGGAAAAGCTGCTTCGCTTCTTCGTCGGGCACCGATCCGGCGATGATCACGTCCTCGCCGTACTTCCAATTGGCGGGAGTCGCCACCCTATGCTTGGCGGTGAGTTGCATCGAATCGAGTACCCGCAGAATCTCGTCGAAATTCCGCCCGGTGGTCATGGGGTAGGTCAGCATCAGCTTGATCTTCTTGTCCGGGCCAATCACGAAAACCGAGCGGACGGTGGCATTGGTCGCCGCGGTACGGCCTTCGCTGGTACCGGGTTCGTCGGCGGGAAGCATGTTGTAGAGCTTGGCGACGGCAAGGTCGGTATCGCCGATCATGGGATATTTGGGCAGGTATCCCTGGGTTTCCTCGATATCCTGGGACCATTTCTGATGGTTTTCCACCGGATCGACGCTCAGGCCCATCAGCTTGGTGTTGCGCTTGGTGAATTCGGGCTCGATCTTGGCCAT
This sequence comes from Rhodocyclaceae bacterium, assembly GCA_035345935.1. Taxonomy (GTDB): domain Bacteria; phylum Pseudomonadota; class Gammaproteobacteria; order Burkholderiales; family Rhodocyclaceae; genus SSSZ01. Next base: position 10,893 of record DAORDK010000018.1, on the reverse strand, counting down.
GTACCCCAACTCGGTGGTACACACCGGGGTGAAATCCTTGGGATGCGAAAACAGGATAGCCCAGCTATCGCCTATCCATTCGTGAAAATTGATCGTTCCCTGAGTCGTTTGCGCGGTGAAATCGGGTGCGACGTCATTGATTCGTAGTGACATGAGACCTCCTCGTGAAATGGCCCCGGACACCGGGACGGCATTCGGGATTGAGTAGCAGCGGTGGCATTAGGACAGCGGTGCGCGAGATTCGTGCTCCCGTTCGATGACAATCCGCCCAATATCCGGTCAATCCCCGCCGCCGCCACCGCAGCCACCCCCGCCGCACCCGCTGCTGCCGCCACCGGAATCGCTGGAGCCGCCGCCGGAATCGCTACTGTTCCCACCGTCGCAGCCGCTGCCGCCGCTACTTCCCCCTCCTCCCGCGCCAGCGGTGACCGCCCCTTCTCCGCTTCCGCCGAACCAGCCGGTGGACGAAGTTTCGCCGAAACCCTGCGTTCCTCCGGCGAAGCTCGCATCGGCAAAATCGCCGCCGCAATAGATTACGCCGATGCCCCGATCATGGACGTTACGGACCGAGCCGCAATCGGCAACGTAATGAAACCCGTCGGCTATCCCGAATTTGGTGTCGAGGGCGAAAAGGAGGGGCAGGCGGGAAGGCCGCCTGGGATTGATGTTCTCTTCGCGGCAGGCGTACCACCAGCACCGGCGCAGCCCCGCGTTGGCGTCCCGGGCCGACCCCAGAACCACCGCCGGGGTGTGGTGGAGAAAGCGCCCGAAGGCCTTTCCGCAGAAGTTCTCGTAGTGCTTCGTATAGAGAATGAATTCGTGCCAGAGGTCGTCAGCCAGTTGCGAGGGCATCGACACAAATTGGCGGCCGCTGGTCAGATGGGCCAGGAAAAACTGGCGCAGGGCCTGCCCGACCAACTGGCAATCCTTCTGGGACAGATCAGGCCGCCGCTTGCACAAGCGTTCGTAGAGCCCCTGGGGCAAGGGGGAATGGCGGATGTACTCGGCCCGCTGAAAGGCGACCCGCTTGCGCCAGATGACCACGATCACGACCGTCTGGAGGACGCCGAGGACGAGGCAGAGAACGATCAGATCGGGGGTCATGGCGAATCTCCGGCGGGAGCCGGATTGGGCATGGAACCGCCCAATCTCTCGTATTCCGCAATCACTTGGGCGCCCAGGAGAAAGACCGTCGCGGCGATTTCCAGGCTCAGCAGGATGACCACCGCCGTGGCGAGGGAACCGTAAACCACGCCGACCTTGGAAATCCGCACGAAGTACCAGGCCAGTCCATGACGGAGGAATTCCCAGAGCACCGCGGCAGCGAGCCCGCCCAGGCAGGCATGGGAAACCTTCACCCCACCGGCGGGAAGAACGAGGTACAGCCCGGCGAAGAGCATGGCCTCGAACAGGAATCCCCCCAGGTACAGCAGAGCCCCGGAAAACCCGGCCAGCGACCACTCCCGGCCCAGCCAACGAACCTGTTCTCCCGCCAGGGCCTCCAGAGCGGCAACGGTTCCGCTCAAGACCAGGAGACCGATACCCAGGACCAGGACAAAGCAATAGGGCAGCACCGCCGAAATCAGAAAATGTCGATCGCGGCAGCCCGGGCGGTGGCCAAAGATGACTACCAGGGCTTTTTCCATGACCGAAAAAGCAAGCGAACTGAAAAAGAGCAGGGTCACGAAGAGCAGCGAGCCGATGGCTGCCCGGTCGTCGAGCACGCTCTGGACGTCGGCCAGGACTGCCCGGGATTGACTGGGTACCGCCCACTCCAGATAACGGGAGAGCGCTTCGAGCAGTTCGCCGGTCGCTAGCAAGGGAGACAGGACGACGACCGCCAGGATTAGGAGCGGCACCGCCGACAGCAAGGCGTAATAGGCGATCGCCCCGGCCAGCAGCAATCCCTGATTGCGGAAAAAACTCTTCACCACCGCGACGGCAAAGGCGAACGGATGACGACCCACTTCGGCCGCCGCAGGACTCATCGGCGATACCCCGGACGCGGGCCCTGCGAGCGCATCACTTGGCGACGTTGAGGAAGGGAATCGGGGTGCCCGCGTAAATGGCCGTCGGCAAGGCGCCATTCCACTTTTCGGCCTTGGTCTTTTCCACCTCGATGCGGCGCAGTTCCAGCACGTCCTTGTTCTGCGCCAGGGCGGCATTCTGAACCCGTAGCGCTTCCGCCTGAGCCCTGGCGATGCTCAGGTTGGCGTAGGCCTCCCCGTCGGCCTGCGCCTTGCGCGCGTTGGCTTCGGCCTCGGCGATGGCCACTTTCTGCTTCTGCTCGGATTCGACCGTTTTCAGCTTGTTTTCGGCGGCCAAACGCAATTGCTCCTGGGTCACCTTGTCGTTGATCGCCCGCATGTAGGAATCGGAGAAAGCGAAATTGCGCATGTCGATATTGATGACCTGGGCACCGTAGAGGGCCAGTTTCTCCCGCAGCGCAGCGTTGATGTCGCCGGAGACCTTGGCCCGCTGGGCAATCAGGTCGGGGGCGGTGTATTTGGCGGTCACTGCCTTGAAGATTTCCTGGGTCGCCGTCTGCACGTAGGACGAGAGGTCGCCGTCGTGGGAGTATTTCTCGTAGACCTCGGCCACGCGATCGGTGGCGATGCTGTAGCGGACGGTCATGCTCACCTTGACCGGCTGAGTGTCGCTGGTGCTGCCCTCGGCATTTTCGATATCCGCCTTTTCGGCGCGGATACTGAAGTTGTTCAGCTTTTGCCACGGCGGAAGGACGGCCAGGCCCTCTCCCTCGATACCGACGATCTTGCCGAATTGGGTAATGACTCCCCGGCTTCCGGTGGGCACCGAATAGAAAGGCCAGAGCACCCACACCAGCAACAGGATACCAATTCCCATGGCGATGCGGGACGCGGGGAGCAGGCTTAAATTGATTTGCGGCAGGGGCATGGGGACTTAATCCAAAGGGGAGATGAGTCGGAAACGGCAGGCATTGCGGGCCGGCCGCATCAACCAACCGTCATCAGGCAATCCTGCCCGATGACCCACGAAAATTCAATCCGATTTATTGAAAACTCAAGGGCCATCAACGTTCCAAGTGCCGACCCTGTGGCCGCGGATTCCGACCGCCGTCCATCGTCATCGGGGAAACCGGCTTCCCGCGTCGCCGCTACGGCGCCATCCGGCAGAGCGACGGAGTCAGATGGCTTTGTCCGTTTGGACTGATTCCGGTGGCTTGGCGTCGGGCGTCGTTTCCCGGTGGACCAGGCCCAGCCGATCTAGGTCCGCCAGGCTCATGAGCGGCGAGTACATCAGATCCTCAGGATCGGCCGAGCGCTGCCAGCCGAATACCATTTCCCCCAGCGCCCGCTTGCTTATCTTTGCCAGGCGCATGAGGGCGCGGGGATTGAGTTGCGGACGGCCAGCGGCGTAGTCCAGCAAGCGCGCCAGGGAAACCACCGAACAATTCAGGGCCCGGTTGTGAGACGAGAAGAGGAAGCGAAAATTGGCCGAACGGCCATTGATGTCGCGGGCGGTGAGGAAGACGCGGTAGGTTTCCGGGATCGCTTCCGGCAGGCGGGAAGACGCGGCGGCACCGCGCAGCATGATCTCCTCGGCGATCAACTGCTGGGTACCCGGCAAGTAAGGCACCGCCAGGGGCGGCAGACGGATCGACGCTTTGACCCTCAGACCCAGGTCTTCCTGCAGGGCGCGAGCCAGCCCGGCGGCCAGCTCTTCGGGGAAGTCGTCCAGGGGAACCACGTAGACCCGCACCGCATCGAGGGGGCTCAGCTCTCCCCTGACCTGCCGAATCCCGGCCAGGCACAGCAGGCCTGGCAACGCGCTCAAGAATTGTCGTCGTGCGAAGGGCATAATGCAGTCTCCATGACGCGGGGATTATGCCAGCCTTGCCGCGGGACTCCAAGACGATCGTCAAGAGCGCGGCAAGCCGACGACAAAGCGCGTCGCCTCGGTGTCCGAATGGACCTCCACGCTTCCGCCGTGGGCGTGGACGATGGAGCGGGTGATGGCCAGCCCGAGACCGCTGCCTTCGCCGCCCTCTTGCAGACGGACAAAGCGCTCGAAAATGCGGGGCAGATCCCCAGCCGGGATGGGTTGGCCGCTGTTGGCGACGGTGACCCTTGCCGCGCCGCAGTCTTCCGCCACGACCACCCGTACCCAACCGCCTTCCGGCACATGGCGGATGGCATTGGCCAGGAGATTGCCCAGGGCGCGCTGGAGCATTCCCCTATCCCCGGGAACCGGAATGTCCACACCCTCGACGCTCACGCTGCGCCCTTCCGCCAGAATCCCGTAGTACTCGGCCAGTTGCCGGGCCAGCGTCAGCAGCGGGACCGGTTCGCGCTGGGGAATCACGAGCCCATGGTCGGCTTTCGCCAAAAAAAGCATGTCGCCTATCATCCGGGCGAGACTGTCGTACTCCTCCAGACTGGAGGCCAGCAAATCCCGGTATTCGTCGGCGGTCCGGACGCGGGAAAGGGAGACCTCGGTCTGCATGCGCAAGCTGTGCAGCGGGGTGCGCAATTCGTGGGCCAGGTCGGCGGAAAAATCCGACAGTCGTATGAAGGATTCCTCCAACCGGGCCAGCATGGCGTTGAATGCCGCCACCAACTCGCGCAACTCCGTCGGAACTCCCCTCGTCGGCAACCTCTCCCCCAGGCTGCCCGCTGAAATCCGTCCGGCGGCCTGGGCCATGGAGCGCACCGGCGCCATGCCCTTGCGGGCGATCAGCACCCCGACCCCGACGGTCAGGAACGCCGCTGCGAGGACCGCCAGCCAGAAATCCCGCCGCATGTCGTCGAGAAACCGGGTGTGGTGGGCGATATCCCGAGCCACCACCACGCGGGCCGTCTCGCCCCAGCCAGTATCGACGCTCCCGGCCACCGCGCGCAGCGTCCGCCCAGCTGCAACGACCGCTGCGGGCGCCTCTCCCACCTCTGCCGCCACCCCGGGGAGGGCGCCGGCGGGAGCCTCATCCGGCCAACGGAAGAGCGGCCCGGACGTCCCACCATCGATGGCGACCCACAAGCCGTGGTGCCCGACCAGCGACTCGACCAGTCCCGCCCGCAAGGCCTCGGCACTCGCTGCGCCGGCGGCCGCATGGCGCGCCAGTTCCAGCTTGCCTAGCAGTTCGTGGCGGTCGAGTTCCAGCATGTGCTCATCCGCCGCTCGCCCCAGGTACACCCCCAGGGCGGAAAATACGGCCACCGCGAGCCCCGCGAAGGCCAGCGAAAGGCGCAGGGTCAGCGACGCGGGAAGCAGCTTCACCGTAGCTCCAGCACGTAGCCCATGCCGCGCAGGGTATGGATCAGCTTGGGCTCGAAACCGTCATCCACCTTGGCCCGCAGGCGGCGGATGGCGACTTCCACCACGTTGGTGTCCGAATCGAAATTCATGTCCCAGACCTGGGAGGCGATGAAGCTCCGCGCAAGCACCTCGCCCGGTCGGCGCAGAAACAATTCCAGCAGGGCGAATTCCTTGGCCGTCAGGTCGATCCGGCGGCCCGCCCGCAGCGCCCGACGCTTGACCACGTCAAGCTCCAGGTCTGCCAGCACGAGGACGTCGGGCTCCTTCGCCCTGCCTCTCCGGAGCAGGGTCCGCACGCGAGCGAGCAGTTCCGAAAAGGCGAAGGGTTTGACCAGATAGTCGTCGGCCCCCAGTTCGAGGCCTTTGACGCGATCCTCGACCCGGTCGCGCGCCGTGAGAAACAGGACCGGCATCTCCCGCCCGGCCGCCCGCAAGGCCTTCAGCACGTTCCAGCCGTCGAGGCCGGGCAGATTGACGTCCAGCACGATGAGGTCGTAGCCCCCGGAAAGGCCCTCGTGCATGCCGTCCAGACCGTCGCGGACGAGGTCCGCCGTAAATCCGGCCTCGGTCAGTCCCTGCCGCAGATAATCGCCGGTCCGGACTTCGTCTTCGACAATGAGGATTTTCATGCCGCCATTGTGTCGCAAGACGATCCTTACGCGGTATCTCCCGCAGCCTCCGGTCAGTTTCCCTCGACTTCCGGACCGCGATATCCAGGGCGGGAGAAAGGTGATAATTTGCGCTCCCTGACCGTCCATCGACTTTGCAATGCCCCCACGTCTCGCCCAGGAAAACCGGTTCACGACCCACGACGGGGTTGAGCTCTTCTACCGCCATTGGCCTGCCACGACCCCCCGGCGGGGCGCCATCCTGCTTTTCCACCGGGGCCACGAGCACTCCGGCCGCATGGCCCATCTGGTCGACGAACTCGACCTGCCGGATTTCGATTTCTTCGCCTGGGACGCCCGGGGGCACGGCCGCTCGCCCGGCCCTCGCGGCTACTCGCCAGGCCTGGACTTCACCGTCCGCGACGTGCAGACCTTCGTCGATCATCTTGGTGCCGCCCACGGCCTCGATCCCCGGGACGTGGCCGTGGTCGCGCAAAGCGTGGGGGCCGTCGCCGTCGCCGCCTGGGTTCATGACTACGCCCCGCCGATCCGCTGCCAAGTGCTGGCCGCACCGGCCTTCAAGGTCAAGCTCTACGTCCCCCTCGCCCGGCCGGGATTGCGGCTTCTGCAGGCGCTGAGGGGCAATTTCTACGTCCAGAGCTACGTCAAGGCCCGCTTTCTCACCCAGGACGCGGAGCGCCAGGCCGACTACGACCGCGATCCGCTGATCAGCCGTGCCATTTCGTCCAACATCCTGCTCGAACTCTACGATGTCGCCGAGCGGGTGGTCGCCGACGCCGCGGCTATGGTCACCCCAACCCAGTTGCTCCTCTCGGGCCGGGACTGGGTGGTTCATCCCGGCCCGCAGCACGACTTCTTTGCCCGCTTGGGCAGCCCGATCAAGGAAAAGCACGTCTTTTCCGATTTCTTTCACGACACCCTGGGCGAGCGGGACCGCCAGCCCGCCATCGCCCAGGTGCGGCGCTTCATCGTCGAGCGCTTTGCCCTGTCTCCGGCCGTGACGAATCTGGCCGATGCCGACCGCCGCGGAGCGAGTTTCGACGAGGCGCAAGCGCTGGCAGCGCCCCTGCCGCTCCTTTCGCCCCGAGGTCTCTACTGGGCCGCCACCCGTGCTGCCCTGCGCTTCGGCGCCTGCCTCTCCGCAGGCCTGCGCCTGGGGCAGACCACCGGCTTCGATTCCGGCAGCACCCTGGATTACATCTACCGCAATGTCGCCACCGGCTGGGGCCCTCTGGGCCGGCTCATCGACCGCAATTATCTCAACGCCATCGGCTGGCGCGGCATCCGGGAACGCAAGCGCCATCTGGAGGAGCTCCTCCGGCGGGCGCTCGCCCGCCTCGCCGAAGAAGGCCGTCCCGCCCACATCCTGGACGTTGCCGCCGGCCACGGCCGCTATGTCCTCGATGCCCTGCCCAGCGTCCCCCGTCGGCCCCGCTCCATCCGTCTGCGGGATTACAGTCCGATCAACGTCGCCGCCGGCCGGACCTTGCTCGCCGAACGCGGCTGTACCGACATCGGCAGCTTTGAACAGGGCGATGCCTTCGACAGGAAGTCCCTCGCCGCCCTCTCCCCCCAGGCCAATGTCGGTATCGTCTCCGGACTCTATGAGCTGTTCCCGGACAATGCCCGGGTGCGGGAATCCCTGGCCGGTCTCGCCGAGGCCATCGAACCCGGCGGCTACCTGATCTACACCGGCCAGCCCTGGCACCCGCAACTGGAACTGATCGCCCGCGCCCTCACCAGCCACCGGGACGGCGTCGCCTGGGTCATGCGCCGCCGGAGTCAGGCCGAGCTCGATCAACTGGTCGCCGCGGCCGGCTTCGAAAAGCTGGAACAGCGCATCGACCGCTGGGGCATCTTCACCGTCTCCCTGGCCCGCCGGAGGCCCGGGTCATGAATCGTTTCCGGAGTCCCCCGAGGTCTTCCGATTGACTCCGATGGCGGCTGCGCCGCCCGAATCCCTGCCCTGGCGGCGCAGCCTCGCCTGGCTGGCGTTCCTCGCCCCCCTCTTCTTCCTCAGCTATGGCTACGCCAACCGCATCGCAGAGGCCCGCGCGGTCACCACCAGCGTCCACTTCGCCTGGGAGCGCGCCATCCCCTTCCTGCCCTGGACCATCGTCCCCTACTGGTCCATCGATCTCCTCTACGGGCTCTCCTTTCTCCTCTGTCGCACCCGCCGGGCCGTGGACGTCCACGGCCTGCGCCTTCTCACCGCCCAGGGGATCAGTGTCGCCGGCTTCCTCGCCTTTCCGCTGCGCTTCGATTTCCCCCGACCGCCGGCGGACGGCCTCCCGGGAGCCCTGTTCGGCGCCCTCGCCAGCTTCGACAAGCCCTACAACCAGGCTCCAGCCCTCCATATCGGCCTGCTCCTCATCATCTGGGTGCGCTTCGCGGAAGCGACCCGCGGTCCTGGTCGTCTGGCCGTCCATGCCTGGGCCGCCCTGATCGCCGTGTCCACCCTCACGACCTTCCAGCATCATTTCATCGACCTGGCCACCGGCGCGGCAGTCGGACTCCTCTGCCTGTGGCTGTGGCCCGACGTCGGACCCGGCCTGGTGACCGGCTGGCGCAGCACCACCGACCCCACCCGGCGTCGACTCGCCGGTCGCTATGCTGCCGCCGCCGGGATTTGCGCCCTTCTCGCCACGCCCGGCGGTACTGCGCTCTGGCTCCTCTGGCCCGCGCTGGCGCTGACCGCCGTGGCACTCATCTACCTGGGGCTCGGCCCCGCCGGATTCCAGAAAGGGAACGGACGTTCCTCGCCGGCCACGACCGCGCTGCTCGCCCCTTATCGCCTCGGCGCCTGGATCAACTCCCGGCTGTGGACCCGCGGGGACGCCAAAGCGGTGAGGGTCGCCGACGGCGTCTGGTTGGGCCGCCTTCCCTCCCGGCTGGACGCCAGCGGCGCGGGCTACGCCACCCTGGTGGACCTCGCCGCCGAACTGCCTCCCCCCTGCGGCCCCTGGGCCACGATCAGCCTGCCCTGGCTCGATCTCGTCCCCCCCGGCGCCGCCGCCCTCGCCGAGGCCGCGGCGATCATCGAAGACCGGCGGGCGGCGGGCCCTCTGCTGGTCTACTGCGCCCTCGGCTACTCGCGCAGTGCGGCGGCAGTGGCCGCCTGGCTTCTTGCCAGCGGCCGCGCCTCCGACCCGGACGACGCCATCGCCCAGGTACGCCGGGCACGGCCCCAGGCGAGAATCGGCCCGATCCAGCACGAGGCGCTGACCCTCCTGGCGAGTCGAGCAACCTCAATCCCCAGCCCACACCCTTGATTCCCCCGCCGGCCTTTTGCACACTCCCATTAGCGTTCGCCCTTAGACCCCACTCCGGAGCATTTCCATGCGTGCCTTCCTTGCCATCCTGATATTTGCCCTGACCGCCGGAATACTCCCCGCCGCCGCGGAAGACGACCGCGCCGCCGACCGTCAGACCCTCCTCGCCATCCTCAAGGACGTGGAGACCGGGATCAACCAGGCCAATGTCGAACTCATGGCCAAACACATCGACGAGAAGGGGGTGGTCACCTGGCTGAACGCAGAAGTCTCGCGGGGACCCGACGAGGTCCGCGACTATTTCAAGCGCATGGTCGGCGACGCCCCGGGAACCATCCTCAGCAAGTACTCCACTCACCCCAAGATCGCCGGACCGGCAGTCTTCTATGGCGACTTTGCCGTCGCCCACGGGACTACTGCCGACGAATTCACCCCCCATCACCGCTCGGTCTTCCGTTTCGACTCCCGTTGGACTGTCAGCCTGCGCAAGGTCGAAGGCAATTGGAAAATCGTGGCGCTCAATCTTTCGACCAATACCTTCAACAACGTGTTGATTGCCGAATTGGAGCGCATGGCCGTGGTGGCCGGCGTGGGTGGACTCGTGGCCGGTCTGGCGCTGGCCGGCCTGTGGGGCTGGATGAGGCGACGGAGAGCCTCTTAGGGATTCATGGGCTCCGGGGACGTCCGCAGTCGGGGTGCGCACAGCCCGAATTGACTCTCTCTCGACTGTTTGGGCGATAAGCGAAGGGCCTAGGCGAGCAAAAAGAACCCGCCTTGCGGCGGGTGCCAATCCTACTTGCGTAGGGAGAGCGGAGGAGACTAATTTCGGGGTTGCGGGTCGAGCATTGCCTGGAATTGGCCCGACCCGACGAAATTCAAAGAATGACCGCGATGTCTTCGCGGCGAACCAAATCCTCTTCGAGCTGCCGAGCATCCAGCATCAGCGCGTCCTGAGCGGCCAGCAGACCAACCACCTTGCCCAGATCGTCGACGACCGGCAGATGTCGAAAACCGCCTTCATACATGAGATGCAAGGCGTGACCAAAGGGTTTGTCCTTGTGGATGGTCTGCGGATCCTTGGTCATCACGCTCCAGACGCGCAAGCTGTCCATGGGGCAATCCAGGGCGACGCAGCGGAACACGATGTCTCGCTCGGTCAAGATGCCGAGAAGCTTGTCGTCCTTGACCACGAGGACGGCAGAGGACCGCCACTCCTTCATCAGGTAGGCGCATTCGCGAATCGAGTGGGTAGGCAGAACTGTGGGGAAGGGCCGGTGGCCGATGACTTCACGAATCGAACGATGGGGCATGGCATCTCCTTTCGAGGGCAATGCAGATGATCCGAGCTTGCGCCAAGTTTCAGCGCCTGCATGCGCTCAGGCTCAGAATTCCTTCAGAACCCTCGCGATGCACGCAATGATCAAGGCAACATTTGGTCCACCCGATCGATCAAAGAGAAAAACCAAGAAAATCAGTCGGGTAATTTCCCCAGACGATGGACGCCGCTACCAAGTAACGCACAGTTTGGGTGAGCCCCCGGGTGCCCAGCCGCCAAATTGGTGCAGCCGCTGCGCGGAATCTCTCCCTACCCTTACCCCGGATCGGACTTGCTTCCGGGCCAGGAGCACCGCCGCGCCCCGCGCCCGATTCACTCCGAAGCCGATCGCCGAAGCCGCTCGCCCTGGAAGCAAGGCTGC